>CAMSEM010000026.1 GCA_947057505.1 uncultured Clostridium sp. | reverse complement strand
TGTCCGCAGGCTTTCTTCCAATCGTATTATCTTATGTTGTAATTTCATTCTTTTTGAATATGTTCCTCACTCCATCTTGTTACCCTAATGTTCTGGTATGCTTGCAATACTTCAGAATATTTACGATATTCATCTTCCCATATAATAGATGGAATTTTATCATAAGCTGCAAAAACTTTTTCTGCTTCTGATAAAAAAATAATTTGCTCTTGTGGACTCATAATTTGATATCTTTTAGAAAATTTATATAATTTATCTAACATTTCATTTGCTTGAATAAAACTTGCAAAATCTTTTATTTTTATACCAGCCATACGAATTTGTAAAATAGCTGTAGCCACTAAAATAAATATTACAAAAATTAGCAAATAAACCATTGCCATAAATTCCATTTGTTTGCTCCTTTAATTTCTCCTTAATTTTCTTTTTTTATTATACCATTATTGTTTTCTTTGTGCAACATTAAATATTCAGTAGTTTTATCTAACTCTAAATGGACTGCATACTTACATGCCACAAAATTTTTTTCATATTTTGTATTTTCTTTTTGTAATATTATGTTATAATAACTTTTTGTATGGAGGAAATTATTATGGAGCGTTTTAAAGAAACTAAAAAAGCTGGTCTTCTAGGGATTGTAGGAAATTTATTTTTATTAATTATCAAAGGAAGTGCTGGTTTTCTTTTTAAAAGTCAATCAATGATAGCAGATGCTGCTAACAGTGCTAGTGATATTTTTGCTTCTCTTATGACTTTTATTGGCAATAAAATTGCAAGTGAACCTAAAGATAATAGCCATAATTTTGGGCATGGAAAGGCAGAATACATTTTTTCTATGCTGATTGCTATTTCTATGGTTTTAGTTTCGCTAAAATTATTGTATGATTCTATTTATACGTTAATTTATGGAAGTGAGCTTACCTTTTCGTGGTTACTTGTTATTGTTTGTATTATTACCATTGTTATTAAATTTGCGCTTTATTTATATACACATAAACTTTGCAAAAAGTATACCAATATTTTGTTAGAAGCAAACCAAAAAGATCATCGTAATGACTGTATTGTAACTTGCTTTACTCTTATTTCTATTTTGCTTACTTTAGCTGGTATATATTGGTTTGATGGAGTTGTTGGTATTGGTATTTCTGTATGGATTTGCCTAACTGGTGCTAAAATTTTTATAGAAAGTTATAATGTTTTAATGGATATTTCTATTGATCAAAAAACAGAAGAACAAATTTTAGATTTAGCTCATCATTATAAAGATATTCAAAAAATAGATGCTATTTCTTCTACTCCTGTTGGCTACCAATATGTTATATTTTTAACAATTTATGTAGATGGTAATATGTCTACATTTGACAGTCACACTTTGGCAGATAAGTTAGAGCAAGATGTAAGTAATTTAGAAAAAGTGTATAAGGCTGTGGTGCATGTAAATCCAATCAAATAAATAGAACGGGCTACGCCCGTTCTATTTATTTGATTACTACTTTTTCCTCTTCTACTGCTAGCTTTGCCTTCTTCTTTGGCTTAATATTCCCATCTAGTATTTCTTCTGCAATTTTATCTTCTAATATGTTTTGTATTGCTCTTTTTAGAGGTCTTGCTCCAAAGTTTGTATCTATTCCTTTACTTGCTATTAGCTCTTTTACACTATCATCTAACTCTATTTGAATTTCGTGCTTCTCTAGTCTTTTAATTACTTGTTTTAGCATAATATCTATAATTTGTTTTACATCTTCTTCGGTTAATTTATGGAATACAATAATTTCATCAACACGGTTAATAAACTCTGGTTTGAACTCTCTTTTTAATTCGCTCATTACATCTTTTTTGATAGCTTCATACTCTTTTTGAGCTTCTTCTTTTTTGTCACTTGCAACTGTAAATCCTAAGTTCTTTTTATCTGTAATCATTCTAGCCCCAATGTTAGATGTCATAATAATAACAGTGTTTTTAAAGTTTACCGTTCTTCCTTGGCTATCTGTTAAACGTCCATCATCTAAAATTTGAAGTAACATATTCATAACATCTGGGTGTGCTTTTTCTATTTCATCAAATAAAATAACAGAATATGGCTTTCTTCTAATTTTTTCTGTAAGTTGTCCGCCTTCATCAAAACCTACATATCCTGGAGGAGAACCAATTAGTTTTGCAACTGAGTGTGATTCCATATATTCAGACATATCTACACGAATCATAGCATCTTCATTTCCAAATAGGCTTTCTGCTAGTGCTTTAGAAAGCTCTGTTTTTCCAACGCCTGTTGGTCCTAAAAATAGGAAAGAACCAATTGGGCGGTTTGGGTCTTTTAAACCTACTCTACCTCTTCTAATGGCTTTGCTTACCGCTTCTACCGCTTCATTTTGACCAATTACCCTTTGATGCAATGTTGATTCTAAGTTCTTTAACTTTTCGTTTTCACTTTGTGTTAATTTTTTTACTGGAATGCCTGTCCAACTTGCAACTACTTCTGCAATATCTTCCTCAGTTAAAACAGTCACACTTTTGGTATTTTTATTTTCCCATTTTTCTCTTTCTTTTTGTAGTTTTTCTTTTGCCTCATTTTCTTTATCTCGAAGACTTGCTGCTTTTTCAAAGTCTTGCGCACGAATAGCTTCTTCTTTTTCTTTATCTAAACTACTAATTTTTTCTTCTAATTTTTTTAGAGAATCTGGTTGTGTATAAGTTCTCATTTTTACCCTAGATGCTGCCTCATCTACTAAGTCTATTGCTTTATCTGGTAAAAATCTATCATTAATGTATCTTATAGAAAGCTCTATGGCAGCTTTAATTGCTTCATCTGCAATTTTTACATTATGATGTGCCTCATATTTATCTCGAATACCTTTTAAAATATGCGTTGTTTCCTCTAGGCTTGGTTCTCCTACTGTTACCGGGCTAAAACGTCTTTCTAACGCACTATCTTTTTCAATGTATTTACGATATTCATTTAGCGTTGTAGCACCTATTACTTGAACCTCTCCTCTTGCTAAAAGTGGTTTTAAAATATTAGCTGCATCTACTGCTCCTTCTGCAGAACCTGCTCCTACAATCGTATGAACTTCATCTATAAATAAAATAACATCTTTTGCTTTTTTTACTTCTTCTAAGCATTTTTTTATTCTTTCTTCAAAGTCTCCTCTGTATTTAGCACCAGCTACCATGCTTGCAATGTCTAGGCTTACCACTCTTTTATTTTTTAACATTTGTGGTACATCATCAGCTATTATTTTTTCTGCTAATCCTTCTGCAACTGCTGTTTTACCAACACCAGGTTCACCTATTAAACATGGATTGTTTTTTGTTCTTCTCGATAAAATTTGAATCACTCTTTCTATTTCATCTTTTCTTCCTATTACTGGGTCTAATTTTCCTTCCCTTGCTTTTTTAGTTAAATCTGTTCCAAATTGGTTTAATGTAGTAGTTTGGTTATAGCTTCCTTTGGTTTTGTTATTTGCCTTTTTTTCAACCATACCTGCATTTTCATCTTCATTTATTACTTTCATAATTTCATTATACAATTTTTGTGGATTTACTTTTAAATCCATCATAATTCTAACTGCTACACTATCACCTTCACGCATAATACCAATTAGTAAGTGCTCTGTTCCAATAAATTCTGAGCTTAATTTTCTTGCTTCTATAAAAGCATTTTCAATTACTCTTTTACTTCTTGGTGTAAAACCAATGGCAGATTCATCTTCAATTACTTCCCCTTTTCCTATTAAAGTTTCAATCTCTTCTTCTATTTTTTCTGGTGTAATTTCTTGCCCTAAAAGTACTTGACTTGCAACACCAGTTCCTTCTTTTGTTAAACCATATAAAATATGTTCTGTTCCAATATAATTGTGTCCAAACTCACTTGCAAGCTTACTTGCAAGTTCTAATGCTTGTTCTGCACGTTTTGTAAATTTATACATCATTTCTACTCTGCTCCTTTCATTTTTTATGATAAACTCTCCACTTATGAATTAATAATTTTTCTTAGAACCTCTGGTCTTTTTATTTCTCGTTCATAACCGTCTAGTTGCTTTCCTACATATTTTTGTAAGTTAGCTGGATTAGCATATAAATATAACTTTGTAACTTTACTATCATTTACCTCTTGCATAATACCTAAATCTGTTCCTAGTTTTACATAGGAAAGCAACTTTTGACATTCTTCTAAAGAAAGTTTTTTGGCATAATAAAGTGTTCCATAAGCACGGTAAACAATATCTTCTAAATCAATAGATTTTTTAGCTAAATATTTTCTTGCCATTCTTTCTTGCTCTATGACCTTTTGGGTAATGGTATTAATATTTTTGATAATATCTTCTTCTGTTAAACCTAATGTTTGATTATTAGAAATTTGATAAATGTCGCCTTGGCTTTGTGTGCCCTCTCCATAAATTCCTCGAATGTTCATTCCAAAACTATTTACAATATTCAAAATTTTTCCAATATTGCCTGTCATGGTTAAAGCTGGCAAATGCACCATAACAGAAGCACGCATTCCTGTTCCAACATTGGTTGGACAAGCTGTTAAATAACCATACTTTTCATGAACTGCAAGTTTTAGCATACTATCTAACTTTTCATCTATTTCTACTGCTAAATTTTTTAAATTTTCTAAATCTAGTCCAGAGCTAAATACTTGCATACGAATATGGTCTTCTTCATTTATCATGATGCAAATATTTTCTTCTTCATTCATTAAAATAGCACTAATCTTATCTTTGTTAACTGCAAATTCTGGGCTAATAATATGTTTTTCCACTAAACTTAACTTTGTAATATTATCTATATCATTTAAATTAATAAAGGTAAGCCCATATCCAATACTAGGTGTAATTTCTTTTATTTTTTGTAATATTTCTTCGGCCTGCTTAGATGTAAGTTTTGTCATAAATGGATACTCTTCTATATTTCTTGCAAGCCTTACACGTGAGCTTATTACTACATCTGAATCTTTTCCACTTTGTAAATACCAATTCATTATTTTTTACCTCCTTTTTCACTTTAGGCACGTACTTATTTGTGACCAAAATATCTCAAATAAATTTCCCCTAAAGTGACATTTTTTTAATTTCATCTCTTAATTTTGCTGCATCTTCATAGCGTTCTTCTTTTATTGCTTGTTTTAGCTCTATATTTAATTGTTTTACTTTTTCTTCTTTGGTATTATTTTTCTTTTCATTTTGTACTATTTCATGATTTGTATTTGTAGTTTTTTTAGTAATGTTGGGAGCTTTTGTTTGACTTAGTTCTTGCATTCTACTACTATTTCTTCCTGCATGACTATTGGAACCATGTATATTTTTTAGTACTTTATCTAAGCCATTAGAAAATACATCATAACAATGTTTACAACCAAATTTTCCACTGCTTACAAATTCTTCATAAGTCATATTGCAATGATCGCATTGCAATGTTTTTGTTTTTGCAAAAGTTGGTAAGAAACTGGTCTCTTCCATTTCTCCTAAAAAATCTCCAAAAAAGCTAGAAAAGTTAATTGGCATATTAAAGTCTAAGCTTTCTATTCCTAATTCTTTTGCACATTTATCACATAGAGCCATTTGTTTTTTTACTCCATTGATAATTTGTGTATATTTAAAGTTTACCTCATTTTTTCCACAGTTTTGACATAACATAAAAATTTACCTCCTTTAAATTGATGTTAATTTGTTATTGTATTTTAATATTAGAATAGTTTTATTACTATTGTTTATAGCCAAACCCAATTATGATTATTTTTATTCTACTAAGTTAATTAGCATATTTTTAAATATGTTTGCTCTTAAACTATCTTTATATTCTTGTGGTACTGCTAGTACATTATCACTTGTTGCTACTTTTAACAGTTTTGCTTCTGTTTTAGATATAATTTCTTCTGATAAGAAATTGCTAATAAAAATGTCTACTTCTTGTGATGTTATTTTACTGCCTACACTGTTAATAGCATGCATTAAGTAATTGCTTTTGGTAATATTAATTTTTTTTATTTTGATATGCCCTCCACCACCACGTTTACTTTCTACATAATATCCTTGTGATGGATTAAATCTAGTAGAAATTACATAGTTAATTTGTGATGGCACACAGTTAAAATGCTGGGCTAAATCGTTTCTTTGTATTTCAATAAAGTCTTCTTGTTCTGAAAACATTTCTTTGATAAATTCTTCTATAACATCTGACATTCGCATTTACTATCACTTCCTATCATTATGATTTGCTGTTTATCTATTATTTTTTTCTTTTGGTAACATTTCATTTTAGACTTTGACTTTCTTTGACCTATAATATTATTATACCCTCTTTTTTCTTTTTGTCAATATGATGTTTGTGAATATTTTGTGAATTTTGTTGATTATTTTTAATATAGTAAATTTTTTCTATGCAATTTATGTTTCTTGACAAATTGATAAAAAAACGTTTTGAACTTATTTTCTAAATTCAAAACATTTTTATTTTTTAATTTTTGTTATCATTGCTTCTTCAGTCTTTTTCTTACTATTTTATCTATTTGTATTCTATGTTCTTTCCTGTTTCCTACGATTTTAGTTCATAATTTCTTCTTTGGTAAGTCCTGTGGTATTTATAATAAGCTCTATTGCCACTCCACTTTTTAATAGTTTTTTAGCCATTTCTAACTTTTCAGTTTTCATTTTTTCTTTTTGAACTTGTAATTCTTCTTTGGTACCTTCTAGTTCTTCCTTAGTACCTTCTAGTTCTTCCTTAGTACCTTCCAGTTCTTCCTTAGTACCTTCCAGCTCTCGTTTTTGAATTTTTAATTCCTCTTTTGTTTCTTTTAATTCTTCTTTTGCTTCTCGCATATGTCTTTTGAATGTATTGTCATCTAATATTGCTTTTTTTCTTAGCTCTGCTATTCTTTGCATATACTCATCGTCGCTTATTGTATTTACCTTTTCAACTGCTTTTTTTAACTCTTCATTTTCTTTCATTTTTTCTTGCACCCTTTCTGAATTTGGATTTTCCAAAAAGGTTAGCCAGTCGATTAATTCTTCTTGATTTTCATTCTTTTCTGCTACCTTTGGTAACATTAGTATATGTATTTCTAGCTTATCTGTCAAGACTATTTTTCGCTCTTTTTCTTCTATTATTTTCCAATTCGTATGATATCCTAATTCTTCTAGTCCTTGTATTTCAAAGTTTGCTATTAAGATTCCTATTGTTTTTTGTAGCTCTTCATAATCTTGCCCTTTTTTTAATTCTTTTGCATATACTCTTGCCCAATAATATAGTATTCTTTCTACTATATTTCCCTTATCTACTAGTTGTATTTCTATATTACAATTTTCTTTTCCATTAATTTTAGCCATTACATCTAAAATTCCAAGTTTATCATCTACTTGTTCTCTTCTTAAAATAACATTTCTGCTTAAATCTACTTCGTTAATTTCTCTTTGTAAAATAGATTGTAAAAATCTTGCTGTTATTTTTTCACTTCCTGTTTCACCAAAGATTGCTTGAAAAACAACATCTAGTTTTGGTGATAGAATTTTTCTTTCTTGTTTTTGGTTTTCTAATTCCAATTGCTCTGTTTTTGATTCTTGCTCCATTGAATCCCTCCCTGTTTAATAAATTTTATATTGTTAGACAAAAGGTATTTCATATGTTAGATACATTTCATTATATTTTCAATAGTTGATTGCAAAAGTTTGGCAGATTTGCTTTTTAGGATTTACAAATTAATTTAGACTTAAATTTTTGAAATAAATAACCATTGTTTTGTATTGAGCAAAATATTTTTATTTCTAATTTTTTTATTGAAATAAAGTTTATTATATGCCTTTCGGCTAAGAATATATTGGTTTTATTTTATATGTCTTTTCTACATTTTGCAAGAAAAATCGTATGTCAAATTGTGGCATTTTTCGACACAATAAAAGGCTCATATTGTTTGGGGCTTTTATTGCTCCACTATTATTTTCATATAAATAATTATATATAAACTGCTAATATTTTTTCTCTTCTTATTGTAATATTTTCGTTATATGCTATAATTTATTTGTTATTTTTTAATTTGTTATTAATTTAGGCAAAACATGGTAACAATAATAGTAATATAAGTTGCATGTTCTATTATGTAACTAGATTGGAGTTGAATATGAAAAAAATAAGATTTATTTTTGCTCTTTGGGTGGCAAAATTTGTTTTAATATTGGGCAAATTATTAAAGAAAAAACGGTTCTATGATTTCGGGAAAAGTGGCAGTTTTTCTACAAAAGGATTTTGTAAAATACTTTTCTAATATTGATTATGATAAAACTATTTTTGTTACTGGTACCAATGGCAAGTCCACTACCACTAATTTAATAGCTCATACTGTTAAATCTGCTGGTAAAGAAGTTGCCACCAATACAGAAGGTGCTAACATGATGAGTGGTATTGCAACTACTTTAATAAAAAATTCTACTATGTTTGGTAAGTTCAAAAAAGAATTTTTAATTTTAGAGATTGATGAGCGTAGCTTGCAAAAGATATATCAGGTGTTACCTGCTGTTAATTTATGTATTAGTAATTTACAAAAAGACCAAGTTCAAAGAAATGGTGATCCAGATTTTATTTACCGTATGTTTGCTCAAACCATTAATAAAAATATGACTCTTTTTGTTAATAATGAAGAACCTAGAAGTAGAGCTTTAGAAGATTTAGCTGGCAACGTGGTTTATTATAGTTTAGAAAAGAATACTAAAACTTTTGAAAAAGATGATTTTTATGCAGTTACCCTTCCTTGCCCTAAGTGTAACCACAAAATTCATTATGATTATTATAATGTTGAAAATGTTGGTAAATTTAAGTGCACTAACTGTGCTTATGAAAGTGTAGAAAACCCTAATGTTCTTATTACCAATGTAGATTTTGAAAAACATATTTTTAAATGTAAGGATAATGAATATACGGTTTCTTATATGAATCCATTCTATTTATATAATTATGCTGTATGTATTGCTATTTGCGAAAAGTTTGGAATTGATTATGAGGCAATTCAAATAGGATTTTCTACTTTTATTAATCCAGCTGATAGAAGAGAATCTTATCAATATCATAATAAAAATATACGTTACTTACGTATTAAACAAGAAAACCCTGAAACTTTACAAAATGCTTTAGATACTGTTGCAAGAGATAAAACTCCTAAGGCTGTCTTTATGGGACTATATGAAATAAAGGACTTTCCACCAGCCTACACTAATACTTTTTACTTTTTTGACTGTAATTTTAAAGGCGTGGTAGATTCAAATGTGGAACAGTATGTATGCTTTTCAAAAACGGTTTGTTATGATTGTGCTAATCGTATGATTTATGATGGAGCCCCAGCTGATAAAATTAAAATTTATGATGTAGAAGATGATTTTGCTACTATATTTGAAACATTAGATACTTTAGAAACTGATAATATTTATATTATTACAGGTATGAAACCTTATCAAAAAATTAAGAACTTTTTTAAGGAAGGAGATGTAGTAAATGGATAAACAAATTAATTTAGCATGGATGTACCCAGATATTTTAAATCTTCATGGCGAACGTGGTAATGCACAAGCATTTAAATATGTAGCTGATTTACTTGGAGTTACTTTAAATATAGAAAGAATAGATGATGTAGATGCTAAAATAGATTTTTCTCATTTTGATATTTTACTATTTAATGCAGGTGAACTAAAAGTTCTTCCTACTATTTTAAAATCTTTAAATGAACAAAAAGAAGAATTTCAAGAATATATAAATCATAAAAAGACAATCATTGTAACTGGTACTACTTCTGCCCTTTTAGGAAATAAAATTTATTTATTATGTGGGCAAAGTTTTGAAGGTCTTCATATTTTTGATGCTGATTATACAGAACGTAAAATGGTAATTGGAGATGACCTTTACTATACTTTAGAAGATGGCTTAGAAATTGTTGGCTCTCAAATACAAATGGTTGATATTACTCTTGGAGAAGATGACAAGCCTTTGGGTACTATTCAATATGGCTATGGTAATAATGGAACTTCTGTAGAAGGTGCTAAAAAGGATCATATTTTATTTACCAATTGTTTAGGTCCTGTTTTTGTAAAAAACCCTTGGTTTGCTGAAAAAATATTAAGAACTGTTTGTGAACAAAAGGAAATTGAACTTGCAGATAACCTTGAAATAAATTATGAGCTTGAGAAAAACTCTCTTATGGTTACGAAAGAATTTATTGAGAAGAAATGCCTAAAATAACTATTATACTTCTTTTACATTAATGGCTATATATTACTAAGTTTTGAAGTGTGTGGGCACCAAAGTCTTTCTAGAATAGAAAGAGCTTTGGTAGCAGAGCGTCCCACTTTGAAACACATTTCATGTGTTTCGAAAGCGTAAAAACTAGCAATATATAGCCATTAAAAAAACTTATTATTAAAAGATATATCTTAATAATAAGTTTTAATTTTATGTTATGCTTTTTTTGCAATTTCTGCAATTTCGCTAAAAGCTTTTGGATCTGTTACAGCTAATTCTGCAAGCATTTTTCTATTGATTACAACATTAGCTTTTTTAAGACCATTTATAAAAGTACTGTAAGTTAAACCATTTTGACGGCTGGCTGCGTTAATTCTTGCTATCCATAGTTTTCTAAAGTTGCTTTTTTTGTCTTTTCTTCCTACATAAGCATATTTTCCAGATTTCATAACAGCTTGTTTTGCCATTCTAAATCTGTAATGTTTTGCTCCATAGTATCCTTTTGCTCTTTTTAATATTTTTTTATGTTTTTTACGAGTAATAATTGCTGTTTTAACTCTTGCCATTTTCTTTCCTCCTCTACTATTTTGAATTGTTTTTAGTTGCCATATGGTAACATTTTCTTAATTCCTGCTTCGCATGTTTTATCTGCATAAGCATCTTGTACTTTTCCTCTAGATTTTGCTCTTGAAGTTTTGTTAGCTAAAAGGTGTCTTCTATTAGATTTTGTTCTTTTAACTTTCCCTGTAGCTGTGTAAGAATATCTTTTCTTTGCTGCTTTATTTGTTTTTAACTTTGGCATATTCTAATTCCTCCTTTAAATTTATGCTTTATCTATTTTTACTTATCAGCTTTTTTAGCTAATATAATAAACATGTTTTTTCCTTCTAACATTGGCTTTTTTTCTGGAATAGCAATATCTGCTAATTCTTCTATAAACTTTTGAAGAACTGCTTCACCTAATTTGATGTAGTTCATTTCTCTACCTCTAAATTTAAGTGTTATTTTTACTTTATTGCCATCTTCTAAAAATTTTCTAGTATTTTTTGCTTTAAATTCAAAGTCGTGTTGCTCAATATTAGGAGTAATTCGAATTTCTTTTAATTCTAATGTTTTTTGCTTTTTACGAGCTTCTTTTTCTTTTTTAGATTGCTCAAATTTGTATTTTCCATAGTTCATGATTTTACAAACTGGCATTTCTGGATTTGGTGATACCATAACTAGGTCTAGCTTTTTATCATAAGCTAAGTTTAATGCATCAGAAAGATTCATCATTCCCTTTTTTTCTCCGTTTTCATCAATTAATTGTACTTTGTTTGCTCTAATTTGTTCATTAATTGGTAAATCTTGTTTAATAATAAAACACCTCCATAATTAAACGAATTTTATATTTTAGCTATATAAAGGATTATTATTTTGCATTTTTCTATAAAATTCTTATGATACAAAAAAAGATTGATTTTGATAAAATCAATCCATGTAAAAACATACTTACTTCCTATAAAACAAAGTAATAAATATATGTATTTTTTACCTTTTCCCTTGTGGTTAAGGTGAGCATGGATTGCTTCTTCTTTTTTTGACTTATTTATTATACTTTATTTTTAGTTGGTTTGTCAAGTGGTTTGGAAATTTTTCCGTAAATTCCGGATTTCTTCGTATTCTTGTTTTCTAGTTTCGTTCTTAGTTTCGTTCTTAGTTTTATTGTTTTTTAGTCTTTCAAAATTCCATTTCTTATTTTTTAGTATTTTGTTAAGTTGCCAATTTACAGTTACTCATATTACTAGTTTTCTCATAGTATTTTTCTACTTTTACATATATTTGCTATTTGAATATAACCTAAATGCCCAGCTAAATATTTTTTAGCTTCTTTGCTAGTTAGATTTCCTATTCTTATTTCATACTTTAACTGTTTTACTTTTTTCTTTAGTTTTCGTTTACCTTTATCTCTTATTTTTAACCTATATTCCTTTATTTTATAGCCACAAAAATTTACACCTTGTTTATTTTTAAATATTTGTGTTTTTTGGTTTAAGCTTAGTTTTAAGTTTTGTTCTAGAAATATCTTTATTTTTTCTAAAGCTTCTTTTGCTTCTTTCTTTGTTTTTACCATTACCACACTATCATCTAAGTATCTACAATAGTATTTTATTTTTAGAATATGCTTAATGTATTGGTCTATTTCGTTTAAATAAATATTTGCAAACATTTGTGAAGTATAGTTTCCTATTTCTAGCCCTTTGTTTCTTGGCTGTGCATATAGTATTTCTTGTATGAGCCATAATAGTTTTTTATCTTTTATTTTTCTTTTGATAATTCCCAATAATATTCCTTTATCTATATTATCAAAATATTTTGCTATATCCATTTTTAATATGTAATATTCTCCCCATATTCTTTTGCAATGTTTCATGCTTTCTTGTACATATTTGCAGGCTCTATGCATTCCTTTGTTTTTTAAGCAAGCATAGGAGTGGTAAATAAATTGTGTGCTAAATGCTGGTTCTAAAAAGTTATCTACAAGCCATCTATGTACAAGTCTATCTATATATCTAGATTTTTCTATTTTTCTAAGCTTTGGCTCTGTTACATAAAAGGTAGTATAGCCACCATGTTTGTATGTTTTATTTTTTAATTGTTCATATAGCCACATGATGTATTCTTCTTGTTTTAAGTTAAATAGAATAATGTCTTTTTTGTAGCCTTTTCCTTTTCTAGATTTTTTATGTGCTTCCATTAATTTTTCATAGGTTAAATATTGTTCAAAGCTATTCTTTATTGTTTTTGGCATAGTATTTAATTAACCCTCCTATTAGTTTTCCTATTTCATAAATTTGTTCCATTGCGGTTTTAAACTTTTTTTCATCTATCCATCTTGCTTTTTTCATAATTCGTAAATAGATTCTTTGTGCGCTTAAGTCAGCATCTATGTTATTTAAAATATGCATTATTTCTCTTTGTTCATTTTTTCCTATTTTATTTAATAGCATTACATTTTTTAGTATTTGATACACACTTGTTTTATATTCTGTTCCTATACTAAATTTTTCTACTCTTGGTAGTTTTATAATCATGCCTATTACATATTCTATATATTGCTCTACTTTAGGTATTAATAGTAGTTTACTTTCCTTTTGTTTTTTATTATCCATTTTCTTGTTCTTCCTTTTTCTTTTCTATCTCTTTTTTCTCTTTTTCTTTTTCATATAAATTTGCTAATGCTTGCAAGTATTTGTCATTTTTCTTATACATTTTTGTTCCACTTGTGCATACAATACAGTTTTCTTTTTCTTCTACTCTTTTGTTGTTATGCTTTCCTTGATATTTTTTGATAATGCTTAGCTCACTTGCTATATTGTCATAGTGATATACTACATAGGAATATTTCTTTTCTTCTATTAATTTTGTATACTTTTCTAATGAATTCAGCGGAAACCCTACTTTGCACACTTCTGGTTCTATACAACTTAATTTTAATCCTAACATTTGATGTAATAGTACTGCATCTTTCCCCTTTGCTATATAAAAACTACCATTGTTAATTAGTATCATACTTCCTTTGTGTTTTTCTTGTAATAATTCTAACATTTTACAAAAGCCCATTTTAAGGCACCTCCTTATATTTTTATCTTTGTTTTTTTATACTTTGGCGTCTTTTTGTGCATACAAAAAGACGCCCCGCTAGGGGCGCCCCGCTAGGAAAATTTTTATCTTTCCCGCAATTTGCTTTTTCAAAAGCAAATTACGATAAATTAAAAATTTTCCCTTAACGTACTCCGTTCGTTAAGCTTATGTTCTAATTTCCTACTATTAAAACTAATTTCTTAACTTTTTTAATTTTGGTTTTCACAGCATTCAGCTCTACAAGTACAAAGCGGAACGGAAACCTAAATTGTCGCGGGTGTCGTAGTCTGGATAAAGGTGGTTACGATAAGAAGCTGGACCGCCAGAGCCTGCATCGAGGTAACTACCGCCCTCTATTCACACGGTAATTAGTGCTGCAGGCTTCCATAGTCCATTCCCAGACATTTCCAGCTAGGTCATAGACATGCTTTTGCTGATAGGATGGATTAG
>CAMSEM010000025.1 GCA_947057505.1 uncultured Clostridium sp. | reverse complement strand
AGTAACACGATTTCTTTATAAATGCAATACCTTTTTCAAAATATTTTTCTTATTTATATATATGCTATAAATAAGTTTCAAAAATGGTCATTTATGGTACTACTAAAATCGTATTTTTGCACAAATGCTACCTTAACACTTGCTATTATAGATGTTTCAACACTTGTATTATGCTTTATAAATTTTTTGAAAAAGTTTCAAAAATTATTACCAAAAAGTCTTGACAATTCTGGGGCTACTGGCGTTATACTCATTCACGAGGTGGAAAATATGATTATAGGTTATGCAAGGGTATCTACCCAAGACCAAAAATTGGCAAGACAAATAGATATATTAAAAGAAAATGGTGCTGAAAAGATATTCCAAGAAAAGATTACTGGTACAAAAAGGGAAAGACAAGAATTGAATAAAATGCTTGATAGTTTAGAAAATGGCGATGTTGTTATAGTTGCTGAATTAACAAGATTATCAAGGTCAACTAAAGATTTATTTGAAATAGTTGAAACAATAGAAAAAAAAGGTGCTAGTATCAAAAGTCTAAAAGAAACTTGGCTAGATACTACAACCCCACAAGGGAAATTATTATTTACAATTTTCGCTGGGTTATCACAATTTGAAAGGGACTTGATTGCTGATCGTACCAAACAAGGTTTAGAAAGTGCTAAAAAGAGAGGGGCTAAATTGGGTCGCCCTAATAAGTACCAAGAAAAGAAAGATACAATTTTACAAATGTATAATTCAAATGATTATTCTATAAATGATATTATAAATGCTACTGGAATATCTAAAACAAGTTTATATAGAATTGTAAATGCAAACAATTGAACTTTTTATAGTTAAAATATAAAATAGACGACACACCTGTTGGGTATGCCGTCCGTTTTCTTAGGGCTAATTAGTCGATAGAAGAAACAAGTATGTTTTTCATTCCATTCTCATTCTTCTTCCGTCCTTCTTTTGCAACCAGTTTCCCATAATTTTTGAAACTTCTCTGTCCATATTCCGTTGTAATAACACAACTTCCGATTTCAGAGTGAATGTCTAATGTGTTAAACATCATTTCAGTGTATTCATGGGACTCATTCGGCTTAAGTTCTCCACCTAAGATTTCAAGTGTAACTGATGTTTTGTTTGTTACTGTCATAACAGACACCTCCTATAAGATTTATAACTATATTATACTACATTTTACATAAAATTGCAATTAAATTTTGCTTTCTTGTTCCAACTTTTTAGCTATGATGTACCCAAAATAGAATAGTTGTTCACTTTCTTCCAATTCCATTTCACAACCTACTTCCCAATATTTCTCAAACAATGTTTGCTGACCTTCATTAAATGATTTTTCTAATAGGTCTGAAATTTCTATATGTTGTCTTCGCAACTTATCATATTTTGGACTTGGCTTGTATAAAAATTCTTCAAAATAATCAAACAATGCTTTCAACATAGGCATATTGTCAAACTTGATTGTTTTTAATGTATCTGTATCAAATATTGAATCAAAGTGCTTTAACAATTCTTTTTCTTTGTCTTTTTCATTTTCCAATACTTACACACCACCTTTCTAAAAATATTTGTAAGGCTTACTGCTGTAAGTATATATGCTATTTTTTAGGATTGCAACTCCCTCGCCTTAAAAACTTTTTAAAATTTTATGCTGATATTTTCAATCATAAATTCCTTATAAGTTTTAAAATATGTCAAGTTTTTTTCTAAATATGCTAATATTTTTAGGCATATACTTTTATTGCTTATAATATAAAAGTGTCTTAAATCTAATCGTCGTTGCAACCTCTTATTGCTAATTTGTTATTTGTATTAGATATTTTCAAAATACATTAAAATTTGCCTGTTAATGTGAAATTTCTTCTCTTATCTCTTAACAACTGACAATTCTCAACCTTATTGTTCTTACTACCTCTAACACTTATGTAATACTTGTATGGTCTAAAACTATATTTGCATAAAGTATCACAATTAACTATTTCTATTTCTGTATTGATAAATATTTCAGTTGGTTTGCCATTTCCGTCAAATGCTTGTACTACATAATTTGTATTTCTTTTTGGTGTATATATTTTGCCTAATATTTTCTTGGGATTTAATAAAGTGTAATACATAACTTGTGCTTTTACTTGCAATAATCTTGCAATTCTTAATGCCACCTTTTCATTACCAATGAATGCTACTTTCTTTGTACCTTGTACTAGAAAATAAACAAGTTTTAGTTCATCGGCTAACACCACCATTTTATTAAATAACCCAAAATTAAGGTCATCTAAAATTGTAACTACTGGCGATGTATCTAATTTTGAAAATGATATTATTTCTTCAGTTGGTATTTCTTGCAACTCAATTATTTCTAACTCTTTCATTTAATACACCTCCATATTTAAAAAATCAATACATATATTATTTAATGTCATACTGCTTATGCTAACTAAATCATAGATATAATTTGCTGTTGCTGGGTCAACTGATATTTCTTGTAAACGAATTAAAATGTCATCAATTGTTTCTTTCTCTAATTGTAATAAGTCTGCAATATCTAGTCTATCATTGTTTTGTAACCCCTCTGTTAATACTTTTCTACTTGCTAATGTTTTACTAATTTGTTTTCTGCTTACCATTTTTCTGCACCTCCTCATTATTTATTTTAAATATTGTATATGCTTTATTTAATAATGTTTTACTTTTAAAAAGTAAGGTGGTTATATATTCACAATCTGCTTGGCTTAAATCGTTTGTAATTTCTACTAATGTTTCTAGTTGTCTTATGATTTTACTATTTTCATAAATGCTTGTTTCAACTGATGTATTTTCTAATGACTGTCTAATTTCTAATAAGTGCATATAACCATCCCCCTAAAAAAAGATAATTTAAAATGGAAAAATTAGAATTTGTGCATTGTACTTTTTAGTACCTGCTACATTAATATTTTACCTAATCTGTTTTACAAGTCATTTTTAGATTGTTTGTACATTTCTGTTGCAATAGTATTTACAACTTTTTCACTCTTTGTATTTCTAATATGATAAGTCTTGCTTGATACTTTAGTATGGTTTGCCGAATTGTATTCTGGGCAATTCTTAAATTTCATTTGTACTTTTTTGGGAATCTTAATGCCTTTGCTTTTATGATACATTTTTTCACCTTTTGGGAAATGTCTATATCTTTCTACTTGGTCATCTCGTTTGTCTTTTGAATGTCCTAATGTTTGAAATGTATTTATATTAGGCATTACATATACATTTTTGTTGCCCCAATATTTTATTAGTTTTTCTCTTTCTATATATAATTTTTTATGATGATTATTCTTTATAAATAGATGTATATGCCAACACCAGTTGCTGTTTTGCTGGAATAATGCTATATAGTCTAAATCTTTATAATCCTTTTTTAGATTATCTAGGAAATTATTGTACATTTGCTTTATATCGGCAATGTCTGTTATATCATTTTCACAATTTAAAGTAATAAACAATTCACTTGCACCACCTGTGAAATTGGCTAATACTAATTCCTCATACTTTTTTAACTTTCTATTAACATCACTTTTTGATGTTGGTTTATCTTGGTTATAGTACTTAATTTTATTATCTCTCGTGTCAAAATATTGATACTTATTTAACTTGATAATAGTAACCTTTTTATTTGGGTTTGAAACAAATGTAATTTTACTATATTTGCCTAAACCTGTACGATATACTGTATCACTCTCATTTATCTTATGTGCATAATCACTTTTTTCAATTACAAAATTACTTTTACTATTCATAATAATATACCCCTTTCAAACTAAAAAGAATGCACAAATCCAGTACTTAAATAAAATTTAAAATACTAATTCTTACATTCTGTTGTTACATACTAATAAAATTAAACAACTTTAAATTCCCAATAAAAAAAGACACATACTTTGTATGGTCTAATTTTAAATATTGGTTCATTTTACTGCATTTTATTGATGTTGTATCTTCAAAGGGGCAAGTTCTGCTGCTAAATCTTCTTGTAAGTTTGCTATAGGGTCTCCTTTGCATGCAATATATGCTGCTGTAAATGGTGTTCCTGCAGCTGATTGTGGGTATACATCCACTCCATGGTCAGTGTAGTAGGCTCCTAATCCTGCTGCTTTTATTTCTTCTGCTGATAAGCCTTCTGTTAATTGGTGTACGATCGTTCCAACCATTTCAAGATGGGCTAATTCTTCTGTTCCTATATCATTTAAAATTGCTTTTGCTTTTTGGTCTGGCATACCAAATCTTTGGCTTAAGTATCTAAGTGATGCTGCAAGTTCGCCATCTGGGCCACCATATTGCGAAATAATAAATTTTGCAAGTTTTGCATTTGGGCATTTTATTTTAATTGGGTATTGTAATACTTTGTTATATGTCCACATATTAACACATTCCTCCTTCCCATGGCCATGGTTCTTCTAGCCATCTCCATTTATTACATGGGAAATGAATAGTTAATGGTCCATAAATTTTTTGATACTTATCTGTTAGTTCTTTGTATTGTTGACAATATTCTCTATGCAAACAAAGTGCTTTTCTATCTTCTGGGTGTGTGTCTAAATACTCTGCAAGTTCAATGATTGCAAAGTTTAAGCATCTAATATTATTTAACATTTCTTGTCTTCTTTGTCTTCTTTCGTCACAACACATTTCTTCATTTTCTACACATCCACAGTCCATATCATGTGCTATTTCTGCAGCTGTATTATATCCAAATGCAGCATTAATTCCTTGAGGAGTATAATTACAATCAGAGTTTGTAATGCAATTACTACATCCGCCATTTCTTTTATCTTCACATCCTAACATTGATTACATCCCTCCCCTATTTCATTTGAATTTTTTAAATAGTTATTTTCAGCAATACTTTGACCTGGCATATATGGACTTACTAATTCTGGAAAAATAGTTCCCATTTTTAAGCCACAACATGCTGTAAAGGTTTTATCCATTTCTTGAATTGGTACATAACTTTGTGCAAGCATTGGGTTTGATGGGAAAGCACTTGTTTCTTCTTCAAATCCACAGCCACAATTCATTTGTGAGTCATGCATACATCCACAATCACAGCCACATCCACAGCTATTTGCTTGTGCATATTCTGCTGTTACTCCTATATTGTTACACACGTTTTCTAATACTTCTGGGTCATAATTATTTTGGCAACAACATCTTCTATATCTATTGTACATGTTTTCTTTTCCTCCTTATTTTTTTGTTTATACTACATATTATGACAAAACATACTTTTTTGTTACAAAAAGAAGGTATGCTTTGCTTACTTTCTATTAAAACAGTTGTATTTACATAATTCATATATATACTAACCTTGTTGTTCTAGAAAAATCTAATATTTTTTAGAACAACAACACAAAAACACACCTTAGTAAATTTACTAAAGTGTGTTTTTTGTGTTTCAATGCTTTGCAAGCAGCATTTTTTCGTTTACCTTATTTTCTAAAGAATCAAGAACTTCCTCGATAATCACCTTATACCGTTTTTCTCTTTCTAACATATTCTTCACTCCTCTATTCATAAGATTGAAGTGTATCTGTCTTGCACCAGATACTAAAAACAAAACTAGTATTATTATACGCCATTCTTAACATTATGTAAATAGTTTTTTATTCTTTTAAAAAAAATATGCAAATATTCCATCATCTTAGTTGGTGAGTATTTAATAAAAGCTATCTATTACTGATTTTTGAAGCGTGTGGCTATCCAAATTTTCTAGAATAGAAAATTTGGATAGCAGAGCGTCCCACAAAAAAACAAAGCTTGCTTTGTTTTGAAAGCGCAAAAAATAGTAATAGATAGCTTTTTATATAAAGGATGAGTACTAAAAAATACTTATACCTTAAACACCCCACCAATTGTTTTATTTAATTTAGCATGCTTATGACCAGCTAATATAGAAGCTCCTCCTGCAATGATAACAATGTCTCCTTCTTCTATAAATTTATTTTGTTTTGCAATTTCTATTCCTTGGTCTATCATGTCATTTACATGTTCTTTTTGGTCTACTAAAATAGTATATGTGTTCCATACTAATGATAATTGCTTTACAATTTGCTTATTAGATGTAATAACGTAAATTGGGCACTGTGGCATAAATCCTGCTATCATTTTAGCAGTTCTTCCTGTGTCTGTGTAGGCAAAAATTGCTTTTGCTCCTAAGTCCATGGCTGTAGAACATGTTGAGTAATTTAAGTTGTACTCATAATCTTCTATTTCACTATTGCGTTCTTTATTTTTAAATCTCTTCCAATACTTTACAGAGTTTTCAATTGCTTCACAAATTCGAACCATAGTTTCTACACATTCTACAGGGTATTCTCCTGCAGCAGATTCTCCTGAAAGCATAACACAGCTTGTCATATCGTATACAGCGTTTGCAACATCGCTTACTTCTGCTCTTGTTGGTCTTGGATTGTGTATCATAGATTCTAACATTTGTGTTGCAATAACTACTGGTTTTCCTGCTTTATTACATTTGCTGATAAATTGTTTTTGGCAAATAGGTACTTCTTCCATAGGGATTTCTACACCTAAGTCTCCTCTTGCTACCATAATACCATCTGATACTTCTAATATTTCGTCAAAATTATCTATGCCTTGTCTATTTTCTATTTTAGAAATAATTTTAATATGTTCTCCATCGTTTTCTTCTAATATTTTTCTTATATTTAATACATCTTCTGGTGTACGAACAAAAGAGGCAGCAATATAGTCAAAACCTGCTTTAATTCCAAATGTAATATCTTCTATATCTTTTGCAGTTGGGCTTGGCAAGTTAATTGCCATTCCTGGTATATTAATACTTTTTGTATTAGTTAGTTTTCCACCATCTATTACTTTACAAATGATGTCTGTATCTTTTATTTCTACCACTTCTATTTTAATAAGACCATCATTAATTAAAATGTTAGTTCCTATTTCTACTTCGTTATATAAATTTTTATAGGTAATTGATACTTTTTCGTGGTTTCCTAGTATATCTTCATTTACTAGGGTGAAGGTATCTCCTTCTTTTAATTCTATTTCTCCACTTTCAAATTTTCCTATTCTTATTTCAGGTCCTTTGGTATCTAACAACAGGGCAACTGGTCTTCCAACTTTTTCTCTTACTTTTTTAAAGTTTTCTATTCTTGGTTGTTGATCTTTGTAGTTACCATGTGAAAAGTTAATTCTTGCTACATCCATTCCTGCAAGTATTAGTTTTTCTAGGACTTCAGGTTTATCTACCGCAGGTCCTAATGTACATATAATTTTTGTTTTTTTCATAATCTACCTCCTCTAAACACATTTATAAGAATACAATATTTTATGCATAAAGTCAAGCAAGTTGAAAACTAAAAATTTTAGTTTTCTAGTTTTTAACTCCATAAAAAAAGTGTGCATTAGCAAAAGCAAATCTTTCGATACATACTTGTGCAAGCTTGCTTCTAAAACTGCACAGCCCAAGATAACCTAACCTTGTTGTACACAGAAAAATCTAGCACTTTTTCCGTGTACAATAAAAAACACCGATAATAGTAACTTTTAAATTACAATTATCAGTGAGTTTTTTATTTTGTAATCCATTTGATTAAATTTAAGTTTTCTTTATCTAATAGCATTTCATGTTTTGGCATTACTCTAAAGGTATACCCATAGTTACCACCATTTACTAAATTTACTTTTGCTTTATAGGTATAAACTCTATTTTCTTCATCCTGTTCTTCTAGCTCCATTGGAATAATAGTAATATCATCTACCATACCATTTTCATTAATTCTTCCATAATATACTTGTGCTTCTATGTTTTCTTGTTTAATATTTGGTAATTTTACTTTACATTTTACTTCTATATTATTGCCTGCATCCATTGTAATATTATCTAAGTTGTTTTGTTGTGTAATTTCTATTTTATCCCAACTATTATATAGACTTTCTTTCCATTTACTAAACTCTCCTACTTTTTCTAAGTCTATATAATTTTGATTATATAAATTGCATAATGGCATATATAGTTTATCAACATAGTCAGTAAGCATTCTAGAGGTACTATATTTTCCACCAGTAGATAATATAGATTCTTTCATATATTGCATCCACTTAGTAGAAATTCCATCTTCTGCTTTTTCATAATACATTGGAATTATTTTATTTTCTAATGTATCATAAATGCTTTGGCTATCTGCTCTATCTTGGGCTTCATAGTCTGGATATTCATTATTTGTTCCTATCATCCACCCATTTTTGCTGTTATAACCTTCTGCCCACCAGCCATCTAATATACTAAAGTTAATAACACCATTGACAGATGCTTTTTGTCCACTTGTACCTGATGCTTCCATAGGTCTTCTTGGAGTGTTAAGCCATATATCTACACCACTAATTAAATACCTTGACATAGCTATATTATAGTTTTCTAATATGAATACTTTGCCTTTAAATTGTGGTTTCATAGAAATCTCATGAATATATTTAATTAAATCTTGTCCTTCTTTATCTGCTGGATGTGCTTTTCCTGCAAATATAATTTGTACCTTTTTATTTTGATTATTAAAGATTTGAGTTATTCTTTCTAGGTCTTTAAAAATTAGGGTTGCCCTTTTATAGGTTGCAAACCTTCTAGCAAAACCAATTGTTAAAACATTAGGATCTAAATTAGATACCATTTGCATAATTTCATGGTATGGATATCCACTTCTTCTTAAACGTTCAATTGTGTTTGCTTTTACCATATCTAGCATTTTTTCTTTTCTTTGTTGATGTGCATTCCATAGTTCTTTATTTGGAATTTCTACAATTTTTTTCCATACTTCATCATCATAAATTTTGTCTTGCCAATATGGAATTAAATATTTATTATATAATTTCTTTAAATTTGGTGCAAGCCATGAGCAAGTATGAATTCCATTTGTAACATAAGTAATAGGTGATTCATTTGCAGCTATTTCTGGCCATACTTCTCCAAATAATTCTCTTGAAACAGCTCCATGAAGTTTGCTAACACCATTTTTCTTTCCTGCTACTTTTAAAGCTAAAATTCCCATGTTAAAACCATTATCTAGTGGTGCTTCTGGTTTCATACCCATTTGTAAGAATTCTTGTTTTGTAATCCCCAACTTATCCCAAAAGTCTTTAAAGTATTCCTCTACTAAGCTTAGTGGAAAAATATCATTTCCTGCTGGAACTGGTGTATGTGTTGTAAATACAGTTTTAGCTGACACAATATCTCTAGCTAGTCCAAAAGAAATTTTCTTTTCTTTCATTAAGCTATAAATTAGCTCTAAAATTAGGAAAGAAGAATGTCCTTCATTCATATGGTATACAGTTGGATTTAGCCCTAATGCTTTTAGTAATGCTACTCCACCTTGACCAAGAACTATTTCTTGCCTAATGCGCATTTCTTGATCTCCACCATATAGTGTTTTTGTAATTTCACGATATTCCTCAGGGTTTTCTTCTATATCTGAGTCTAATAAATATAATTCTACTCTACCTACATTTACTTTCCATGCTTTTAAATATAATTTTCTTTTTGGAAGTCTTAATGCAACTATAATATCTTTTCCATCATAGTCTTTTACTTTTTTTAATGGCATTTTATCTACTTCAATGTCATAATATTCTGTTTCTTGTATGCCATAACCATTTATTTTTTGGTGAAAATATCCGTTTTTATATAGCAAACCTACTGCAACTAAAGGAACTCCTAAATCACTTGCAGATTTTAAGTGGTCACCAGATAAAATTCCAAGCCCTCCAGAATAAATTGGTAGTACTTGGTCTAAACCATATTCTGCTGAAAAATAAGCAATCGAATTATTTTTGTTATTAGGATATTTTTTAGCAAACCATGTATTTTTACTTTTCATATAGTTTTCAAAATCTTCTATAATTTTATCATATTCTTTTAGAAATTCTGCATTATTAGCAGCTTCTTCTAGCTTTTCTTGAGTAACTATCTTTAAAAATTTAACAGGATTTTTATCAACTCTTTCCCATAAATCAATATCTAATTTTTTAAACAATCTTAAAAACTCTGTATTCCAAGACCACCATAGGTTATAGCTAATTTCAGCTAACTTTTCAATTCTTTTTGGTAATTGTGGGTTTACAGTAATGCGATTAAATACATACATTGTAATTATTCCTCCTTAGTACTTTTACATTTATTTCTTTCGTTTTCTCTTTTTTCTTGTTCTATTATCTATTAACTTGTAAGATTTGTCAATTCATTTTTTGTTAGTTTTTATTATTTTAGTTCTAAAAATTCTATTTCATTCTTTTTATAACTTTCTGGTTTTAATCCTACTCTATTTCTCATTTTGTCTAATAGCAATACAATTGCTATAGTTGCTATACAGCCAATTACTAATACACTGTTTGAGGCTGTTGTTATTTTCAAAAGTCCAGATGCTAAAAGTGCAATACTTGCTCTTGTTATACTTTCTATTAAATTATAAGAAGATGTAATTTTGTTTCTTAATGAAGATGTTGTAAAATTATTTAAATATCTTCTAATTAATGTATAGAAAGGTCCTCTTGCTATAGCTTGTATTATAAACATTACTAATATTAAAGTAATTGTTATTGAAAATGGAAAGTTTCCTAATGCAAAAAATCCTACTAAAATGCAAGAAATAACAGTTGGTATCGACAAAATAGCAAGTGTTTTATTTCTATATTGATTATGAATTTTATTTTGATTTTTAGCAGAAATTCCTGATATAATTCCTAATATAGCAAATATAATTCCAAAATACTGTTCAGATAAGCCCATTTGTTCTAATATACCACTTCTTAAGGTAACTAGTACTGATAACAATCCTGAAAAAATGGATCCAAATACTAACAAATACTTTAACCTATTAGATTGTAACATATATTTAAAAGAATGTTTTAAGTCTTTCATATATGTTTTAATATTAATATTTTGTTTACTTTCTACTTTTCCTGTATTTTGAAATTTATAAGATAGAATGGTAGAAATAATGCAACATATAAAGCATAATATTAGTGGTAAATAGCCATTAATAACATATAAAAATCCTGCTGTTATTGCAGTTATTGCATCTGCATAATAATACCACGAAAGTCCTTTTCCATCTATTTTAGAAAACATAGCTCCCCTTTTTTCATTTTTAGGCAAGTTATCATATAGTAAATTGGTTTCTGCAACACCTTTAATATTAAAAGCAATTGCCGATAAAAACTGACCTATTAAAACATAGGTAAAGTCTTTTGCTATGATATAACTTAAAATTGAAAATGCATTTACTGCATTTGCTATGATTAAACTTTTTCTTTTTCCTATTTTAGTTATTAATGCAGTAAGTGGCATTAATAAAATAAATTTAAAAATTGGGTAAGCTGCCTCACCTAATAAGACATCAGCTGCGCTAATGCCTTTTATTTGTGTTAAAAATAAAAAAATAATAGAATAATAGAATAATAAATCCCATGAAAGCATTTTGTATATGGGATATAAACGGATATTATTTTTTTCTTCTTTCGTACTTTCCAATTTAAATCACCTTTATGATATTTTATCTATATTTATTGGCACTGTCAAGTAGATTTCATATAATCTTTTGGTAATTTTAAGAAAATTTTAATAGCTTTTTTACTAAAAAGACGATATAATAATTATAAGTTAAAGATAAGATTATAATATTTTAAGTATAATTTAAAATTATATTAAATAAGGAGAGTTGCTTATGAAAAAATGGATAATAAGATTTTTAATTTTAATTTTGCTAGTTATTTTATGTGCTATTGGATTTTTTCTTTATCAAGGTTATAGTATGTATCAAGAAGCACTAAATACTATTAGTCTTTCTAATAAAGTTGAAAAAGTGCAAGAAGATTCAAGTTATGTAAAATTAGATACTTTGCCTATAGATTATAAAAATGCTGTAGTTTCAGTAGAAGATCATCGTTTTTATAATCATGGTGCTATTGATATTATTGGAATTGGACGAGCTATTATTACTAATGTTCGTAATGGTAAATTATTAGAAGGTGGTAGTACCATTACTCAGCAAGTTGCTAAGAATTTATATTTTATAGCAGAAGATAATAACCCTATGTACCGTAAAATTGCAGAAATATTTATGGCTTATGATTTAGAAAAAAACTATAAGAAAGATGAAATTTTAGAATTATATATTAATACTATTTATTTTGGTGATGGCTATTATGGTATTGAAGAGGCATGTCAAGGATATTTAGATAAACCTGCTAAGGATATGACATTATACGAAGCTACACAAATGGCTGGTATTCCTAATGCACCAAGTGTTTATGCTCCTACGGTCAATTTAAATCTTACTTTAAATAGGCAAAGAAAAGTAGTTTCTACAATGGTAGAAAATGGTTACTTATCCCAAGAACAAGCAGATATTGTTCTTGCAGAACAAAATAAACAACTAAAAACAAAATAAAAGTTTAAAATTTGAAAATAGGCTTAAGCAAAATACCTTGTAATAATGCTTAAGCCTATTTTTCTATTTTATTTAGGTATGTTCCTAATAACAACATCCTCATTTTTTTAATTCTTTCCTTATCATTTGCTATTGTTCTATCCAATTTAGAATATCTTGGTATACTTTGTATTTAATGTCTTCATTTAATAATTCATGCCTTTTATCTTTATATAATTTATGTGATATATTGGCATAGCCAATAGTGTTTTGTAAAAATTCATATGCTCCTATCCATTTTGCAATCCCACCAATTACTGGGTCTTTATCTCCTGCTATAAAAAATATTGGTAATTCTAAATTTTTCTTTTCCCAGCCTTTTTCGCTATATGTTTTTTGTACTAATTTGTATAAGTTTTGAAATCCATTTAAAGTAAATATAAAGCCACAATTTTTATCTTTATTATATTCTTGTTTGTTTTGTTTACTTTCAGAAATCCAACAGTTTTGTTGTTTCTTTTCCTCTCTAAATTCTTTAGAATATGAAGAAAATGTAAGTTTTTGCATCAATTTACTTCTATATTTCTCGCCTTTAAATAATTGTATTATTTTAGAAATTGCAATCCCGATTCCTGCTAATTGATTGTTACTTGGTGAACCACATACAATTAATTTATCTATTTCATCGTCATATTGTTTTAAGTAAGATCTTACCACTAAAGACCCCATACTATGGCCAAATAAGTATACTGGTAAATCTGGATATTCTTTTTTTATATATTTTGTTACTTGATGTAAATCTTCTATAATATAATTAGCTGTTTTGTCATAAAAATAGCCTAAATCTTGTTCTTCTTTTATACTTTGCCCATGTCCTCTATGGTCATTTATAATGCATATGTAACCATTATTACTTAAAACTTCCATAAATGGCAAGTATCTTTTTCTATGTTCTGCCATTCCATGTGAAATTTGAAAAATGCCTTTTACTATTTGCCCTTCTTCTGGAAGTGTAATTGTTATACCTAGTTCTAATCCATCGCATTTTGATTTTAATTTTCTTTCAATCTTTTGCATTTTTGCTTTTATGTTAGTAAAAGTTACTAACATATCTCCCTTCTTTTTATTTGTTAACACTATACTATAAATTTCTCTTAAAAACAAGTGAACTGATAAAATTCTAGTCACATAAATGTAATTATTGTTATAATTCTATATTACAAGTTTTTGTAAGTAACAAACATAAAAAACAAACTACTAACCCTTTAGATTAGTAGTTTGTTTTTTCATTAAATAATTCTATTCATTGCATTTTTTCCACCAAATATGCATGGTGAATTACATTTCCAGCCTGGAAAAGTACAACGTGCTCCTTTAGAGTATGGTAACAAATAATTGTAAAGTTCTGGCTTTTCTTTGGTGGCTTCCAAATATTTTGCCATTATTTCTTGTGTTTGCACCATTATTTCTAGTTGAGCTGCACCGCATAAACGTTCTGTGCACTTAAGTACAAAGTTTTCAATGGTTCCTCTTTCATTTACTTGTACTAGCATTCCTTGTGGAAAGAATTGCTCTAACGATGAAATATCTTCAAGCCATTCCTTTTCTAGTTCTGTATTTCGAATGATAGGAGGAATATAGTACTGTGCCTTGTCTAGTAATGTACTTTCATAGGAAAGTGTTCTATGTCTTTGTGCTTGTGCCAACTGTGCAAAACTTGCTAGGTATGTTGTAGAATAATTTTCTCCAAATTCTTCATTTCTTACTTTTCTTTGAGCAAATAAAGAAAAGGTACGATTTTTAGTTCTGGAGTCTAATCCTTCTACTTCTAGGTCTGGCATTGCTTGCAAAAATTCTTTAAAAACTTCTTTTAGTTTTAAAGAAAATGCATCTGTTGCATCTTTTTCAATGTAATCTTTTGCCCAATTCATAATGTAATTTAACTGTCCAAAATTAACAGTGTATTCCATTACTGTTGCAGGCGTAAATACACTAATAAGATATCTGGCATTTTCTTGAGCAAGTTTTAGTGCTCTTTTCTCATCAAATTCTGGATATTTTTGAAGTATTTGCTCATTGTATATTTTTATCCATTTTTCATACAATTCTTTTTCTTGAGGAGATGGTTCCATATGAGTATATCTTGCAGATTTTTCAGATGTGTTATATATCTTTTCATTGTTTAAAATCATAGCAAGTATTTTAGGAATTCCTTCAAAACATAAATTGTAGGTTGGATGACCAAATACACTGTGATGCCCAGATTTAATGTTGCCACTTGCCCTCCTTTTTGTTTTTTCAGCTGGTTCTGAAAATAAGGTTTCAACTGAGTCTGGTAAGTAGCAAATACCTGCTGACTTTCCAGAAAAGTCTACTGCCTCTTCTTTTGGTAAGACATAACCTACTTTTGTTGATCCAATTACTTTAATTTTCATGATGCTATTCCCCTTTCTGTTGTAAAATTCCATTGTAGTTACAATTATAGCTGTACAAACTAGGATAACTATGGCACATTATATCACATAAATTTACAGCTTTCAACATTTTGCATTCTTTTTCGCATATAAAAAAACAACCTACAAACTTATAGCTCGCAAGTTGTTATAAATTGGTACCTTAGCGAAGGACGTATGCGAAAAATCTCTTGCACAAAAGCACTCTATTATCCGTTTCAAAATCAGTTATAGCAATAGGTACAAAGATATGTATACTCTCTTTTGAGATCTTTCGCCCTAACTATTATTTTTAATTTAACATAACTTTTTATATTTTTGAATTTCTGCAACAGAACTTTTTTCATTTAATAATTCCAATTTTTC
>CAMSEM010000024.1 GCA_947057505.1 uncultured Clostridium sp. | reverse complement strand
GGTGACTGGAGTTCAGACGTGTGCTCTTCCGATCTTTCTTCCAATAAATGGTTTGAAAGTACATTTTTGGAAGAAGTCTGTTAAGTCCATAATGAATAATGGATTTCTCAAATCTGGCTTATCAGAACCATATTTAAGCATAGCCTCTTTATATGGAATACGTGGGAATGGATAGCTTGCCACTTTTTTGTTAGAAAATTTAGTGAAAGTGTTGTAAATAACAGGTTCCATAACACTAAATACATCTTCTTGTGTAGCAAATGCCATTTCCATATCTAGTTGATAAAACTCACCAGGGCATCTATCTGCTCTTGCATCTTCATCTCTAAAACATGGAGCAATTTGAAAATATTTATCTATTCCAGAAACCATTAACAATTGTTTAAATTGTTGAGGAGCTTGAGGAAGTGCATAAAATTTACCAGCATGTAGTCTACTAGGTACTAAATAATCCCTAGCACCTTCTGGTGAAGAACTTGTTAAAATAGGAGTTTGCACCTCTAAAAATCCTTGTTCTACCATTTGTGCCCTTAAGTATTGTAATACATTAGCACGAAGCATTAAGTTGTTTTTTAATTTTGAATTTCTTAAATCTAAAAAACGATATTGAAGGCGTAAGTCTTCTCTAACAACTTGATTGGTGTTTACTTCAAAAGGTAATTCTTTAGTTCTTTTACCTAAAATTTCAATTTTTTCAATACGAATTTCAACAAGACCAGTTTTAATTTTTTCATTTACTGTTTCTGGATCTCTTTTTTCTACAATTCCTTCAACAGATACTGTAGACTCAATTGGAATATGTGATGCAAAATCAACATCTTCTGTTCTACCAGAAGTTACAACTTGTGTAACCCCATACATATCACGTATATCTAAAAATACAAGACCTCCTAAATCTCTAATAGTTTCAACAAATCCTGCAATTTTTACTTTTTTACCAATATCTTCTAAGCTAATTTCATTACAAGTATGTGTACGATAATACATACAAATTCTCCCTTCTAATTATAAAAAGCCCAAACACCATAAAAACGGAGCAAGGGCAAACTTTTTCCGCACTATTTAAACTATGCCTATTTTTAGAGCATAGTTTAAATGGGTTAATAATTACATATTCTATACTATTATTAGGACTTTTGTCAATATTTATGCATAAATTGGCTCTATTTTTTTCCATATATGCTTGTATTTTCTTTAAAAAAGGGATATAATAAAACACGTGAAAAAAGAAAGTCCAAAGTAAAGTTTTGGAAATAAATCTTAAGGAGATGATAACATGCAAGTATCAAGAGAAGAAATTTTGCATATTGCAAAATTAGCAAATTTAAATATAAAGGAAGAAGAAGTAGATAATTATTTATTAAATTTACAAGACATTTTAAATTTTGCCAATATTGTAAATAAAGCACCTGTAGAGGGGTTAGATGAAACCATTGGAGCAAACGATAATTACAACGTATTTCGTAAAGATGAAATAAAAGTATTTGAAGATAATGAAAGCTTACTTATGAATGCACCAGAAAAAGAAAGAAATATGTTTAAAATTCCAAAGGTTCTTTAATTAAAAATAAAAACTTATAAAAACCAAAATCATAAACTAAAATATATCATAAAGTAAATAAAATATGCATAATTGCAAAATAACAATTTGAACTTATTATAAACATGAAAAAAGCATAAAAAGAAAGGATGAAAAGCAAATGGATATTACAAAATTAACGGTACATGAGCTACAAGAAAACTTACAAGCAAAAGAACTTACTGCATTAGATATTACCAAAGCTTATGTAGAAAACATAGAAAAACATGAAAAAGATGTACAAGCATTTGTAACTACGCTTACCAAAGAAGCAGTAGAACAAGCTGCAAAAGTACAAGAAAAAATAGAAAAAGGAGAAGCTACTTCTTCTTTAGCAGGTATTCCAATAGGAATTAAAGATAATATTTGTACCAAAGGTGTTAGAACAACATGCAGTTCTAAAATGTTAGAAAACTTTATCTCACCATATAATGCAACTGTTATGGAAAAAATTAATCAAGAAGATATGATTAACCTTGGTAAATTAAATATGGATGAATTTGCTATGGGAGCTTCTACCGAATACTCTTATTACAAAACAACCAAAAATCCATGGAACTTAAATACAGTACCAGGAGGGTCTTCAGGTGGTAGTGCAGCAGCAGTAGCTGCTAATATGGTACCTTGGGCATTAGGTTCAGATACAGGTGGTTCTATACGCCAGCCAGCAAGTTTTTGTGGTGTAGTAGGGCTAAAACCAACTTATGGCTTAGTATCACGTTATGGTTTAGTAGCATTTGCATCATCTTTAGACCAAATAGGTCCAATTACAAAAGATGTTAGAGATAGTGCTATATTATTAAATTTAATTGCAGGTCATGATGAAAAAGATACTACTTCAATTAATAAAGAAAAAGTAGATTATACCAAAGCATTAAAAAATGATGTAAAAGGTCTTAAAATTGGAGTTCCAAAAGAATATTTTGGAGAAGGTATTAACAAAGAAGTAAAAGAAAAATTAGAGCAAGCAATGGAAACTTATAAAAAATTAGGTGCAACAGTAGAAGAATGTTCTTTAGATATTGCAGACTATGCATTAGCTACTTATTACATTATTGCTTGTGCAGAGGCAAGCTCTAACTTAGGTAGATTTGATGGTATTCGTTATGGTTACCGTACACCAAACTATACAAGCTTAAAAGATATTTACCGTAACTCTAGAAGTGAAGGATTTGGAGCAGAAGTAAAAAGAAGAATTATATTAGGTACTTATGTACTTTCTTCAGGTTACTATGATGCTTATTACAAAAAAGCACAACAAGTAAGAACTTTAGTTAAAAAAGAATTTGATAGAGTATTTGAAAAATACGATGTACTTTTAACACCAACGTCACCAACAGTTGCTTTTGAAATAGGTACAAGATCTACTAACCCACTTGAAATGTATTTGGCAGATATATGTACTGTTTCTGTAAATATTGCGGGTCTTCCAGGTATTTCAGTACCATGCGGAGTAGATAGTAAAGGTATGCCTATTGGTATGCAATTAATAGGCAATAAATTCCAAGAAGAAACTATTTTAAATGCAGCGTATACCTATGAGCAAGAATTTAAATTTAGAGAAAATTATGAACCAAAATTATAAAAATAAATAGCTGTGTGCTATTATATATTTCTTATTATTTTTCGTTCCATCCATGCTATGAATATAATGATTTGTAAGAGAGTGAACGCATTTAACATCGTAACAGTCTATAACAAAATTTTGCTGGCCAAGCTGAAATTATATAACAGACTGTAACTCGCTGGTTCCCACAGCCTCACTATCAATAATAAGAAATATACAATTAGCAACAAAAGTTATTAAATAAACAAGGAGGAAAACAATGTCAAGAGAAGATTATGAAATTGTAATAGGTCTAGAAGTACATGCAGAGCTATCTACAAAAACTAAAATTTTTTGTAGTTGTGCTACAGAATTTGGTGCAGAGCCAAATACACATACTTGCCCTGTTTGTATGGCAATGCCAGGAGCATTACCAGTATTAAATGAAAAAGTAGTAGAATATGCTGTAAAAGCAGGATTAGCTACCAATTGTACCATAGCCAAAGAAAGCAAAAACGATAGAAAAAATTACTTCTATCCAGATTTACCAAAATCTTACCAAATATCACAATTTGATAAACCACTTTGTGAACATGGAAAAATAGAAGTAGAAACAGAAGAGGGACAAACAGCTACCATTGGTATTACTAGAATTCACATTGAAGAAGATGCTGGTAAATTAAACCATAATGAGTTTGGAAGTGGAAGTTTAGTTGACTTGAACAGAGCAGGAGTTCCTTTAATAGAAATCGTATCAGAACCAGATATGCGTTCTAGCAAAGAAGCAGAAAATTATTTAAGAAAAATAAAATCTATATTAGAATATATAGAAGTATCAGATTGTAAAATGCAAGAAGGCTCTTTAAGAGCAGATGTTAACGTTTCTGTAAGAAAAAAAGGAGAAACCAAATTTGGAACTCGTACCGAAATGAAAAACATGAACTCTTTTAGGTCTATTGTAAGAGCGATTGATTATGAATCAGAAAGACAAATAGAAGTACTAGAAGAAGGCGGAAAAATAGACCAAGAAACACTAAGATGGGATGATGTATCTGGTAGAACTTTCCCTATGAGAGATAAAGAAGATGCGCAAGATTATAGATATTTTCCAGAGCCAGATTTAGTTGCTATTCGTTTATCTGATGAGTATGTTAATAATATTCGTAACAACTTACCAGAGCTTCCAGAAAGCAGAAAAAGAAGATATATAGAAGAGCACAAATTAACTGAAAAAGAAGCAAACATGTTAACAAGCTCAAAATATTTATCAAACTTATTTGAACAAGCTTATGAAATTTGTGGTAATGCAAAAGCATGCTCTAACTGGTTATTATCAGATATTGCTAGAATATTAAATGAAAAAGAATTAGAAGCAGAGCAAATACCATTTACAGCAGAACAATTTGCAAAAATGATTGTTTTAATAGATAAAGGAACAATTAGTTCTGCAATTGGTAAAAAAGTATTAGAAGAATTATTTGAAAATCCAAAAGATCCAGAGAAAATCATAGAAGAAAAAGGTTGGATTCAAATTTCAGATGAGGGAGCTATTAAAGAAGTAGTAACAAAAATTATTGCCAATAACCCACAATCAGTAGCAGACTTTAAAGCAGGAAAAGATAAAGCAATTGGCTTCTTAGTAGGGCAAGCAATGAAAGAAACAAAAGGAAAAGCAAATCCTAAAATGCTAAATGAAATGTTCTTAGAAGAACTAAAAAAATAAGAAAAAGAGAAATGTGTTTATTGAAACAAAAAATTTCAATGTACACATCTCTCTTTTTACTTTTTAACACTAGAATAATATAACTCATCTGGACAGATATTTTTAATTCTATTCGCCTAAATCTACCTTAATTTTGTTAAAAGCAATCCCACAAATAATAAAGCAAGCCATAAAAAACAAGCTAGTTTTAAATAAGGAAATGCCTATATAATATACTAAAGGTAAAGAGTAAGCTAAATCATAAGCTAGCAAAATGATTGCTGCTACAACAAGAATGCCAAAGCAAAACTTAATTCCCGATTTGACTAAGGCTATAATACTATGGTCCATTTTTTTAAACTCCATGAATAATTGTTTCATACTAATACCTCACAAATTTTCTATTTTATTAAAGAATATATTAGAAAATATTCCTCTTTATTACTATATTAGCATAGATAAATAAGAAAAACAAAGGTAATTTATGACAATAAAGGATAAGAAACCTAACCTTGTTGTATAGCAAAAATCTGGCAATTATTTCTATACAATAAAAAAAGATGCTATTACTAGCACCTAAATCTTAAAAAACTGTGCACAATTTTTTAAAATTTATACTATTTCATAGCATTTAATTTTTTAGCCATATTAGATTTTTTTCTAGCAGCTGTGTTTTTTACAATAACACCTTTTGTACAAGCTTGATCTACTTTTTTTGTAGCAGCAGATAATAATTTTGTAGCTTCTTCTTTGTTTCCTGATTCTACGGCTTGTTCAAACTTTTTAACAGCTGTTCTATATCCAGTTTTAATCATATTATTTCTTGCAGTTTTCTTTTCAATAATGCTAACACGCTTAATTGCTGATTTAATATTTGGCATTTTTTGCACCTCCTCTTTGATGTAACTCATAGATAAATTAACAACATATATTTTAGCATGTTTTTTTATAAATATCAAGTCATTTTTTCCATATTTTTTCCATATTTTAAAAAACTGCTTGAAAAAATAAAACAAAACATATATAATAAGACCATATAAACAACAAATAAAGAAAAAATTGGAAGGAGAGAGTTTACTATGAATATTAAAATAGTAGGAAAAGAGCTAAAAGCTACTGATGCAATAAAAGAATATATTGATAAAAAAGCAGAAAGATTAGCCAAATACTTTGGAGAAGAATTTGATGTAACAGCAACCATTAAAACAGAAGGCGGAATGCAAGTTGCAGAAATGGAGGTTAAAACTCCTACAGATAGATATAGAGCTGTAACAGCACACAGAGACTTATATGCTTCTATTGATAAAAACATAGATATTTTAGAAGGTCAAGTTAGAAAAATGAAAACAAAAAGAGACCAACAAAATATGACAGAATCTATTAGAAATAAAGAAGTGGCAAGAGAAATTACACCAGAAACATCTATAGAAGGTGAAATTATTAAAACAATTTATTATGATATTAAACCTTTAACACCAGAAGATGCAAAATTAAAATTAGAAGAAAGACCACAAGATAAATTCTTTACATTTATTAATGTAGAAACAGGAAAGGTAAATGTAATTTATCGCCTAAAAGAAAATAATTGCTATGGATTAGTAGAACCAGAAGCATAAATAAAAATAAAAAGAAACCTATCTAAATATGTATCTAAACAGGTTTCTTTTTTGTTGTTCTAAAATACAACAAATTGTTCGTTTTGCTTTACTGAAATATAGGCTTTAGCCATTAATATCAGTATGTGATAACCTTAAACAAAACTATTTCATTTGGTTTTCAGCTTGTTGGATTAATTTTTTAACCATTTGTCCACCGATTCTACCAGCGTCTCTTGAAGATAAATCACCGTTATAACCTTGTTTTAAGTTAACACCAACTTCGCTAGCTACTTCATATTTGAATTTGTTAAGAGCGTCTTTAGCTTCTGGAACTACAGATCTATTGCTGTTGTTACTTGCCATATCTTTCACCTCCTAGAATGTGATTGTTTTTAATTTCTTTGAAAAAACTATTTTTGCTTTTTCAGTATATATCATGTGCAATATTTTTGTTTTTAAACTGGTAAATTTTGTATAAACGAAAAACTGATAAATTTTATAAACTAATAGATAGTCTATGCAGAACTTTTCGTTTTTAAACTTAAAAAAATGACTATTTTTCAAATAATAGTATTTTGATGATAATTATTTTTAAAAGAAAAAAGATATAAAAAATCTTATATAAGGTATAATAATAAGTATAAAATGATAAAAAATATTTAAATAGGAGGAAATTAAAATATGGATAGAAAAGTAAAGGTGGTTCAATTTGGAACCGGAAAAATGGCTGTATATACCATGAGATATGTATACGAAAAAGGTGGAGAAATAGTAGGAGCAATAGATGTTAATCCAAATGTAATAGGAAAAGACATTGGAAAGCTGATGCAAACTCAAAATAAACAAATAACAGTTACAGCATTAGAAAATGCAGAAGAAATGCTAAAAAATACAAAACCAGATATTGCAATTGTTACTACAATGAGTTTAATTACAGATGTAGAAGAAGCATTAATGCTTTGTGCAAAACTTGGAATTAATGCTATTACTACTTGTGAAGAAGCATTTTATCCACAAAACTCAAATCCAACTATCACAAAGAGATTAGATGAGATGGCAAAAAGGACAAATTGTACTATTACAGGAAGTGGTTATCAGGATATTTATTGGGGGCAATTAATTAGTTCTATTGCAGGTTCTACACAAAAAATTACAAAAATAAAGGGAAGTTCTAGCTATAATGTAGAAGACTATGGAATAGCATTGGCAAAAGCACATGGCGCAGGTTTAACATTAGAAGAATTTGAAAAACAAGTAGCATCTGCAGATAAAATTTCAAATGAAGAAAGACGAAAAGTAATTGAAAATGGAGCATATTTACCATCTTATATGTGGAATGTAAATGGATGGTTATGTTCTAAATTAGGATTAACAGTAGAAAGCCAAACACAACAAACCGTTCCACAAACATACCAAGAAGACATTTATTCTAAAACATTACAGATGACAGTAAAAGCAGGAGATAGTACAGGTATGAGTGCAGTAGTTACAACAGTAACAAAAGAGGGAATTGTAATTGAAAGTGAATGTATAGGAAAAGTATATTCAAAAGAAGATTATGATAAAAACGAATGGACTATTTATGGAGAACCAGATACAACTATTGTAGTAGCAAGACCTGCAACAGTAGAACTAACTTGTGCTACGATTGTAAATCGCATTCCAGATGTAATAAATGCTATGCCAGGTTATATTACAACTGAAAAAATTGGAGATTTACAATATAAAGTAAAACCATTAAATGAATATGTAAAATAAAAATTAATGATTATCTATTTACTAAAACAATTTAAAAGAAAATACTTATGATGATATAAAATAATATCATCATAAGTATTTTTGTTTATGCCAAGGTAAGATGAGTAAAATTAGCACAAAAATACATTGACATTATTCTACAAAAAAGCATATAATATTCGTAAAAGTAAAAATTGACACAAAAAATAAAATAACTTATAAAAAGGTAAATAATAGGGGGAACAAATGAAAAAAATAAGAAACAAATTAATTGTAGTATTAGGTGCAGTTATTTTATGCATTTACCTGTTTTCTGGAACAGTTTTTGCAGATGTAGGAAGCTTTGAAAGCTATGATAGTGGAAGTTCATGGGATAGTGGAAGCTCGTGGGGAAGTAGCTCTTGGGATAGTGACTCATGGGGAAGCAGTTCTAGTAGCCATTCTTCATGGGGAAGTAGTTCAAGCGATAGTGACGACTCAATTTTTGGAATGGGTGTTATGATAGTATTTGTTATTATTGTGGCAATATCAGTATATAATAGTACACATCATACACATAATAGAAATGGCAGAAATAATCCATACTATACAAGAAAAACACAAAGTTATTATATGCAAGATATGCACAACTTAGAAGCAAGGCAAACACAAATAGAAAACAAAATACAAGTAGAAGACCCGAACTTTAATAAAGAAGAATTTATTAGCTTTAGTAAAAACTTATTTGTTAAGTTACAACAAGCTTGGACAGCAAGAGATTGGGAAGCTATAAGAGCATTTGAAACACAAAGCTTATTTGAACAGCACAAAAATCAATTAGAAGGTTATATTAAAAATAATCAAATTAATGTCATGGATAGAATATGTGTAAATTATGCTCATTTATATGCATATAGACAAGAAGGAGATAAAGAAATTTTAACAGTAAGGCTTAACTCGAGAATGGCAGACTATATTATAGATGCTACAACAAATGCTGTTTTAAAAGGTGATAAACAAACTGAAAGAGTAAATACCTACTTATTAACATTTGTTAGAAAAAATGGAGTAAAAACAAAACCAGGTACCATAGAACTAAATACAACAAACTGTCCAAATTGTGGAGCACCAACTAAAATTACTTCAAGTGGAAAATGTGAGTACTGTGGAAGTGTTATTACAACAGGAGAACATAGCTGGGCACTTTCTAATTTAGAAAGAGAAAATGTACAGATTTAAAAATGTTTCTAATTTAGTTATAGCATAGCTAAATGAATATAAAATTTATATAACTTGCAAAGCAAGTAAGAAAGGAAGAAAAATTATGGGACTAATTAAAGCTGCTAAAGAAGCAATAAAAGGAACATTGGCAGATCAATGGAAAGAGGCAATTCGTTGTGAGGATATGAACAATGAAATATTAATGGTAAAGAAAACAACACCAACAGGAGTAATAAGCAATAAAAGTAGTATTATTGTAGCACCAGGACAATGTGCTGTTATTTATGATAATGGTAAAGTAATAGATGCGACTGCAGAAGAAGGATATTATCAATTTGATAGTTCATCATCTCCATCTTTTTTTGCAGGAGACTTTGGAAAAACATTTAAAGAAATGTGGGAAAGATTTACATATGGTGGAACAACAGCAAAAGAACAAGCTGTATATTTCTTTAATATAAAAGAAATAATAGATAATAAATTTGGAACAGCAGCACCAATACCATTTGCAGATTGGTCACACCCAATTCCAAACCAAATGACAAATACCATAACACCAATGAGAGTACAAATTAAATGCTATGGTAAATATAGTTTTAAAATTAGCAATCCGGCAATATTTATGCAAGAACTTGCAGGTACAGCAAATGTATATACCAAAGATAAACTAGTAGAACAAATTCGTGCAGAGGTAATAGCTGTATTCCAAAATTTAGTAAATGAGCTAGGGTCTGAAAAATACAAAATTCCTGTATTAGAAATGCCAAGTCAAACAGATGAAATCAGGGCAATGATGGATGAAGCGGTATTTGATGAACCAGTAAGAAAAAGAGGAATTTCTATTGTATCATTTGCAGTAGAATCTGTTACATTAGATGAAGAATCAGAAAGAAAAATAGATCAATATGAATTAAGTTCAAATGCACATATGCAACAAGGAAGATTAGTAGATGCTTATGCAGAAGCAGTGCAAAGTGCAGCTAAAAACAAAAGTGGATCTATGAACGGATTTATGGGAATTGGGATGATGAATATGGCTACAAATGGTATGGTAGGTGAAGCTGCTACATCACCATGGAATACACAAAATATGGCAAATAGCACAATTGATATAAATAAAACTCAAACAAATCAAGAACAAACGATAGCAACAACTACCACAGAAAAGCTAACCAATAATGAATGGACTTGTGAATGTGATACAAAAAACACTGGTAAGTTTTGTTGCAATTGTGGAAAACCAAAAGCAAATAAAAAGGAATGTAAAAACTGTAAAACTATGAATGAACCAAATGATAAATTTTGCAGTGAATGTGGAACAAAGTTAGATTAAAAAGTTCTATCTATATAAAACAAGGAGAAACAGTATGTACAAATTAATTGCAATTGACCTAGATGGTACATTATTAGACTCTTATGGGCAAATTTCAGAAAAAAATAAAAATGTAATAGAGCAGGCAACAAGGAAAGGCGTAGAAGTAGTATTAACCTCTGGAAGAGGAGCTATGTCAGTAAAAAATTTAGCCAATGAAATAGGTGCTAACCATTATAGCATTTGTGGAAATGGTGCCATGATTTATGACTTTAAGCAAGATAAGTTAATATATGAAAACTTTTTAACACAAAAAAAGGTATTACAATTAATAAAAATTTGCGAAGAAAATAGCATTTATTATAGTGTTTATACCAAAACGAGTATTATTACCAAAAACTTAAATTATAATGTTTTATTTTATCATCAAGAAAATGCAAGTAAACCAGATGACAAGAAAACCAATATACATATTGTAGAAGATATTTACGATTATGTATTAAATAGAGAAGAAACAGATTACATAAAAGTAAGTATTTGCGATAATAATAACATTATTTTTCATAGTATTATAAAAAAACTAAGACAGGTAAAAAATATAGATGTATTAGATGTGGGACATATGTCAAGAAAAATAATAAAATCTGGAACAACTGAGTCTACTATGGAATATTTTTATACAGAAATTAGTAGCAAACAGGTAGATAAATGGACTGCAATACAATTTTTGATAAATAAACTAGGAATAAAAAAAGAAGAAGTAATGGCAATAGGAGATAATATAAATGATCAAACTATGCTTGAAAATGCAGGACTTGGTGTTGCTATGGGAAATAGTGCACCATATATACAAAAAATGGCAAAGTTGGTAACTACCACAAATAATGAAGATGGTGTTGCTAAAGTAATAGAAGAACAGGTTTTATAAGCTAAAGTAATAACTAAATTTGGTTATGATAAATGTTACTAGATACTATTTTTAATGTATTTAGCAATAATTATACCTAAAACCATTATCTAGTAATTGATAAAAAATGAAAAATTGAATAAATAAAATTTAAAATGCACATAACTAAAAATAAAAGGAGTGTGCATTTTTTATGAATAAAAAAGATAAAGTAGCAACTAAAAATAATGAAATAAATAAAAAAATTGAAATGGAAAATAACCAAAAAGCATTAACGAATAAATTGAAAGAAGAAATTGGGGATTTAGAGGAATTTGAAGATGTAACAAAATATGGAGAATTTATTTCTTCTTATTTTGCATGGACTTCTTTAGAAAAGCAAAAAGAAAAAGCGCAATACTTTCAAGATATAACAAGTAGAGAAAAATAAACTTATAAAACAATATAATCTTATGGATTAAGATTAAGAAACACTACGAGAATATGGTTTGGGGTTATTAGTAAGACCAACAAGGTAATCAATAGAAACATGATAAAATTTAGCAAGAGTAATTAAATGAATAATAGGAATAGGTCTTTTTCCATTTTCATAATCAGAATAATATTGCTGAGATATACCAAGTAGCTTAGCAATATCTTTTTGATATAAATCTTTATCTTCACGTAAATTTCTAATTCTAATAAAATCCATAAATCGTAAAATCCTTTCATTATAAAATAATATCATATATATAAATATCATAAATAAAATATGATGTAGTATTACACATAAAAATTTATGTACTATAATTTTGGGTAATTATTAAAACTTATATTTACTTATTTACTAAAATATGATAAATTATAACAAGGTGATACAAATGGCAAGAAATAGAAGAAATAAACGAACTTTTAAAAAGCTAACAGATATCATTAGCTTAAAAACATTTTTAACATTGTTAACTAGCTTAACAATCATTATTTTATTATGTTTAGGAATTATTTTTTATCGTAATTATCAAGATAAACAATTATTAGCAAAACAAAGACAAGAATTAGATGCAAAAATAGAGTCTATATTTACAGAAACTATTCAAAATATAGCAAATAGTAATCAAAATAAGCCAGATAGTATAATAAGGATTTCAGCAGTAGGAGATATTTTGTGTGGCGAAGAAATGTTAAAAGATGCTTATCAAGAAGAAAATAAAACTTATAGTTTTGATTCTATGTTCCAAAATATTACAGGCTTTATTCAAAGAAGTGATATAGTAGTTGGAACTATGGAAACCAACTTTGTAAATAAAGCATATTCTGGATATGGTAATAGAAACAGTCCAAAAGAATTTGGGGAAGCTGTTAAAAACTCTGGTATTAATTTAGTAAGCCTTAGTACCAACCATAGTTTAGATTATGGACTTCAAGGGTTAAAAGAAACGAAACAATATTTGCAAGAGATTGGATTTAGCACAGTAGGCGATCGACTAAAAGAAGAAACTGTTACTATAAAAACAGTTAAAAATACTAAAATTGCATTTTTATCTTATACCTATGGCGTAGAAGAGCAAACTAAGAAAACAAAAGAAGAACTTAATAGCTTAAATATTTATAATGAAGAAACAGCAAAAAAAGAGTTAGCATATGCTAAAGAAAATGCGGATTATATTTTTGTTATGATGCACTGGGGAGATCCTTATGCAACAAAACCAAGCGAAGAGCAAAAACAAATAGCAAACTTTTTAATTGAAAACGGAGCAAATGTAATTTTAGGAAATCACCCAGCAGCAATTCAGCCAATGGAAATAAAGAAAAATAAACAAGGAGAAAATGTATTTATAGCATATTCTCTAGGAAATTATATTTCCTCTATTAATAATGATATTTCAAAAGTAGAACTTGTATTAAATATAGAACTTAGAAAAAGTAGTATTGATGGTAAAGTAACATTAAGTAAAGTAGATTACACACCAATTTATGTTTTAGACAATGGAGAAAAAGCTCAAAACCGTTATGAATTAATAGACATGAAAGGTGTTGCTAAAGAATATGCAGGGGGCAATACCAATATAGTAGATAAAAAAACATATCATCAATTATTAGATGGACTAAAATTATTAGAAAAAGTAGTAGAATCAAAGGAATAATAGAAAGGAGAAATAAGGATATTGTATAAAAACAATATTCTTTTAATACCATATGAAAGTAGGATTTATCTCATTAGGATGTAATAAGAATTTAGTAGATACAGAAAAAACAATTGCTTTATTTAAAGAGCATAATTATGAAATAGTAAATAATCCAGAAGAAGCACAAATAATTGTCATTAATACTTGTGGCTTTATAGAACCTGCCAAAGAAGAGGCAATTAATACAATATTAGAAATGGCAGAATATAAACAGAAAAATTGTAAATATTTAATTGCAATGGGGTGTCTAGTAGAAAGGTATAAAGAAGAGCTAGAAAAAGAAATCCCAGAAGTTGACTTATACATAAAATATAGTTCTTATAATACTTTGTGGAGCCAAATTGAAAATTTAATTACTAATTCTAAGGTAGAAGAAAAAAATGAATTTGAAGAATTGGTAAATAGAGTTATTACTACAGGTAGCAACTATGCTTATTTGAAAATTGCAGATGGATGTAGTAATTGTTGTACCTATTGTGCTATTCCACACATACGTGGACCATTTAAAAGTAGAAACATAGAAAGCATCTTAGAAGAAGCAAATAAACTAGCAGATAAAGGGTATCAAGAAATTATTGTAACAGCTCAAGATACTACCAAATATGGTATAGATATTTATGGGAAGCCAATGCTTGCAAAATTACTAGAAGAATTATGCAAAATAAAAAAAATAAAATGGATTCGTTTTTTATATGCCTACCCAGAAACAATTACAGATGAATTAATACAAGTAATCAAACAAAATCCTAAGATTTGCCATTACTTTGATATTCCAATTCAACATATTGCAGACCAAGTTTTAAAAAGAATGAATAGAAAAAGTGATGGAGAAAGCATTAGAAGTTTAATTAATAAACTAAGAAAAGAACTGCCAGATGTTATTTTAAGAACAACAGTTATGGTAGGTTTTCCTGGAGAAACAAAAGAAGAATTTGAAGAACTATACCAATTTTTAGAAGAAGCAAAATTTGATAAACTAGGAGCATTTAGCTATTCAAAAGAAGAGGGAACAGCAGCTAGTATATTAAAAGAGCAAGTGCATCCATCTACCAAAAAAAGTAGATACAATAAAATTATGCAGTTACAACAAAAAGTTTCTAGAGGAAATTTAGAAAGTAAAATAGGAAAAAAGTTTGAAGTAATCATTGAAGGAATGACCAAAAACAGCAAATTTTATGTAGGAAGAAGTTATATGGATACACCAGAAATTGATGGAGTTATTTACATTCCAAAAACAAAAGAACTAAAAATAGGGCAATTTGTTGGTTGCCAAATTATAGAGGTAAAAGACTATGATTTAATAGGAAACATAGTTGCTATTTCATAATAAAAAAAGAAACTGACCTAAATAGTAGTACTAAATTACAAAATAAGTGTATATTATTATTAGCGTAATGTGCGAGTTCTCCAAGCGCGATCTGCTCTTAGCAGGTCGGTAATGGAGAGAATAGTAATATACACTTATTTATAATAAAATTGTACCCTTAAGGTCAGTTTCTTTTTAATAATTTTCACAATTTACTTCAAAGTAAGCTTGTGGGTGTTTGCAAACAGGGCAAATCATAGGTGCTTCTACACCAACATGAATATGTCCACAATTTCTACATTTCCAAACAGTAATGCTTCCTTTTTTAAATACTTCACCATTACCTAAATTATCTAATAATTTTCTATATCTTTCTTCATGGTGTTTTTCAACTTCTGCAATTCCTCTAAATGTTGCAGCAATTTCTGTAAAACCTTCCTCATCTGCAACTTTTGCAAAATCAGCATACATAGTAGTCCATTCATAATTTTCACCAGCAGCAGCATCTGCTAAGTTTGCTTTGGTATCTCCAATTCCTTGTAAATATTTAAAATGTATTTTAGCATGTTCTTTTTCATTTTCTGCTGTTTCCATAAAAATAGCAGCTATTTGTTCATATCCTTCTTTTTTTGCTACGCTTGCAAAATAAGTGTATTTATTTCTTGCTTCTGATTCGCCAGAAAAAGCAGCTCTTAAGTTTGCTTCCGTTTTTGAACCTTTTAGTTCCATATAAAATCCTCCTATAATAAAATTTAATATGGTATATCATATAGTAATTGGAAAGAATTGTCAAGAGAGGGAAATAAGAGTTTTTAATTTTGTGAAATAAAAAAGTAAATGCAAATTTTCTTGAAATATACTCTAATTTGACACTAAGAACTCAATAAAATCAATAATTTCACATCGAATTTTTAGCTTAAAATCGCATTTAGTTAAAAACTTGTATTTAACTTTTCATAATTGCATTTACTTTGTAAATTAACGTTTTCATGGTAATTATTCAGTTCCTTAAAGTCAAATCTTCCTAATAGT
>CAMSEM010000023.1 GCA_947057505.1 uncultured Clostridium sp. | reverse complement strand
CTTCTTGCGCGCTTCACCAAGGATCTCTTCCGCTTCCTTGTTGATCTCTCTTAGCATGTCAGTAATGAAGAAAATAGTAATATACACTTTTTTGAATACTATAAAATTTATTTAAAATAATTGCATTACAATTAGCAATATTTCGCAAATTAAAATAGCTGGAAAACCTATTACAAATTTTGCTTTTTGCGTTTTATGACGGAAGGTATACATACCAGCAATTCCACCTATTCCCCCACCTAATAGCACAAGTAATAGTAAAGTGTTCTCTGGTATTCTCCATTTGCCTTTTTTAGCTTTTTTCTTATCAAGCCACATCATAAAAAAGGTAAATATATTAATACAAATTAAATAAATGATAATATTTTGTATTGTAAAAATTTCTTCTAATTTCATTTTTATTATCCTTTCTTGATTAAAACTTATAGTTTGAAAAAGAATAGTAATTATTTTTTTGCTAGCCAAATAAGCTCATTTGATTGCTTTGGCTCATTCCTTTTAAACAACCAACCTTATCTAGTAATTCTACCACAGATTTTCCTATTTTAGATCTAATTTTCATATCATCAATAGACATAAATTTTCCATCTTTTTTAGCTTCTTCTATGCCTTCTGCTGCAACTGTTCCTAAGCCTGGTATACTATTTAATGGTGGCCTAATTTCATTTTCCGACTCCATTTTAAATTTGGTTGCATGACTTTCATAAAGGTCTATTGGTAAAAAGGTAATTCCTCTTTCATACATTTCTAGTACTAATTCTAAAATTGCATACATGTTTTTATCTTTTGTAGTAGCACTATTGCCTTGCAATTCAATTTCTTTCATTTTATTCTTTACTTTTTCTACTCCATAACACATAATATCACTGTCAAATTCATCTGCACGAATGGTATAATATGCTGTATAATAGGCTGCTGGTTTATGTACTTTAAACCATGCAATACGAAAAGCATTTGTTACATAGGCTGCTGCATGGGCTTTTGGGAACATGTATTTAATCTTTTTACAAGATCCTATATACCACTCTGGTATGTTGTATTCTCTCATAGTTGCTTCATATTCTTGCCATTTTTCTGGGTCTTTAGATGCTTTTCCTTTACGTACAAACTCCATAATTTTAAATGCAAGTTTTGGTGGCAAACCTTGTTTAATTAAATATATCATAATATCATCTCTACAACCAATTGCTTCACTTAAAGTAACAATTCCTTGGTTTACTAATTCTTGTCCATTGTTAAGCCATACATCAGTCCCGTGTGAAAGTCCAGAAATACTAATTAATTCACCAAAGGTTGTTGGTTTTGTATCTACTAACATTCCTCTTACAAATTTAGTACCAAACTCTGGTATACCATAAGAACCTACATCTGAATGAATTTGTTCTGGTGTTACTCCTAGCGCTTTTGTAGAACTAAAAATAGACATCGTTTCTTTATCATCTAGAGGTACTTTTGTAGGGTCAACTCCTGTTATATCAAATAGCATACGAATCATGGTTGGATCATCATGTCCTAGAATATCTAGTTTTAATAAGTTTTGGTCAATAGAGTGGTAATCAAAGTGAGTGGTAATAATGTCTGAGTTAGGGTCATCTGCTGGATGTTGTACTGGGGTAAATTCGTAAATTTCCCTTCCTTTTGGTACTACTATAATACCACCTGGATGTTGTCCTGTAGTTCTTTTAATTCCAGTACATCCTTGTGATACTCTTAGTACTTCGGCATTACTTACTGGAATGCCTCTTTCTTCATAATATTTTTTTACATAGCCAAAAGCTGTTTTATCTGCAACAGTACCAACTGTACCAGCTTTAAAAGTAGTTCCTTTACCAAAAATCACTTCTGTGTAACGGTGTGCTTTTGCTTGATATTCTCCTGAAAAGTTCAAGTCGATATCTGGTTCTTTATCTCCATCAAAACCTAGGAAAGTCTCAAATGGAATATCCATTCCATCTTTCGTAAGTTTAGCACCACATTTTGGGCAATTTTTATCTGGTAAATCAAATCCATTTTTTACGTTATAGTCTGTAAAGTCTGAATATTTGCAATTAGGGCACCTATAATGTGGTGGCAGAGAGTTTACCTCTGTAATACCTGTCATATTTGCTACAAAAGAAGAACCTACTGAGCCCCTAGACCCCACTATATAACCATCTTCGTTTGATTTCCATACTAGTTTTTGTGCAATAATATACATAACAGAGAAACCATTTGAAATAATAGAGTTTAGCTCTTTATCTAATCTGCTTTGCACTATTTCTGGAAGTTCTTCTCCATATAATTCATGTGCTTTGTTATAAGCAATTTCTTTAATGGTTTGTTCACAACCTTCAATATAAGGTGGACATTTTTCTGGTGAAATTGGGCTTATTTTTTCACACATATCTGCAATTTTATTTGTGTTTGTTACTACTACCTCATATGCTTTTTCTTCACCTAAATACTCAAATTCTTTTAACATTTCATCTGTTGTTCTTAAATATAATGGAGCTTGCTCGTCTGCATCACTGTAGCCTTGTCCTGCCATTAAAATTCTACGATATATTTCATCTTGTGGATCCATAAAGTGAACATCACAGGTTGCTACTACTGGCTTTTGCAACTTTTCTCCTAAAGCTACAATTTTGCGGTTAATGTCTTTTAAATCTTCCACGCTTGCTACTGTTTCATTTCTTACCATAAACATATTGTTTCCAATTGGCTGAATTTCTAAGTAGTCATAGTCTGCTGCTATTTCTTCTAATTCTTCATCTGTTTTACCTGCTATAATTGCTCTATATAGTTCACCTGCTTCACATGCACTTCCTAAAATTAAGCCTTCAGAATATTTTTTATAAAGCGATTTTAAAATACGTGGTTTTTTATAAAAATAATGTAAATGAGAAAGTGATATTAATTTATACAAATTTCTAAGTCCTACATAGTCTTTTGCTAAAATAATAGCATGATAAGTTTGTAATGATTTATAATCTGCTTTTCCTGATAGTACAGTTTCTATATCATCTAAGGTAACAGCTTTTTTTTCTTTTAGCATTTCTAACATAACATTAAATACTTTTACCGTAGTATCTACATCGTCTAATGCTCTATGTGCCACTTCTACTTTTATTCCTAAATTTTCTGCAATAATTCCTAGTTTATATTTTTTATATTCTGGAAATAGGTCTTTTGCTAAACGTAAAGTGTCTATATAGGTATTTCCTAATTTTAGACCTAATTCTGTACAATTGTATTTTAAAAATCCAATATCAAAATCTGCATTATGTGCTACCAAAACACTATCTCCAATAAATTCTAACATTTTAGGTAAAACTTCTTCTATGGTTGGAGCATCTTTTACCATTTCATCTGTTATATTAGTTACTTCTACTACTCTTTGTGGTATTGGTTTTCCTGGATTTACAAAAGTACAAAATTCATCTATTACTTCATGATTTTTTACTTTCATAATTCCTATTTCTGTTATTTTTTCTGTTCTAAAAGAAAAACCAGTTGTTTCTAAGTCTAGTACACAATAAGTTGCATCATCTAAATTTTGACCTTTTGAAAAAGAAACACATGGTGTTTTATCTGGTGCCAAATACGCTTCTACCCCATAAATTACTTTTAAATCCGGATGATCTTTTTCTAAATATTTATGAGCATCTGGGAAAGCTTGTACAACCCCATGGTCAGTAATAGCAATTGATTTCATTCCCCATTTTACTGCTCTTTTTAGTAAGTCTTTTGCAGCTGTCATTCCATCCATTTGACTCATTTGTGTATGCATATGTAATTCTACCCTTTTAACTGAGGCTTCATCTTTTCTAACTTCTTTCTTTAATCCTGTAGATTCTATAATAGTATTTGCTATAACCCCTAATTCTTTTGCAAAAGGGTCAAATTGAGCAGTTCCATTTACTTTTACACCTTTTACACCTTTTAATTTTTTTATGGTATCATCATGTTTTTCTGCTTCTACAAAGGCTTTACAAGTAATAGTGCTTGTACCATCATATAAATCAAAAGTAACTAAAAATTTACCAGATTTTAGTTCTCTAGAATCTGTGTTTAAAATTTCTCCATCTAGCAATACTTTTCCACTATCAATTGAAAGGTCTGCTACTTTTGACAATTCTTCTTTTATTTTTAAACTTCTTCCATAAATAAGAGGAGAATTTTCCACTGGTTCTTCTGGCGGTAGTGGCGGTGTTGGTGGCATGTTACTGTTTGAATTACTTATGGCATTATTGGTATTTTCTACTTTGGGTTCTTGATTTGTTTTTATGCCTTTTTCTTCTCTTATTTCTTGCATATGTTCTTCTGCTTCTTTTTGAGCAATTAAAACAGCTTGCTTTTCTAACTCTTTTGCATATTCTTGATATTGTTTTTGCATTTCTTCTGTAATTTCTTCTTTATAAGTTACTACATAATTTTTATTGTATAAATCATGTAATTTGCTAGCTAGTATTTTTTCAAACCCCCTAGCTTCTAATATTTGTCTGCCTTTTCTTGCTAAGCTTACAACCATTTTATTCTCTTGAATTTCAATCGTACTATTTTTTAATAATGCTTTTGTAAGCGGGTGCTTATATGCCATATATTCTACAATATAATTCCACTCGGTTTCTAGTTTTTTATCAATATCATTTGCTAAATTATCATTTTGTATTTTAATTTCTATTTCATTAAAATCAAATCTTTTGGTAAGATATCTTTCAAAATCTGTTAAGTCTTTTATTAAAATAGAAGAAGTTACTTTAAGCTTTATTTCTAATTTACTTGTTTTTTTATAAATATTTACGCATGCAACAAGTGCCTCACTTAATGCGAAACTATTAGAATTATAATCTTTAAATACTTGTTTTACTGTTTTTAATGTAGTCTCTTCCATTCTTTCTCCCTTTATTTTTATATTTAAAGCAGTATTTAATTATTTTCGTAGTATGCGAGCTCTTCGAGCAGCGAAAGTATTAGTAACTGCTAAAACTCTTGCGGTTACTTACACTTTCGTTAACGTAAAAAATAATCACATACTACTTTAAATCCCTAAAATATTCTCAAAATATCATTATACGTAACTAAAATAGCCAATCCTATTAAAGTCATAAAGCCAACCATTTGAATGGTTATTTCTGTTTTTTCTTTTAGTGATTTTCTTCTAATTGCTTCTAATAATAAAATAACAACTTTTCCTCCATCTAAAGGTGGAAATGGTAATAGGTTGGTAAAACCAAGTGATATAGAAATAACTGCTAAAATATAAATAAAATCAAGCACTCCATTTGTTTCTGCTACCACTTCACCTATTCCAACAGGTCCCATCATTTGATTAATAGAAACATTTCCTGTAAATAATAGTTTTAAATTATCTACAATAGAAAATGCAAAATCGCCAGTTTGTAAAAAAGCATAATATATGTTATTTGAAAAATTATTTTCTGCCATTTTTAAGTATACACCCATATAATACTTACCATTTTCTTCTGTTGGTTTAAATTTTAGGGATTGCTCTTTTCCATTTCTTTCAATAATTAGCTCTATTTCATTTCCATTACTTTTTTCCATAGCTTTATCAAAGTCAGCTTTATAATTTACTTTTTTATTATTAATTTTAATAATTTTATCTCCTGCTTGTATTCCGCACTGTTTGTGCATTGGTATTTGGTATTACATAGTCTACAATATTAGATGGATTATTTCCAATGCAAGTCATTAATATAAAATATACAATTAATGCGAATATGATATTAACTAATCCTCCTGCTATTACTACAGCAATCCTTTTAGGAATACTAGCTTTACTAAAAGAACCTTTTTCTTCTGAATGTTGTTCTTCTCCTTCCATGTTGACAAAGCCACCTACTGGAATAAGTCGTAAAGCATATTTCGTTTCTTTTCCTTGTTTTTTCCAAATAGTTGGTCCAAATCCTATGGCAAATTCATTTACTTTAATTTTACATAGTTTTGCAACTAAAAAGTGACCTCCTTCATGAATAAGTACAAGGAAGCCTAATATGAATATAATTTTGATAAAAGCTATTAAAAATGAAAACAATGTTAATTCTCCTTTTATATTAATTACTATTTAGTATTAACATTATTATACTTTAATGTTAAATTAGCATAAATAAAAAGTATGCAAATGGTGCAATAAATATAATACTATCTATTCTATCTAGCATGCCACCATGTCCAGGAATTAGATGACTAAAGTCTTTAATCCCTGTGTATCTTTTAATGGCAGAAGCTGCTAAATCTCCTATTTGACTAAGTAAGCTTAATACCAAGCAAATAAATAGCATCGTAACATAATTAAAGTTGATTTCAAAAATGAATTGACAAGCTATTGTATAAAGTGTAGTTAATAAAATCCCACCTAGTATTCCACCTATGCAGCCTTCTATTGTTTTATTTGGGCTAACTTGTGTAAAATGATGTTTTCCTCTCCATTTTCCAATTACATAAGCAAAAATATCTGTTCCCCATGCTGTAAAGAATACATACCAAACAAGAAAATTACCATTTGGCAAGTTTTCTCTTATGATTGGAATATACATTAAAAATATAACTATGTAAAAAATTCCCAAAAAGGTGATTGCAATATCTTGTATATTTACTTTTAAGTTAGTTATTATAACATATAGAAACAAAATAAGTATTGTAATTGGTAATAATATTCCTATTGTTTTTAATATCCAACTGATGGGTACAACATGAATTAATGAAATCATGATTGCTGCAATATAGCCAAGCCAACTAATGGGATTTGCTTTTTTTCCCGTTCGAAAAGCTTTGTAAAACTCATGAATACTCATAAGTGCAATGCCTGCAATGGCAATATCTACTACATATTGATTTCCAAAAACTAATAAAATAGCAACAATTGGAAACAACACTAATCCTGAAATTACTCTTTTTACATTCATTTTGGTAGTTCCTCTCTACTTTTTGTTATTTGTTCTTATATTTTTATTTTGCAATAAAGCACAGTTAATATTTCTTATTTTGCACCAAATTTGCGATTTCTATTTTCAAAAGTTATAATTGCTTCATCTAAATCTTTTTCATTAAAATCTGGCCAATACTTTGAAGTAAATATGAATTCTGTATAAGCTAATTGCCATAATAAGTAATTGCTAATTCTTTGTTCTCCACCAGGGCGAATTAATAAGTCTGGTTCTGGTTGACCAGCTGTATAAAGTGAATTTTCTATTAATTTTTCATCTATTTCTTCTACTTGTATTTCATTTTCTTTTACTCTAGTTGCAATTCTTTGCATTGCTTTTACAATTTCATCTCTTCCACCATAATTAAAGGCAATATTTAGAGTAAGCCCTGTATTACTTTTGGTATTGTCCATAATTCTATTGATACTTTTTTGAATTCCTTTATCTAGTTTAGAAATATCTCCTAGAATGTTTACTTTAATATTATCCATATTAGAATCATTTAGAAATTCCTCAACATATTTTTGAAGCAATAGCATTAAGGCACCTACTTCTTCTTTAGTTCTTTTCCAATTTTCTGTTGAAAAGGCATATACTGTTAAATACTTTATACCTATTTGGTTAGCATATTTGGCAATTCTCTTTAAATTTTCTGCCCCTTCTTTATGTCCTATTTTAGTATCTAACTTTTTTTCTTTTGCCCACCTACGATTTCCATCCATAATAATTGCAATATGTTTTGGTAGTAGTGTTTCTTCCATAATTTTAATTCCCTTCTTAAGCTATTTTGGTTATGATAGTGGTTGTTATATAAAAATTTGTATATCATATTTTAAAATTTCTATAAATTATATTGTCATAATTTCTTTTTCTTTTGCTTCTAGTAAGCTATCTATTTCTTGTACTTTTTTATCTGTTAACTTTTGAATTTGTTCTTCTTCATTTTTTAAGTCATCTTCTGTAATTTCAGATTTCTTTTCTAATGCTTTTGCTTCATCTATTGCATCTCTTCTAATAGAACGAATAGCAACTTTTGCTTCTTCTGCTAATTTTCTAATGTCTTTTACAATTTCTTTTCTTCTTTCTTCATTTAATTCTGGGAAAGTTAGTCTAATCACTTTTCCATCATTATTTGGATTAATTCCAATGTCTGATTTTAAAATTTCTTTTTCTATTTCTTTTAATAAATTCATATCCCATGGTTGTATTAAAATCATTCTAGCTTCTGGTACAGAAATACCAGCAACTTGATTAATTGGGGTTGGTACACCATAATAATCTACTGAGATTTTATTTAAAATTGCAGGGTTAGCTCTTCCTGCTCTAATTTCTGATAAATTTTCTTCAAATACACTAATTGTTTTGTTCATTTTCTCTTCATAAATATTATTCATCTTTTTCTCTCCTTTAAATATTTTATTTTTTTATATTGCTTTTTATTCATTCTTTTAAATATACTCTATTCTATAATAGTTCCTACATTTTTTCCAAGTATAGCATCTACCATGTTTTCTGGTTTATCTATTCCAAACACAATAAGTGGAATATGATTATCTCTGCATAAAGATGTTGCTGTTGAGTCCATTACTTTTAAATCTTTGTTTAAAATGTCTAAATAACTAATTTTATCATATTTTACTGCATTTGGGTTTGTTTTTGGATCATCTGAATAAACACCATCAATTGTTTTTCCTACTAGTATTACTTCTGCATCCATTTCTACTGCTCTTAATGCTGCGGCTGTATCTGTTGTAAAATATGGGTTTCCTGTTCCACAGCTAAAAATAACTACTCTACCTTTTTCTAAATGCTTTGCTGCTTTTCTTTTAATAAAAGGCTCTGCTATTTCTCTCATTTCAATTGCTGTTTGCAGTCTTGTATGAATTCCCCTTGCCTCTAGTGCATCTTGCAATGCTAAACCATTTATACAGGTTGCAAGCATTCCCATATAATCAGATGTTGTTCTTTCCATTTGGTGTCCATATTTTCCTCTCCAAAAATTGCCTCCACCAACTACAATTGATACTTGTGCACCTAATTGAACCAATTCTTTTACTTTATCACATATTTTTCCTATTGTTTCTGCATCAATACCATGTTTTGCTTCTCCTGCAAGTGCTTCTCCACTTAGTTTAAGTAATACTCTTTTATATTTTAAATTTTGCACCTTTATACACCTCTCCTTAATTTATTTATTCATGGTATATTCTATCACATATTATCTATTTGTACATCTCTTTTTTGAAAAAAATTAATACAAAATTAAGATTTTTATAAATATTTTTTATCTTGCATGCAAATACTAATCAAAAAGGACAAATTATTTATTTTTTCGAATTTTTAGGTGGTAACATGAAAAATCAAATTTTAAAAGTTGAATTTAGTAATAGTATAATGGAAGTTCCTTATGAGGAAATCATGAGGAATTCAAATAAAAATCATAAATTTAAAACATTTATTAAAAGAAATAGGTATCGTTTACAATTTTTTATTTCTTTCACTATTGCTATTATATTTTTGTTTATTTTTTATTACAATTTGCAAAAGGCAAATAAACAAGAACGATTATCTAAGGAATTACTCAATAATTATACTTTAACCACTCTTTACCAAGATAACATTGCAAATGAAGGAGAAAAACAAAATGTTGTAGTAGAAAATCCTTTTGTTATTGGAATGATTAGCATTAATAAGCTTAATTTGAATTACCCCATTTTATCCGAAAGTACAGCAGATTTATTGAAAATTTCTCTTTGCAGATTTGCAGGTCCTATGCCAAATGAAAATGGTAACTTATGCATTGCAGGGCATAACTATTTAGATAGCAGATTTTTTGGCAAATTGAATAAGCTAAAGAAAAATGACATTGTTGAAATATATGATTTAGCTGGTAATAAAGTAGAATATTCTATATATGAAATAGATGAAATTTTAGCTACTGATTTATCTTGTACAACTCAAGATGTTGGAGAAAATAAATTTATTACCCTACTTACTTGTAATAATATAGATGGTAAAAGAATGGTGGTAAAAGCCAAAGAAATTAAATAAAAGCTACTATATTGTAATAGTAGCTTTTCATATAACTCATTATTAAATGTTTTTATAATTTCTAATTCTAACAAATGCATACACTGCAGATACAATACAAATTGCAATGAAAACAAATAGTGCAGTATCTTCTGCTACACCTGTTTGTGGCAATGTGTTTGTTGCTGTATTATTAGCAGTATTGTTAGTAGTATTAGTACTAATAATAGGTGCTTGCGTATTATTTACTGTGTTATTTTGTTGGTTATTGGTTACTGTATTATTTTCTTGATTATTGCTTGTAGTTGGTTCTTGTGTATTAATAATAGTTAATGGATTATCATCAGTAGCTTGTACACAGGTAATAGTTAATAGTAAAAAAGCAATAATTAAAGTAAATACTAAAATACATTTCTTGTTTCTCATGATTTCAAATCTCCTTTTTCTTTTGACATTTATTATTTTTATTATTTGTATAAATAGAAAAAATATACCTATATTTTTCTATTTCATACATATTGTATACTTAGGTTTTAAATTAGTCAAGTTTTTTTGCGATTTTTTATTTTATTTTTTGACAGCAAAATTTTCATTGATATTTAAACATTAAATCTAAATAAAACAACATCTCCATCTTGCATAATATAATCTTTTCCTTCTAAACGAACTAATCCTTTTTCTTTTACGTTGTTCATAGAGCCTTCTGTTATTAAGTCATGATAGGAAACAATTTCGGCACGAATAAATCCTCTTTCTATGTCGCTATGTATTTTTCCTGCAGCTTTTGGTGCTTTTGTTCCTTTCTTGATGGTCCATGCTCTTACTTCTGGTTCTCCTGCTGTTAAAAATGACATGAGCCCTAATAAATCATAACTTGCTTTAATTACTTTATCTAAACCAGATTCTTTTAATCCTAGTGCTTCTAACATCTCAACTTGTTCTTCTGGTTCTAAACTAGCTAGTTCTTCTTCTATTTTTATGCAAAGGGGTATTACTTGGGCATTTTCTTGTTTTGCATATTCTATCACTTTTTTGACATTTTCATCATTTTCTGGATTTTCTAGTTGTTCTTCTGAAACATTCGCAATATATAAAACTGGTTTCATAGTAAGTAAGAATGACTCTTTTAAAATTTCTTTTTCTTCTTCAGTCATTTCTATTGCCCTTGCTGGCTTTTCTTGTTCTAGCTGTTGTTTTACTTTTTCTAGTAAATTGATTTCTTCTTGATATTTTTTATCTGCTTTTAATTTCTTTTTTGCACTCTCTAGCCTTTTATCTACTGTTTCTAAATCTGCAAAAATTAATTCTAGGTTAATTGTTTCAATATCTCGAGTTGGATTAATATTACCATCTACATGAACAACATTGGTATCATCAAAGCATCTTACTACTTCAATAATACTATCAACTTCTCTAATATGAGATAAAAATTTATTACCTAGACCCTCGCCATGGCTTGCACCTTTTACTAATCCTGCGATATCTACAAATTCAATAATAGCTGGAGTTACTTTTTGTGTTTTATACATTTGAGCTAGTTTTTCTAACCTTTCATCTGGCACTGCTACTACACCTACATTTGGTTCTATTGTGCAAAAAGGATAATTAGCGCACTCAGCTCCCGCTTTTGTAATTGCATTAAATAAAGTACTTTTTCCTACATTAGGTAGTCCTACAATCCCCATTTTCATTTAGCATCTTCTCCTTTCTTGTTTCTTCTTAATTCTATTTTTTATAGTTTCTTTGTTTGTATTCTTTAACTATTTCCTGTACCTGTTTGTGGCTTTGTAGTATTATCTGGAGTAGTGTTTGGTTTGGTTTGTGTGCCTGTTGTATTGTTTTGAGTATTACCTGCTCCTGCATTAGGTTTTGTGGTTGTTCCAGGTTTTTCTCCTTGATTATTTTGTACTGTACTATTGGTAGTTTGGTTGTTTTGAACTTGATTGTTTCCAGTTTGTGTATTGTTGGTAGTTGTATTGCCACTAGTTTGATTATTTCCATTCTGTGTGTTATTAGTAGTTGTATTGCCACTAGTTTGATTATTTCCACTCTGTGTGTTATTAGTAGTTGTATTACCACTAGTTTGATTATTTACAGTTTGTGTGTTTTGAGTATTCGTTTGAGTATTATTTTTATCGTTTGTATTAGGCTTATATGTTTTCCATGGATTTTTTGGATCTGGATCTGTTGGATCCCAGCATCTAATATTAGCTGGTGCGCTAGATATCTTTTTAGCACTTGGTTTTCCTAGTGGGCCTGGATTAGAGCTTGAATAAAATTCTACTTGTGTTCCTGCTGATACATTATCAAAAATCCATTTTGCATCTCTAGTAGTAAGTCTAATGCATCCCATAGAAGCTTTTGTTCCTAGCTTGTCATATGCCCAATATTCTAAAGAATGATTGTTGTTTTCTAAGTATGGCACTGAATGAAATAGAATATTTCCAACAATTTGTGTAGCATAATGTGACCATACTCCTCCAAACATTTTACACCATTCAAATTTTCTTGGTATTTTATATACGCCTGACCTTGGAGTTTCTGTACCTGTTGAACATACAAAAGCTTTTACTGGTTTCGTATATTTTCCATTTTTATCATAAGTATATACATTTACTACTTGTGCTCCATAATTTACTTTTATATAATATTTATTTTGTTGCTTTTTAGTAGTTGTTGTGGTCTTTTTATCCTTATTTTCCTTTTTATCTTGTTCCTTTTGCTTTTCTACCTCTTTTTCTACTTCTTTTTCGTTAAGCTCTTTTAGTTCAGCTTCTGTTTTTTCTGATACTTTTGTTAGTTCTTCTAAATTTACTACGTCTTCAGGTATATTTTCTTCTAAAACTTCCTTTTTTATGGTTTCTGCTGAACTTACTTGCAGTGTCTTTTTAGAATTTATTGATATCCCTACTATTGCACAAATAATTAAAGCTACAATGAAAACAGCAATAAATACGCACCATTTAACTAAATTTACTTTACTTGCCTTTGGTTTCTCTTCCATTTTTTTCCTTCTTTCATCCTTTCGTGTTATCTACATATAATTTTAAGTAATTAAAACTTATTTTCCTTTAAATATGTATCACAAATTATCGTTTATACTTTAACATACATTTTATACTTTATCAATACTTTTTTCAAACTAAAAAAGAAAAAAGTATGAGAATTTTTATCTCATATCTTTTTTCTAATTTCTTTATAAAATAGAGTTATTTTTATATGTATTCACAATGCGTTTTCTGCGCATAAGTTTCATAATCATCTAATCTGTGAAAAAAAGTTACTCTAGGCCATATATATTCCGTCGACCAAGCTTCACAGCATGCACAGTGAGCAGGTGGATTAGAATGTATAGTATCTCCATCAGGTATCCATATATGTCCAAATACAGAGCAGATTTTTTCTAATTCTTCTATAGTTTCATTATATGCACTTATAATACTCTTTTCTTCCTCTAGATTGAATTCTAACTGCGTTTATATTTATTTTTTTCTTCAATATAATCAAAATACATTGTACGATTCATATAATTATTCCTTTACTTTTATTCATTTTATTGTATTATATACTTTATTTATCTTTTATTCAATGATATATAGCAAAATTATATAATATTTTTTATAAATATCTTTTATTTTTATTAGTATATGTTATAATATAGTAAATAAATTATTAAAGGAAAAACTATTATGATTGAAATAAGAGAAGTAAACATAGAAGAAATAGTAACTACTAATGATATTAATGAACTAATTGAAGCAACAAAAGATATAAAATCTCTATTTAAGTGTACTGATACAACAGTTGCTAAACTCTTTGATAGACCAGATTTTCCAGCAATAATGATTGGAGAACATAAAGTAGAAAAAAGTGCTTTAAAGAAATGGCTTCAAGAACGTAGAACATAGTTTGCGACCTAACACAATATAGATGAAAAGGTATAAATTTTAGTTTTAAACTCTTTTAAACTGAATTTATACCTTTTACTTTTTTGATTTTAATCTATTGTTAATATCTTTTGAAATCTAAAAATACATTATTTAGTTATATTATTTATCTCTTTGGTAACAATATCATTATATATATATGTACCATTTATTTTTTCATATACTTCGCCAGTTTTTGCATTATGTGGTAAATTTATTTCTGATATAGAATATGGTCCTCCATCTCCATGCTCTGAAATACATACTGAATTTTCGTCTGTAATCCATGCAAAATCATTACCATATCTACTTTTATTGTCTAAAAACACTTTTCTTTTTTCAAATAAATTATATTCTTCTAATGCATTACTTTCTTGAAAATTACTTTTCTTTTTATTTTCAAAACTTATTAGTGTTTTTTGCAATTCTTCTATAAATTTTTCTATAAAACTAGTGTTTTCCTTTTCTCTGTCTCTATGTTCAAATAATTTTAAATCCAAGTTACTCCTCCTTCTAGTTAGTTAATTCACTGTTTCCTGTTGCATAGTCAATTGTTATTCTTTCTTGTACATTATATATATATACATTAAACTTTAGTTTTCCATTATCTTCAATAGAATATGCCTCAACATTTACTCCGTTTCGCTAATTTATTATCTCCATCAAAATACGGTGTAACCCTATATAACACATTGTTGGTTTGATTTTCTTTTAAATACTTATAAACTTTATTTTCAAAAGTTCTCATACCTTTTATGTTAAAATCTCGTGTACCAGTCATTAAATTTCTTTTATCTACATCAACTCCACCAATATTCCAGCCAATTAAATGACATCTATGATATAAATAACCTCCTGGAACAATTTCGGAATCATATTGTTTTTGTATAAATCCAGATGGTATAATTCCCGAATAATTATTTTTCTCTTCATCACTATTAGATTTTTCCCAATTAGTTTTTATCATTACCCTACCGCACTTTTCCATTTTTTAATTTCGAATAATAATCTTCTTTAATATTAAAATCATCATCACTAAATTCTGGAACATTATTATTTATTTCAATATATATTTCTCCATTATATTCAGGTATATTGGATATTTCGTAAAAAATTTTATTATTTATATCTTTGTCTCGTAAATTGTAACATAACCCTATAATAGAAAACACTACTAATACTGCAATTACAATTTTTACTAATTTATTTGTTTTTTTATTCATACATTTTCACCTGTATATTTAATATCACAGTATTAGACTTTTTTCAACATTTGCTTGGATTAATTTTTAGATATTAATAGATTTTATAAAAATTTATTGATTGAAAAATAATTTAGATTTTATAATTTGATGTTATAATAATTATATAAAAAATAATAAATGTGGTTTATTTATTGATATTTAATACTATATAATATTTCAATATAAAAATCAATCTTTCTATAACTAAAATTTTATATTTTTTAATTATCGACAGCAGAAAAATATAAAAAATGACAAAATTTCAAATTATGTTTGAAACTTCGTCATTTTTCGACCTTGGAGCGATATTCTTACAAGTTACGAACTCTCTTGTTCTCTTTCTAAAGATATTATATATGAGTTCTTATTGAATTTCAATAGAAGTTGGTTAAAAATTGTGTTATAATATGTTAGTATTTAATTTTAATATGTTTGGAGTGTTATTAATGAAAAAATGTGTATTCTGTAATATTGATAATAATAAAGTTGAAAATACTATTATTGAAGAAACAAATAATTTTTATGTTATTCCTTGTGTAGGTGCTTTAGTAGAAGGATACTTATTAATAGTTAGTAAAAGGCATATATTTTCTATGAGTCAGTTATCAATAGAAGAACAAAAAGATTATATTAATTTGCTCAATAAGTATAGAGAAAAATTTAAATCTATATATAATAAATATCCAATCATATTTGAACATGGTTCATCTAATAACAAAACTAATAAATCAGCTAATAGTGTATTTCATGCTCATACTCATATTGTAAATCATGAATTTAGTGATGAAAAAACCATTATTAAAGATATTGGTTTTAATATATGTAACTTTAATAGTATTTATCCAAAAGATACTAATTATATATATTATATAAATAATAATCATCAAGAATATGTTTCTTATACATTTGAACCAATAAGCCAACTTATGAGAATTTATATAGCAAAAGATTTAAATT
>CAMSEM010000022.1 GCA_947057505.1 uncultured Clostridium sp. | reverse complement strand
GGAATATCTGCCATAACAAAGCTATCACCGTATTCTCCTTTTACTACACCTAAATTTGGCTCTAATGTTGTAAAATGGTAATCTGCAATTTTTGGGGTAGCACTTGTTACAACTGATAATAGTGTAGATTTACCTACATTTGGAAAACCAAGTAAGCCTACATCTGCCAGTAATTTAAGTTCTAAAATCAGTTCTTTTTCTTCCCCTTTTTCTCCTTCTTGAGAAAAGTGAGGAGCTTGTCTTGTAGATGTCGCAAAGTGAGTATTCCCTTTTCCACCTCTACCACCTGCTAAAATCAACTCTCGTTGTCCCTTTTCAGATAAATCTGCAAGTATTCTTCCATTTTCTGCATCTTTTACAATGGTTCCAATTGGAACTTTAATGGTTAGATCCTCTCCACTTTTGCCATAACGGTTAGCACCCTCTCCATTTTTCCCATTTTGAGCCTTAAACTTTTTTTGATAACGAAAATCAATTAGCGTATTAGAATCTGGATCTACCTCGAAATATACATTTCCACCTCTTCCGCCGTCACCACCATCTGGTCCACCTGCTGCCACATATTTTTCTCTTCTAAATGAAATAGCTCCATCTCCACCATTTCCGGCTTTTGCCATTATTTTTACATAGTCTGTAAACATGTTTTTTAATCTCCTCTATTTTTTTACTACTCTCAGCTTATTTATTACTAAATATGTTCTCTTTTATTTAAAGGTGCGTCCCTTAGTCACCCTAAATAGGGTGACTGACCACCGTCCCCAAAGTAGTCTAATTTCATTGCTTGTTTTACTTTTTTCATGGTTTCTTTTGCTGTTCTTCTTGTTTTTTCTGTTCCTTCTTTTAATATTTTTTCTATTAATTCTGGATGTTGTTCATAGTATGCTCTTTTTTCTCTCATCGGATTCAAGAATTTGTTTACATTATGTGCTAATTGTTTTTTACAAGCAACACATCCTCTTGCGCCAGCTTTACATTCTTCGCAAACACATTTCATTTCTTCTTCGGTGCTAAATAGGTTATGGTAATATGCTACCATACATACATCAGGGTGTCCTGGGTCATCTTTTTTTATTCTTGCAGGGTCTGTTACTGCGCTCATTATTTTTTTGTTTACTTCTTCTTCAGTGTCTGCTAAGTAAATAGCATTTCCTAAAGATTTACCCATTTTTTCATTTCCATCTAAGCCTTTAATTCTTTTATTTTGAGATAATATTGCTTGTGGTTCTTCTAATACATCTCCATAAATACTATTAAATTTTCTAACAATCTCTCTACATTGTTCTATTAATGGTAATTGGTCTTCTCCAACTGGTACTGCTGTACCACCTACCACAGTGATGTCTGCTGCTTGACTTACTGGATAACCTAAAAATCCATAAGTTACACTTTCTCCAAAAAATTCTTTTTTTTGTGCTATTTCTGTTTTGACAGTAGGGTTTCTCTCTAACCTTGCAATAGTAACTAAGTTAGAGTAAAATACTGTTAATTCTGCTGTTTCTGGTATCATAGATTGAATATAGATAGTTACTTTTTCTGGATCTATTCCTACTGATAAATAGTCTAATAATACTTCTCTTACATTTTTTCTTACTTTTTCTGGATTGTTAAAGTTATCGGTTAATGCTTGCACATCTGCAATTAAAATATATGGGTCGTATTTACCACTATTTTGCATTTCTACTCTTGTTTTTAAAGAGCCAAAATAATGACCAATATGTAATCTACCTGTTGGTCTATCTCCTGTTAACATACGTTTTTTCTTTTCTTCCATGAACACATCATCCTTTTTTTATTTATTTACCTTATTTATTATACTGGATTTTTCCACATTTTACAAGTAGATATTGCTTTAAAATCTATAGCTTTTTTATTGTATAGGAAAAATCGCTAGATTTTTGCTATACAACAAGGTTAGGTTTCCTTGGGCCGTGCAGTTTGCAAAGCAAACTTGCACAACTGTGCGTCGAAAGCTTTGCTTTCGCTAACGCACACCTTTCTTATATAAAGTAAAAGAAAAAGCCCCCACTATATAAAGTGAAGACTAATATTTTTTATTCAGCTTTTTTTCCTTCTTCTACTGGATAAACACTGACTTTCTTTTTATCTCTGCCAAGTCTTTCGAATTTAACTTTTCCAGTTACTTTGGCATAAAGAGTATCATCACTACCAATTCCTACATTGGTTCCTGGATGAATTTTAGTACCTCTTTGTCTTACTAATATATTACCAGCTGGTACCACTTGACCATCTGCTCTTTTTAGTCCTAGACGTTTAGACTCACTGTCTCTACCGTTCTTAACACTACCTTGACCTTTCTTATGAGCCATGCTTTCTCACTCCTTCCATTGTGAACTAAGGATTTTACTCCTTATATAATATGTTCTTAAATTACGCTTCTTTTTTTGTTGCAGTTTTTTTAGTTGCAGGTTTTGCAGCTGTTGCTTTTGTTTCAGCTTTTGCAGTGTCTGCTACTTTTGCTTCTGCTGTTTTTATTTTTGTAATTTCTACTTTAGTGTATGGTTGTCTATGACCTTGTGTTCTTCTGTAGTTCTTTTTAGCTTTGTATTTGTACACTAAGATTTTTTTACCTTTACCATGAGAAACTACTTTTCCTTCTACTTTTACACCTTTAACGTAAGGAGCTCCAACTTCTACTTTTTTGTCGTTAGATACTAAAATAACTTTATCAAATGTTACTTTTTTACCTTCTTCTACTTCTAGTTTTTCAAAGAAAACAACATCTCCTTCTGTTACTTTGTATTGTCTTCCACAGCTTTCAATAATTGCGTACATTCTAGTACACCTCCTATATTTGCATACTCGCTAAGCATAAATAACAAGGCAATTGCTTTTATTTCAAGCAATATTTAGTTGCCCGACTCAGGCGGCTTACAGTTATCTATTTTACCATAATATAGTAAGAAGTGTCAACCTTTTTTCAAAAAATTTTGTTTGAGAGTCTATAAATTATTGCAAGAAAATACTATGTTTATTTATTTGACCACCACTCATCTCGTATATTCCAGATTCATTTCCTGTGGTATTTGCTACAATATCTCCATATATATTTAAAATGTAAATTCTCTATATTTATTATTCTTATACTTTTAACTCTCGAGGAACAAATTGCTTTGTAGAAAATCTATTAAATTTATTATTCATTCACTGTTTTAAAGTATAAGATAGGACGAAAAGTAGTTTCTCTACTAGAATTTTGATAAGTCGAGCCTCTTGTACTTGGAGTATAGTTGTTTCCTCCATGATAAGCGCCTCTACATACTAATGGATATGCTACTCCCATTGATTTTGCATTACTATATTCTGTAGTCCACTCCCATAAATTGCTTGCCATATTGTAAATATTACATACTTTATCTGTAGTTTTGCCTTTTTCACCAGTATTAAGAATTATTCCTGTAGCTTTTTGTGTTTGATTTGAATAATTGCTATTTCCTTCTGAATATTTTTGTATAAATACAATTGCTGTATCCCAGCTATAACTATTTACTAAATCACTTTCAAATTTATCATTTTTATACATCGCCTGCGAAACACTTGATGCTTCTTCTCGTATAGCAAAATTCCATAATTGCTTATCATTATACTTACTAGGACTTGAATTATCTTGCCATACATCCCCCTGTGATTCTACACTGTATGGCTTTTTTATTGTATTTCCATTTTCCTCTACTCTTCTAAAACTTGCTTCATACCTTGCTAAATAGTATCCACCATTTGCATTCGTTTTAGTTGTAAAAGTTGCTAAGTCTTTAGCTATTGAACCAGCACCTCTTATCCTTTCAGTTAGCTCCATATGTTCATCTATACTATAATTTTGTTGATATGTTAAATCATTTGTGTCTTCTTCAGTTGACTTAAATTCCTCTGCACTTTGCACTAAATGTTCTAGCCCTGGTATAGTAGCAGTATTAGCATCAAATTTATATCTTCCAAGTGTAATAGTTGTAGGTTCTCCTACTTTGTTTGTTATTTTTCCAACCGGAATCCACACAAATTGATTTCCATCATCATCTTGTATTACAATTCCATCTTGTACTGTTGGTTTATTTTTATTTTCTCCCTCTGCATATGTATACTCCACTTCATCTGTACCATGTTGTACCACTTCAAACCCTGCTGGAATTACTATTTTATTTCCATATATATCTTCTGCCTTTTGATTTTCATCATAATTCTTGGTGATTTCACTTACTAAGGTCTTTTCTTCTTCGTTTCTATCTCCCCACTCACCACTATTAATTTTATCATTTACTTCTTTTATATGTTTTTGCTCATCTTGGGCAGTTTGATTAGTTTGTTCTGCTGCTTCTTGTGCCATTTTTATAATTCCATTATCTCCAAATAACACAACAATGCTTACTCCCGCTAAAATTAAAAGCACTACAATAGTTGTTACTAGCGCTATTAATGTTATACCTTTTTCTTTATTTGTTCTTAATTTGCTTTGTTTCTTCATATTTCTTCCTCTTTTCTTATGTTCATTATAACTATCTTTAGTAGGTCTTATACAGCTTTTTACTTGTTTTATTATATATTAAATTATTTTTCTTTTACAATGCCAAAAGTATTTTTTTGTAGTATATTTTTTACATAATTTTATCCATTTGCACCTACTATGTAAATATACATTACTTGTTCTAACTTGTCAATGTTTGCTACAACTTATTACAAAACAATAGTAAGTCTTAGTCCTTTAATACAAAATCTCTAGATACTCAATTACAAGTCTTCTTTCTTGAAACCTTGTAATATAGAATTTAATATGATATGATATTTTCCATAAATAATCAAAAGTTTTTTATAAGGAGATACTCTACTTATGCAGCTTAACTTAACTAAAAAAAAGAAAAATATAATTTTATTTACTGTTGTTTTAATATTTGCCATTAGCATTAGATTACTTTCTTGGCCTACCGCTATTTCGCAAATTAATATAGATGAGGCAATGACCGCTTTTAACGCAAAACTAATAGCAGATTCTGGCACAGATATGTATGGCACTAGTTTTCCTGTATACTTAGAGGCTTGGGGCTGGGCAGGTCAAAGCGTAATGCTTTTATATATTATGGCATTTTTTATAAAGCTTTTTGGGCTTTCCTTGATAACTATAAGACTTCCTATGCTTCTTATTAGCATTATTTCTATTATTATATTTTACGATTTTGTTAAACGTATATTTAATAATACAAAACTTGCTTTAGCTGCTATGGCTTTTATAAGTATCTGTCCTTGGCATTTTATGCAGTCTATTTGGTCAATTGATTGTAATATGTTTCCACATTTTATGCTAATTTCTGTTTACTTACTATATCGTGGTATAACAGATAAAAAATGGATGCTTTATTTATCTATGCTATTTTTTGCACTTACCATGTATACTTATGGAGTTTCTATTTATATTGTTCCTTTCTTTTTATTAATTAGTGCTATTTACTTATTAATAAAAAAGAAAGTTAGTATAAAAAATTTACTTATTTGCATTGGCATTTATTTGTTATTTAGTGCACCTATTTTAGCCATGTATGTAATTAATGCGCTTCATATAAATACAAATATTTCGCTTGGACCTATTACTATTCAATATTTTGTAAATAACGCTAGAACAAGTGATATGCTATTTTTTTCAGAAAACATTTGGGATACTTTTATTGCCAATTTAAAGAGTTTATCTAAAGTTTTTTTAAGACAATATGATACTAATTTGCCATGGAATGCAACAAGGTTATTTGGCACAGTTTACCATATATCTATTGTGTTTTTTATAATTGGTGTATTACACTTAGTTATTCATAAAGAAAAGCGAAATATTGGAACTTTCTTGTTTAGCACTTGGCTTATTTTAAGCTTTTTACTTGGTATTGTTATTAATGAAGTAAATGTAAATAGACTAAATATTATTTGGTTGCCAACTGTATTTTTTAGTTTTTATGGCATTTACGTGTTTTGTAGTGTTATTTGTAAGGATAGGAAAATCATAAAATATGGGATTGGTTTCATTTATATAGTTTTGTTTATTAGCTTTGCTTGTTATTTTTACCAAACACATACCAAAGAAATAGATGCCTCTTATTGTTTTGCTAATAAAACAACAGATGCCATTCATTATGCTACTTGTGAGCTTGAGAAAGAAGTCGTTTTTTACACAAATTCCTCTTCTCATATTTATTTAAAAATTCAAGATGCATTAGATGGAACTTCTTCTACTTTAATTAATAATTTAACTGATTTTGAAAACAAAATAAAAGCAAAATTAGAAAATGAAGCTTTTATTATATTAAATAGAGATTTGCAAAGAACTTCTATTAATATTGATGATTATACCTATCAATATTTTGGAGATACGGTGCTTCTTTATTAAAATTTAAAGGGGGAAAATATATTGAAAAAAATTATTTATTTTATTGGATTATTATCTTTAGTTGCAGTTATTGTTTTAAATATATTGTTCACAGCAGTTTTAGATAATTCTGAGCATATTACTATTCATTTTAACAGCATAGTATATGTTTTAGGACTCATTTTAGTAGGATTATTTTTATTTTTTGCTACCAAAATTGCTAATAAGCACCTATGCGAAACAGATTCTGCTTTCAAAAAGAAATTAAGAAAGATTTTATTTGTTGGCTCTTTTTTACTTTACATTTTATTTATGATTATATGGTGTATTGTAATAAGACCACCAATTGTAGGTGACCAAATTCATGCTTGTAACTTGGCTCAAACTTTTTATAGTGGCAATTTAGAAGAATATTTACCTAATATGACTTATGCAGGAATTCCTTTAAGTGAATATATGCAAGCCTACCACCAACAAATTTCGCTTTCTTTTGTGTTTAGCTTATTTTTTAGAATCATTCATTTTGATGGTATTGGCGTATTAAGGGTGTTAAATATTATTGGTAGCATTTTTATGGTTATCGCACTTTTAAAGATTAATAAGCAACTAACTAAAAAATATGCAACAAATAAGGTACTACTTCTTACACTGATTTTTACATTTATTCCACTTCCTATGCTTTGTACCTTTATATATGGTGATATTCCAAGTTTAGCTCTTTGCTTATTTACTGTTTACTTTATGATGCGTTATATTGAAACCAAACAAATGAAATATGCTGTATTTGCCTCTATTTGCACTATGTTTGCTTATATGATGAGAATGAATAGTTTGATTTTTATTATTGCAACTACTATTTATTTAGTATTAAATTTGTTAAAAGAAATCACGAAAAAAACATGGAAGGAAATTTTAATGAGTGCTGGCATTATTATCATGTTTATTGCCATTTCTATTATTCCTTCTACTTTTGTTAAAAATATTTATTTGCACGCCTATAACTTAGATAAAACAAAGGCTTATCCTAATATAAGTTACTTTTTAATGGCTATGGAAGAAGGACCTAGAGCCAATGGTTGGTATAATGAATCAATTGGAGAACCTGCTTTAAAAGACCCTGAAAATAAGAAAGTAGAGTATGTTCAAAAAATTAAAGATAGGCTTGGCTATTTTACAACAGATATTGGATACACCTTTGATTTTTATACTACAAAACTTGCCTCTATGTGGGCTGAAAATACTTATTCTGCTCTATTTAATAATGTGGTAGATGACTATGATTTAGAAGGCTTAAAAGTTCCTCTTACATTCTACCAAAAGGCTTTATTATTAACTATATGTTTATGTAGTTTTATTGTATTAATACAAAATAGAAAAAACATTTCTCTTGAATTATTGTTTTTAGTTACTATTTTTATAGGAGGGTTTGCTTTTCATATATTATGGGAAGCAAAATCAAGATACATTATTCCTTATATTGTAGCATTAATTCCAGTTGCATCTGTTGCTATTCGTAACTTTAAGTTGCCTAGAAACAAATTAAAAAAGAATGAAAAATAGCTATAGATTATGGTAGTAATTAAAGATTTAGTATGAATAAAAAGTAATTAGTTAGTAATTAAGGATTTAACATGAATAAAAAGTGGTTAGTTAGCAATTTTCTATAAAACAAAAGCTATATATTACTAAGTTTTGAAGTGTGTGGATGCCAAAGTCTTTCTAGAATAAAAAGAGCTTTGGTAGCAGAGCGTCCCACGAGAAACAAAGTTTATTTTGTTTCGAAAACATAAAAACTAGTCATATATAGCTTTTGTAACTTTTTGCTTTATTGTTCATAATTTAATTAAATATTGATTTATATTTTAATCAAATATCTATTTGTCGTTAGTAACATCGCCATTACCACTTACTGGAATGGTATCCCCTAATAATTGTGGAGTTGGTTTAAAAATACATTGTAAAAAGTCTTTATTTCTAGCTGCTATTTCTCTTATTTCTCTAAAGGCTTGTCCTGCATATTCTCGTGGATTAGATTTTACCCCATACGCATTTATACCTAATCTTTCTGCTACATATAGTGCTCTATATAAATGATATTCTTGTGTAACAACGATCATATTTTTTACTTCAAAAATTTCCTTTGCTCTATAAATACTGTCATAGGTAGAAAAGCCAGCATGATCCATAAAAATATTTTCTGATGGTACTCCTTTTTCTATTGCGTAGTTTTTCATCACATTTACTTCATCATATTCTTTTTTTCCATGGTCTCCACTCATAATGATTTTATTAGATACTCCATTTTGATATAAAGAAATACCTTGTAATAGCCTATCTTCTAGCATAGGACTTGGACTATTTCCCCATATACCTGCACCTAACACTAAAATACAATCTGCCTTTGGCAAGTTTTTAGCTTGTTCTTCTGTAATAATCCTGTTTTTTGAACTTGCTACTATCCAAAAATTAATAGCTATTACTACGATAATTGCTATAACAATAACTATGCTTCCTATTACTAATACATTTTTTAAAACTTCATTCATTTATTACACCTTCTTTTATTAATATTTCTCCTTTTTGTATTTTAAAGTATAAATAAAACAAGAAGAAATAGATATCTTCTTGTTTTTATATTTTTTAATTTTTTTCTATTTCTGTTTGAGCAACTTCGTGGATTGCAATTTTTCTAATGTGTTCAATTTTATCCCAACTGGTATCTCGTTTAAATAAACATTTGAAGTTAATTAGTAACCATGAACCTAAGAATAATGGATAACAAATTAATCCTTTAACCATAGGTTTGATTGGTCTTTTATCTAGTAGCATAATTAATATTGCTGTTGCAATTGGTAATACAAATGTTGGCACTACATATCTAAGAATATTTACTCCAAGTTCTGCTGCTGACATTCCTTGACCTGCATACATTATAAAGTTTAATAGTAATAATATTAGTGTTGCTACAAACATAGGAATACTTCCAATAATATATAAGAAACCATCTACATTCATAACAGTTTTATGTTCTTTAATCGCTTTGGCAAGTGGCTTTGTATATTCTTGTATACATTGTATATGACCAACTGTCCATCTAGTTCTTTGTTTCCAACTTTGTTTAAAGCTTAATGGTTGTTCATCATATACAACAGCATCGGCAGCCCATCCTAATTTTCTGCCTTTTATAATTCTTTTTAGAGAAAACTCGATATCTTCTGTTAAGGTTTGTGTGTCCCATCCGTTTGGTTTTACTACATCAAATTTTACCATAAAACCAGTTCCATTGATTAATGGAGATAATCCTACATTATATCTTGCTAAATGATAAAAACGGTTCATTGTCCAATAGAAAATGGCATATCCTGATGTTATCCAGTTATCTGTTGGATTTTTAATATCTCTATAACCTTGTACTACATCTTCACCTTGGCAAAGCTTTTTATTCATATTTTTAATAAAGTTTTGATCTACAATGTTATCTGCATCAAACACACAAAATGCATCATATGGAGCATTTTGTTCTATTTTTTGTTTTAAAAACCAATCTAATGCATAACCTTTTGTTTTTTTGTCTTGATCATATCTTTCATATACAATTGCTCCTGCCTCTTTTGCAACCTTTGCAGTGTTATCTGTACAATTATCTGCAATAACATAAATATCTAATAATTCTTTAGGATAATTTTGCTTTTTTAAACTTTCTACTAATTCTGCTATTACATTTTCTTCATTATGTGCTGGAACAATTGCCATAAAACGATGATTTTTATTGGTTAATAATGGTTTATCTTTTAGCTTTACTAATGAACATACACTAATTGCCAATTGATATAACCAGAATATTGTTATAATCCATACTAATGCTTGTTGTATGATGTATAAATATTCCATTTTTTCTCTCCTTTTTGTCCTTTTGCTTTTTTATATTGTATGCTTTATTTTTTTACAATATTAATTATACTATCTACTTTTATTTTTTGCAACTTTCTTAAGGCAAATTAAGTAATTCTTAAGAAGTAGTTGCATATTTTGCTTCTTAAAAATAATACCTATTTGAAGTGAGGCTGTGGGGACCAGCAAGTTACAGTTTGTTTAAAAATTTTAGCTTCCGCTAGCAAAATTTTTATTACAAACTGTTACGAAGCAGGGATGGAACGAAAAATAGGTATTATTCTTAAGAAGGTACAAGCTATTACTTAATTTCCTTTAGACTCTAAGTCTTTCATGTTTAAGTTGATTCTACCTTGGTTATCAATATCTGAAACTTTAACTGTTATTTCATCTCCAATTGCTAATACATCTTCCACTTTTTCTACTCTTTTACTTGATATTTTAGAAATGTGTAATAATCCTTCATGTCCTCCGCCTAAGTCAACAAATGCTCCAAATGGCATAATTCTAGTTACTGTTCCATTATAAATGCCACCTTCTTCAATAATTTTAGCAACATCTAAAATCATATCCATTGCTTTTTTGCCACTTTCTGTATTTGTAGAATATACACATACTTTTCCATCATCTTCAATATCAATTTTAACACCAGTTGCTTCAATGATTTTGTTAATCATTTTTCCACCAGGTCCTATTACATCTTTTATTTTTTCTGTACTAATGGTTGTTGTCATAATTCTTGGTGCATATTTTGAAACATCTTCTCTTGGTTTATTAATAACCGGAAGCATTACTTCATCTAAAATATAATCTCTTGCTACTTTCGTTCTTTCAAATGCTTCTTCAATAATTTCATAAGTTAAACCATCTATTTTAATATCTACTTGAATTGCTGTAATACCATCTTTGGTTCCACCTACTTTAAAGTCCATATCTCCAAAGAAGTCTTCTATTCCTTGAATATCGGTAAGCATAATATATTTGCTTGGGTCGTTTTTATCTGTAACTAAACCTGTTGAAATACCTGCTACTGGCTTTTTAATTGGTACACCTGCATCCATTAATGCTAATGTGCTTCCACAAATACTTGCTTGTGATGTAGAACCATTTGAAGAAAGTACTTCTGATACTACACGAATTGCATAAGGGAAATCTTCTTCAGATGGAATTACTGGTACTAATGCTTTTTCTGCTAGTGCTCCATGTCCAATTTCTCTTCTACCTGGTCCACGAGATGTTCTTGCCTCTCCTACGCTATATGGTGGGAAGTTATATTGGTGCATGTATCTTTTTCCTTCTTCTTCATCTAGACCATCTAGCATTTGTTCTTCACTTTTCATTCCAAGAGTTGCAATTGACATTACTTGTGTTTGCCCCCTTGTAAAAATAGCGCTACCATGTACTCTTGGAAGTAAACCGACTTCACATGAAAGTGGTCTAATTTCATCTATTTTTCTACCATCTGGACGCTTATGCTCTTCTAAAATCATTTGTCTAACACATGCTTTTTCTAAGTCATGAATACTGTCTGCTATATCTCTTTTCTTTTCTTCAAAAGCTTCTTCTCCATATTTTTCTATAAAATATGCTTCGATATCTTCTGTTATTTTTTCTACATTGGCATCTCTTACAGTTTTATCTAAAGCTTGTACATCTTGGTACATTCTCTCTTTAAAGTTTGCTTCAATTTCGCTGTATACTTCTGGGTCTGTTGCAAAAGATTTATATTCAAATTTTGGTTTTCCAATTTCGTTTTTGATATCTGTAATAAAGTTACAAATATTTTTAATTTCTTCATGAGCTTTTTTTATTGCCTCTAGCATAGTATCATTTGGAATTTCATCTGCTCCTGCTTCAATCATAGTAATTTTTTCTAAAGTTCCAGCTACTGTTAAAGTTAATCTGCTTTTTGCTCTTTGTTCTAGTGTAGGGTTAATAACAATTTGGTCATCTACATAACCAACATTTACTGCGGCAGTTGGTCCTCCAAATGGAATGTCTGAAATAGATAATGCACAAGATGCACCAATCATGGCACAAACTTCTGGGCTGTTATCTGGTTCTACTGATAATACAGTTGCTACAACACAAGTATCATTTCTAAAGTCTTTTGGAAATAATGGTCTTAAAGGTCTATCGATTGCTCTTGATGTTAAAATAGCTTTGTCTGCTGGCTTTCCTTCTCTTTTTGTAAAACTTCCTGGAATTTTTCCTACTGAATATAGTTTTTCTTCATAGTCTACTGATAGTGGGAAAAAGTCTATTCCCTCTTTTGGTTCTTTTGCTGCTGTTACATTTACCATAACAACAGTTTCTCCGTAGCGTACCATAACACTACCATTTGCAAGTTCTGCAATTTTTCCTGTTTCAATTGTTAGTTTTCTTCCTGCTAACTCGGTTTCATAAGTTTTAAACATATTTTTTCTTCCTTTCTTTTTTAGCTTGATTCAAGCTTATTTTTTTATTGTGCTTCCTAATTCTATGTGGTTGTACAGATGGTGAAGCTACTTTTCCTATATGAAAACAATACCGAATTAGTGTAACCTCTATTATGTGCTAAATTTTAAATTTGTTTAGCACATAATACAAGCTACTAACTAATTTTAGGTATTGTTTTAATATCTTAAAATTAGTGTTTGTTTTTTCAAAGATATTATACAAGTAATATTTGAAAAAGTGGATGCTTTTGCTTTTTTAGCCTATCACATCCACTTGCTTATTACTTATTATTTTCTTAATCCTAATTTTTCAACGATGTCTCTATATCTTTGAACATCTTTTTTTGCTAAATAGTTAAGTAAGCTTCTTCTTGAGCCTACCATTTTTAAAAGACCTCTTCTTGAGTGATTGTCTTTTACATGTACTTTTAAATGAGCTGTTAATTCATTAATTCTTTCTGTTAAAAGTGCGATTTGAACTTCTGGTGAACCTGTGTCGTTTTCCTCTCTTTTATAAGTAGCAATAATTTCTTGTTTTCTTTCCTTTGTCATAATTTATTTCCTCCTTAAATTTTGTTTGCCTTAAACTGGGTTCAAGTGGAGTTTTACCCTTGAACTAAGTAAAAGGTAGTTATAGACTTTTATAATATTACCATAGATTGGCAAAAAAATCAAGCCATTTGTGCTATAATTTTGTAATTATTCAACGCCTTCCAGCAAATTTGTTCTAATAATGTTTGTTTTTGCAGTTTTGAAAGGTACTTAAACTACTTTTCTTCTTTGAATAAGCTAACTTCCTTGGTCATTTGAAAAACAAGAAAGCACACATGATTAGGACTATAAAAGGTAACCTTTACAAAATATTTACATAATTTTTGTAAAGTCACTTGTTTTTTTATGTAAAGTATTATATAATAAAAACTGTAATATTTCTTTTTATCCTGTTTTACTGTAACATGATGCACAACGTTTGTAAAATGATTTTTTTCAGGAGGGATGAAAAATGAGTACAAAATTTGCTCAAGTGTTTGACCGAGAATTAAGAAGGCGGAATTCAATTATTGTCAAAGAGCCCAAAACCTATGCTAAACTGGCAAAAAAAGTTGCAGAATTAATTGCAAGAGATTATGAATTAAACCGTGCTCTTTATGGAAGCGATAATCGTTATGGAGGCGGTACTCGTGGACACGCAGATATACGGAATTGCCGATTCCTTGACCTGACAGAAGATGGTTATTCTCTTAGAGGAAAAGAATACCTTTTTATTAAATTTGATGTGAATAGATTGGTAAACTTAGTTGAAGCCAAGTTAAGGGAGTGGAACTATCAAGTGGTAGAAACATCTACTTATGAAAACAAAGGACACGGCGAATATTGCGAAGTTTATTTCTTGCATTTCACTGTTACCTTTAAAAGCTAATTAGTGTAAACGAAAAACCACCCAAAATTTTGGTGGTTTTTCGTTTACATGGATTAACTAATTGTAATATCTCCACTCATAGTAGAAATATAGGCTTCTGCCTCATAACCATCTCTGGACTTATGGCAATTGCGAATTGTGCCACTCATCGAATTGGTAGTAAGCGCAATATAGCCAATGTTGTTAAAATGTGCTACCACATCTCCACTCATGGTAGAAATGTGTGTAACAATATTTTGTTTAGCATCTACATATAGTTCAACATCTCCGCTCATAGTTTGAACATTTACTTGCTCAAAACTTGCATCGCTTCTTACATCGCCAGATTGTGTTCTTAGTTTGAGATTATAAGTTTGAACACTCTCTTTTACAGTAATATCCGCAGATCGAGATACTGCGCTGATTGCTTTGAACCTTTTACGTGGCACAGTAATATCAAGTTTTAAGTTTCCATTGTAGCAGTTTCCTTTAAGTTTTGCCACAACTTGCAGTTCTCCTCGCTCTTTCATACGAACATCAAACTCGATATTTCCATCAACATTAACCTCTCCATAAAAGTGCACTTCCACTTTCTGTGAATTAGAAACTGAAATCTTGACATCAGCCACTGAAGAGTCGATTGTTATCCTTTCTACATTCCTAGCATCTTGCACTTTTCTTTCATCGAACTTTTTGGCTTTAGTATTGCCACCTCCATTTATAATCAGCCCATTTAAAATTGTTACATTGTTCCCTGAAATAGTTACGTTGTTCATTTTAATGTTAATCATGTTTTCTTCCTCCTAAAATTTATTGTTGTTTACTTGCTTTATATGTCAAACCAAAAGTTAGAGGAATTCCCTCTCACTATTTAGTGATAGTTGGGTATTTATTAATAGGATATTATCCCTATCATTCTATATTTTACCTTATTTTACATAAGATTGCAAATATTCCTTTTTGTAACATGATTTATATCTTATTTCTAATTGTTCGTATACCACTCCATTATATCATTTAGTTCTTTTCTTGGTCTCATTTTTGGTTCTTGGTTTGCATACCCCAGTGCTAATGCGCAATTTAGTTCTAATTCTTCATGCTTAACCATTTTAGCAATTTGTTTTGCAACATATAGAGTATCTCTAATCCATAAAGAACCTATTTGTAACTCTGTTGCTCTTAAACACATATTTTCTATTATTGCCTCCATAATTTTCCTACTTTCTACATACATTTATAAAATATTGAAAAATCTTGTTCATAGCTTCATCTTGATTATATAAACTCTCTGGATGGAATCTTACGCCAATATAAAATTTTTTATCTTTTGCTTCTATAACATCTGCATATCCATCTTCACAAAAAGCTATTTTCTTTAATTGTGGACATTCTTGTATGGTTCTTTTGTGCCTTGAATTAACCATCAATTCTTCTTTACCCACTATTTCATAAAATTTAGAATCTTTTTGTATTTTTATACTATGTACATAATTTTCATCATATTTCTCGTGTTTTTCTGGGTTTGAAATTTTAAGTGTTGTACCACCTAATGCTCTAGCTATGCTATTTTGTCCAGCACAAATTCCAAGTACTGGAATGTTATTTTCATAACAATATTTAGCAATCCAATTTTCGTATGCTTCATTGCTATTACCACCTTGTAGTATAATGCCATCACATATTTTTAATTGTTGTACTATTTTTTCTTTATCCATACTTTCTAGGTAATTTTCCCATTCATCCATAGTATATTGAATTTCAACATTAGGTGATAAAATTCCTATTGCAATAGCATCATTATCAAATACTGCTTGTTTTACTTCATCTCTAATTAGCGAATCTGTTCTAATTTTTTCACTATTTATATCATGTTTTGCTACAATTCCTATAATTGGTTTATTCATTTGCTTTCCACTCCCTTAGTGTATAATGATAGAAGGATTCTCCTTCTTTTACATATTTAAATCCATGTTTTTCATATAATTCATTTAATTTTTTATTTGAACTTAAGCAATCTAATCTTAAATATTTTTTTCCACTTTCTTTGGTTATATTCTTAGCAATTTCAAATATTTCACTTCCTATATTTTTATATCCCACTTTAGTTACTACTTTATACAAATAGTAAGCATTTGATGTAGTATCATTCCCAAAATTACTGTTTGTAGAAATTTCAAGTCCTGCAATTATTTCGTTTTGTTTTTTCAAAATATAATAATTTCCATTTTCTATTGTTTTAACAAATTCTTCTTTGGGATGATTTTTTAAATATTTTCCCCATTGTTTAATACCTTTTTGTTTGAACCATTGCATTCTTTGTATATATAGTTCTAATATTGGTTCTAGGTCTTCTATTTGTGCTTTTTGAAAGCATAGTTTGTTATTTGTTTCTCGTTCCATTTTTACCACTTCTTTTCAAAATTGTAAATTTATTATATATAATTGATTACTAAATTGCAATACATATTTTCTTAGAAATTGACAAGTAAATTTGCACAAAAAAGTCGGTTTTGACCATTTTTTATGAGTCTTATTTAAGCCCATTAAAAAAGCTGGTGTAAAACACTTTTCAAATGTTTCACCCCAACTATTGACTTTGAGCCAAAAATGAAACAACTTACGAAACTCTTTATAGTTCGTAAGTTGTTATAAATTGGAGC
>CAMSEM010000021.1 GCA_947057505.1 uncultured Clostridium sp. | reverse complement strand
GGGGAAACAGCATATACAAATGCAAATAATCAAAAACAAAGTACCACTGGAAACATATGTGGTATCTATGACATGCGTGGAGGAGCATGGGAATATACAGCAGCATGGAATACTAATACAAGTACTTCTATCAGCAATGGAAGCTCATTTACAACAACAAGAGGAGCAAGTACCAAATATGCAACAGCCTATAACGGAACAAGTAACCGTAGTGGAACAGATATTTATACTGTATGTAAAACAGGAGATGCTACGAAAGAGGTTTACGTAAGTGGGACTACTGGCTGGTTTGGAAACTACTCTTACTTCGTTTATTCGAGCAATCCGTTCTTCAAACGCGGCGGTTGTTACGATAATGGGCATAGTGCTGGTGTATTCTCTTCGTACTACGACTATGGCAGTTCTTTCAGCGTCTTCAGCTTCCGTGCGGTGCTCGGCTGTGAGGCACTTTAATCTTTCCTTGTTTCCTTTGAGATGTTGGTGAGCCTTGCAATAATATACCCATAAACTAATATTATGCAAACACAAAACTTTTCGAACTTTTTTCAAAAACACTTGCAATTATTGGAAAACTAGGATATAATAATAACACATAATAAATTACTAGAGGAGTGGGAACCAATCCCACTCCTCTATCGTAATAAAAAGCTGTAATAGTATGTTACTAAAGGTAACAACTAGGTAAAAGTGCAAACAGTCCCTTGGGGCAACATTAAAAAGGAGAATTTCATGACAAATATAGAAGAAAAAGTAGAAAATTTACTTTTAACTACAATTGAAAATTTGGGTTATGAACTTTATGATGTCATATACGAAAAAGAGGCACAAGACTATTATTTACGTATATTTATAGACAAACCAGAAGGAATTAGCTTAAATGACTGCGAAAAAGTAAATGATGCCATATCTAATTTATTAGATGAGGCAAATTACATCAAAGACCAGTACTTTTTAGAGGTTTCTTCAACAGGTGTAGAAAGAACCTTAAGAAGAGAAAAACATTTTGAGGCAAATCGTGGTAAAGAGGTGGTAATTAATTTATTTAAACCAATTACAGTAAAACCAATAGAAGAAGCAAATAAAAGTACATCTAAAAAGAAAAATAAAAAAGAAGTAGCACAAAAACAAATAGAAGGAATGTTAAAAGACTTTAATCAAGAAGAATTAACTGTGCAAATAGAAGAACAAACATTAACAATAAAAAGAAAAGATATTGCAAACATAAAATTAAAATATAACTGGTAATAGTATGGGAGGAATTAAAAATGAAGAAAAAAACAAAAATGATAGCACCATCAATTGACAATACAGAATTAATTTTAGCATTACAAGAACTAGAAAAAGAAAAAGGAGTTAAAAAAGAATATTTATTAGAATCTATTGAAACAGCTTTAGTTACAGCATATAAAAGAAACTTTGACTCCGAAGAAAATGTAAAAGTAACAATGGATAACCAAACAGGAGAAGTTCATATTTTTGCAGTGAAAGATGTAGTAGAACTAGTAGAAAATCCAAATTTAGAAATTCTACTTACAGATGCTAAAAACATTGATAGCAAATTACAAGTGGGAGATAAAGCTGAAATAGAACTTGCACCTAAAAACTTTGGTAGAATAGCAGCACAAACTGCAAAACAAGTTATTGTGCAAAAAATTAGAGAAGAATCTAGAAATATTTTATTTGAAGAATTTTCAGAAAGAAAAGGAGAAATTGTTACAGGTATTGTGCAAAAGGCAGATAATAACATTGTGGTATTAGACCTAGGAAAATTAGAGGCAGTTATGCCAACAAAAGAACAAATACCAACAGAAAAATATCATGTAAATGACAAAATTAGAGCCTATATTTTACAAGTAGAAAAAGGGCTAAAAGGTTCTCCACAAGTTACAGCATCTAGAGCATGTAGTGATTTTGTTAGAAAATTGTTTGAACTAGAAATTCCAGAAATATATGAAGGCGTTATTGAAATTAAAAGCGTTTCAAGAGATGCTGGAAGCAGAAGTAAAGTGGCAGTTTATTCTCCAAATGAAAACATAGACCCAGTTGGCTCTTGTGTTGGTCAAAAAGGAATTCGTATTCAAAACATTATTAATGAATTGAACGGAGAAAAAATAGATGTCATAGAATGGAATGAAGACCCATCTATCTTTATTTCAGCAGCATTACTTCCAGCACAAGTAATGGCAGTAGATATTCATGAAGAAGAAAGATTTGCACAAGTAATTGTACCAGATGACCAACTATCTTTAGCAATTGGAAAATCTGGTCAAAATGTAAGATTATCTGCTAAATTAACAGGGTGGAAGATAGACATTAAGAGTGAAACACAATTTAGAGAAATGCTAGCTAAATCACAAGAAGAACAACAAGAAACTGATATACCACAAGAAGTAGTAGAACAAGAAGAAAATACACAAGAGGAATAAACTTTTTTATCATGATAGAAAAAATAGTAGAATGCTTAAAAATTCCTTGTATGTGAAACAAAATATAATTTGGAATAATGTATAAAATAAACAAATACATTTAAAATAAAGGATGTGGACATTTTGAAAAAGTTACCTAGCCGTACTTGTATTGGGTGCAATACACAAAAATTAAAACAAGATTTAATTCGTATTGTAAAAAATAAAGCAGGAGAAATTAAACTTGATAAAACAGGAAAATTACCTGGAAGAGGAGCGTATATTTGTGATAGCATAGAATGCTTAAACAAAGCTATTCGTTCTAAAAGGTTAGAAAGATGTTTTGAAATGAAAATAGAAGAAGCTATTTATGAAGAATTACAAAATACAATAAGTAAATAAGAGGTGTCATATTGATTAATTATCAAAAGTTATATGGTTTGTTGGGAATTGCAACAAAAGCTGGAAAAATAGCGGCAGGTAATGAGGCATGTTGTGAGGGAGTAGAAAAGAAAACAATAAAGTTAGTTTTAATAGCAACAGATGCAGCTGAAAGAACCAAAAAAATGTTAAAAGAAAAATGTAAGCAATTTGTAGTACCAATCTATGAAATTGCAACAATAGAACAATTAAGCAGTGCAATAGGAAAGCCAAATAAAGCAGTAATTGGCATAAAAGAAAAGGGATTTGCAGAAGCAATAAGAAAAATTATTAATGGGGGTGCAGCAATTGGGTAAATTAAAAATACATGAAATTGCAAAAGAGCTAGGAGTAGGAAGCAAAGAGGTAATTGCAAAAGCAAAAGAATTAGGAATAGAAGTAACAAGTCATTTAAGTTCCGTAGAAGAAGAAATAGTAAACAAAATAAGAAATGCTTTTGGAGCAAAAGCTGAAAAGCAAGAAAAAAGCAGCAAAAATGCAGAAAAAGAAAGCAAAGATAAAAAACAAGAAAAAACTACAAAAAAAGATACTGCTACCCCAGTCATTATTAGACGTGAGGTTATTTTAGCAGACGAAGAAACCGAAAGTAAAAAAGAAAAAAATGAACCAAGAAAAGATGTAGGTTTTGTAGAAAGAAAGAAAAACCAAGACTACAATATTGTATATAGAAAACAACCAGTAAAACCAATGACAGTAAGTGAGCTATTTGGTATTAAAAATAACCAAAAAGAAGAGCCAAAAAAAGAAGAAGTAGCAAAAAGTGAAGAAACAAAAGTAACTATAGAAAAACAAGAAGTTGTTCAAGAGGTTGTGCAAAAAGAAGAAAAGACAAAAACAGTGGAAGTAAAAGAACAAGAACCAGTAACTGCTAAAAAAGAACCAGTAACGATAGAAAGCAAAGAAAAAACTGTAAATCAACCTGCTAATGTGCATAATCAAAATAACAATAACCATTCTAACTATAGAGAAAATAATCGTAACCAAAATAATTATTCGAACCGCCAAAATGATGGAAATAACCAAAATAGATATGGCAATCGTCAAGATAATAATCAAAACCGTTTTGGAAATTACGATGGTAATAATCAAAATCGTTATCAAAATCGCCAAAATGATGGAAATAACCGTTACCAAAATCGTGGTGGAGAAGGCTATAACCAAAATAGATATGGTAATCGCCAAGAAAATAATCAAAACCGTTTTGGAAATCATGAAGGCAATAACCAAAACCGCTACCAAAATCGTGGAGGAGATAATAACCAAAATAGATTTGGAAATGGACAAAGAAATTCTTATGGAAGAAATAACAATAAACCACTAGATAACCGTGGAATAGACCGTAATATTAAAGATATTATGGCAACAGATATTGTAGAAAAAGAAGATAAAAGAGACATTAGTACAAGAGCTATTGACAAACAAAAAGCAATTCGTTATGAAGATAATAAAGCTAAAAAAGGAACAAAAACCAAAAAGAATGACCGTTTTCATGAAGAATTTAACGAAGGCAAATTAAAAGACCTAAAACAAGTAGATAAATTATCACATATGTTTAATGAACAAGATGGTGGAATGCTAGATTACTATGACCTAACAACAGCAAGAGGAAAAAGAAATAAACGTAGAATTCAAAAAGATGAAGAAAGAACAAAACAAAAAATATTTGAATTAAAAGAAATTACCATTCCAGAAATGATTACAGTTAAAGACTTAGCAGCTGAAATGAAAAAAACAAGTGGAGAAGTAATAAAAAAATTATTTAACTATGGTATTATGGCTACTATTAACAATACTATTGACTTCGACACTGCTTTCTTAGTGGCAGAAGAATTTGGTATTACTGCTATTAAAAAAGCAGAAGTAAAAGAAGAAGATATCCTATTTGATGAAACAGAAGATTCAGCTGATGAATTAGAACCAAGACCACCAGTAGTAGTAGTAATGGGTCACGTTGACCATGGAAAAACTTCACTTTTAGATGCTATTCGTAGCACTAATGTAATAGAAGGAGAAGCAGGAGGAATTACTCAACATATTGGTGCATACAAAGTAAATGTAAGTGGTAGAGAAATTACTTTCTTAGATACACCAGGACATGAGGCATTTACTGCAATGCGTGCAAGAGGTGCACAAATTACAGATATTGCAATTTTAATTGTTGCAGCAGATGATGGTGTTATGCCACAAACAGTAGAAGCAATTAACCATGCAAAAGCAGCTGAAATTCCAATTATAGTAGCAGTAAATAAAATAGATTTACCAGGAGCAAACATAGAAAAAATAAAACAAGAATTAATGGAATATGAACTAGTGCCAGAAGAATGGGGGGGAGATACCATATTTGTTCCAATCTCTGCTAAAAAGAAAATCAACATTGATAATTTACTAGAAATGGTACTATTAGTAGCAGACATGAAAGAGCTAAAAGCAAATCCTAATAAACAAGCAAAAGGAACTGTTATTGAAGCAAGACTAGATAAAGCAAAAGGTCCAATTGCATCAATGCTTGTACAAAGAGGAACCTTAGATGAAGGTGACACCATTGTTGTTGGAAAATCTATTGGTAGAATACGTGCCATGAGAAATGATAAAGGTCAAACTGTAAAAAAAGCAGGACCATCTACACCAGTTGAAATTATGGGATTAACCGAAGTGCCAGAGGCAGGAGACACTTTCTATGAAGTTAAAAATGAAAAAATGGCAAAACATTTAATTGAAAGAAGAAAACGTCAAGAAAGAGAACAAGCCATTGGAGAAAATAATAAAGTAACATTAAGCAACCTATTTGAAAAAATGGAAAGTGAAAACCTAAAACAATTAAATATTATTGTAAAAGCAGATGTACAAGGAACAGCACAAGCATTAAAACAATCATTAGAAAAACTATCTAATGAGGAAGTAAAGGTAAGAGTAATTCATGCCGTAGCAGGAGCTGTTACAGAATCTGATGTACAACTTGCAAAAGCAGGAAAATGCATCATTATAGCATTTAATGTAAGACCAGTAAACACAGCAAAAGACATGGCAGAAAAAGAAGCAGTTGAAATAAAACAATACTCAGTTATCTACCAAGCAATAGAAGACATAGAAGCAGCTATGAAAGGAATGTTAGACCCAATTTACCAAGAAAAAGTAATAGGAAATGCAGTAGTAAGACAAACATTTAAAGTATCAAATGTAGGAACCATTGCAGGAGCCTATGTACTAGATGGTAAAATAGAAAGAAACGCAGGAGTAAGAGTAATTCGCGAAAATGTGGTAATACACGATGGAAAACTAATCTCACTAAAACGTTTCAAAGACGATGCAAAAGAAGTATCAAAAGGCTTTGAATGTGGACTTCAAATTGAAGGGTATAATGATGTAAAAGAAGATGACACACTAGAATTTTACATTATGGAAGAAGTAAAAAGGTAAGTTGGGGACGGTGGTCAGTCACCCTATTTAGGGGAACTGAGGGACGCAGCTTAAGCACAAAACTTTTACATTAATAGTGAGGAATAAACTTGAGGAAGGATGATTATAATGCCAAAAAATGAGGCAAGACTAAATCGTGTTAACGAAGAGTTAAAAAAAGAAATAAGCCGTATACTTACTTTTGAATTAAAAAATTCAAAAGTAACAGGCTTAATTAGTGTAACGAAAGCCAAAATTACGCCAGATTTTAAATATGCTAAAATTTATGTAAGTATATTAAACTCTAAGAGTGTTGGCAAAACAATGGAAGGACTAAAAGAGTCTTCTGGCTTTATTCGTAGCCAAATAGCAAAAAATATTAATTTAAGAGTTACACCAGAGCTTATTTTTGAAGTGGATGATTCTTTAGAATATGGCGCAAAAATAGATAAAATTTTAAAAGATTTAAACAAATAAGAAACCTAACCTTGTTGTATAGCAAAAATTTGCGATTTTTCCTATACAATAAGAAAAATAGTTTAGAATAACTGTTAAAATAAAAGAATAAGGGGTATAGAATATGACTTTAGATGATATTTTAGAACAAATAAATAAGGCAGAAACAATCGTAATTTTAACACATGAAAATCCAGATGGGGATGCTATGGGAAGTACTTTAGCAATGTACCATGCATTAAAGGCATATGGAAAAAATCCAGATATTATCATTCCAGATCATTCAAAAGTATTTAATTGCTTACCAGGAGTTGAAAATCTAAAAGCACAAAGCGATATTGAACACTATGATTTAGCAATATCACTTGATTGTGCCACTATAAAATTATTAAATGGATTTTCTAAATATTTTGAAAATGCAAAAGTAAGGGTGTGCATTGACCACCATAGCACCAATACCATGTTTGGAGATTTTAACTATGTAAATCCAGATGCACCAGCATGTAGTCAAGTTTTATTAGTAATTTTAGAATACTTTGGAATTGAAATTACAAAAGATATTGGAACATGTATTTTAACAGGAATTATTACTGACACAGGTGGTTTTAAATATCAAGGAGTAACAGCAGAAACATTTGAATTTGTAGCATGGTTATTAAATAAAGGTGTTAACGTTTCTAAAGTATATCGTGAGGTTTTACAAACTAAAACAAAACCGAACTTTGAACTACATCGTATTGCTAATAATAGAATGGAATTTTTAAATAACGGAAAAATAGCATTTACCTATATTACAGAAGAAGATGAAAAAAGCGTTAATGCACAGAATGGAGACCATGAAGGAATTGTAGAAACAGGAAGAGATATAGAAGGAGTAGAAGTATCTATATTTGTTCGCCAATCAGCAAAAGGTTGCAGAATTTCTTTACGTTCTAATGACTATGTAAATGTTTCAGATGCATGTATGGTATTTGGCGGTGGTGGACATCAAAGAGCAGCAGGATGTACTATACCAGGAAATATAGAACAAGCTAAAGAAAAGATTGTAAAAGAAGTAAGCAGATTATTATAACTATTGCTTAAAACAAAATAGGAAGTAATTATTTAGTTTCCTAAAAACAAAAAAGTGAAGCATTGAATAATTACAATAAAAGCTATGAATTACTTGATACAAAAGCTTTTGGTATTACAACAACTAGGTATTGTTAAAATTAGTAATTGATAGCTTTAATTGGTTTAGAATGAAAAAAGTAAAGGAAATAAAAAATGGATGGAATTTTAATTGTAAACAAACCAAAAGAATTTACTTCTCATGATGTGGTTGCAAAAGTTAAAAGAATATATGGCACAAAGGTTGGTCACACAGGAACACTAGACCCAATGGCAACAGGAGTTTTACCATTGTTGCTAGGAGAAGGAACAAAGTTATGTGCCTATTTAACAGATCATAGTAAAATTTACGAAGCCACTATAAAATTAGGAATACAAACAGATACAGCAGACAGTGAAGGGAAAATAATAAAAGAAAAGCAAGTAAATTTAGAAAAACTAGAAAAAAATAATGTACAAAAAGTACTACAATCTTTTTTAGGAAAACAAATGCAAACACCACCCATGTATTCTGCCATCAAAATAAAAGGAAAAAAGCTTTACGAATATGCAAGGGAAGGCAAACAAATAGAAATTCCAGAAAGAAAAATTGAAATTCATAACATAGAATTATTAAACATCCAAAAAGAAGAAAATAGTATAACCTATAGGGTGCATTGTTCAAAAGGAACCTATATTAGAAGCCTATGCGAAGATATAGCAAAAAAACTAGAGACCATTGGTTATATGCAAGAGTTAAATCGCATAAAAGTAGGAGAATTTGACTTAAAACAGTCCATAGCACTACAAGAATTAGAGCAAAATAAGGAAAATAAAGAATTTTTAGAAAGTAAGGTAATAACACTACAAGAATTTTTTAAGAATAGCCCAAGTATTTGTTTAGAAGAAAAAAAGCTAACTTTGTTTTTAAATGGCGTACAATTAACGAAAAAAGAGCAAGATGGCTTATACCAAATAATAAATGAGCAAGGTAAATGGATTGGAATAGGAATAATAGAAAATCAGTTATTAAAAAGAAAGCTAATTATATAAGAGAAAAGAGAACACCTTTAACAAAAAGTTAAAGGTGTTTTTCAGCTAATTTTGAAGTCTAAGTTCCTCCTGAAGCAACAAATGATATTTGTTGTATCCACGATACAAGAATACCTTTACTGTATCACCCTCTGTAACACTTTTATATAAATCTTCATCATGAAAAGTGTTATGAAAATTTTGATAAGTAACAGTAACTAAATATTGTTCTGGCACAGGCCGAGTAGTCACTAAGCCATTAGCTGTTGGTACGAAAACAACGTGTGCAGATACATAGGTACACTCTGTAACTGTTGCATCTACTTCAGTAAATTCTTGAGTAGTAGGTAAAAAAATTGGTAATACAAATACAAGAAATACAAAACTCACAACAAATGGTAAAAAAAGCTGTTTCATAAAAATTTCCTCCCTGATGTTATTTAATAGGTTAAAACTAAGAGAAAATTGTTTCTTAATTAGTAAATTAAGAAATAATTTAAAATAAAGATATTACTTACATAATATTATTATACTACATTTTATATAAAATTTCAAATCTGCAAGAAAATAGCTGACTTAAAGTTTACAAAAAGAGATATTGTAAATATTAAATAAAGTTTTACAAAGCTACAAAAAAATTGGTAACAATTACTTAAGAAAAAAAGTCGAAATTTGTTGTACAAAAATGCTAGATTTGATATAATAAACATTGAAAATAACCAATACAATATAAAGAAAACTAAATTGAAAGGAGAAAACATGAACGAAAATCAAAATTGTCCTTGTATGGAAGAAAAACTAAATAAAGAACTAAAGGAAATCTTAGAACAATACACTACTTCAAAAGATAACCTAATTCCTATTTTAAACGAAGTGCAAATGAAATATGGGTACATACCTAAAACTGCACAACAAAAAATTTCAGAATACTTAAATATACCAATGGCAGAGGTATATGGTGTAATTACCTTTTATTCTAGATTTACCCTAAAACCAAAGGGAAAATATGCTATATCTGTATGTTTAGGTACTGCTTGCTTTGTAAAAGGCTCTGAAAAAATTATGGAACGCCTAAAACAAAGACTAAACATAGAAGAAGGACAAACTACACCAGATGGCAAATTTTCAATAGACGCAACACGTTGTGTTGGTGCATGCGGAATTGCTCCAGTTTTTACAATAAATGGCGAAGTGTATGGAAAAGCTACAGTTAAAATGCTAGATGAGGTGTTAGACAATTTAAACTAATGCTATTTTAATATGGACTATGTTTTTTTTGCTCCATCCCTGCTTCGTAACAGTCTGTAAAGGCGTAACCGCCTCAACACAACTGTTTAACAGCGTCGCTACAAAAACATAATCATATTGAGAAATATATATGTTCAAATTTGAAAGGAGTACATAAATTGGAAACATTAGAGAAAATTAGAAAAATAAGAGAAGAAAAAAGAAAAGAATTAGACCTTCGTGTAAATAGTGAAGTATGTGGCAGAGAAAAACATATTTTAGTATGCCATGGAACAGGATGTACATCTTCAAAATCTCCTAAAATAATAGAAAACTTTAAAAAAATAATAGAAGAAAAACAAATAGAAAATGTACGTGTTATTCAAACAGGTTGTTTTGGCTTGTGCGCCAAAGGCCCTATTGTTATTATTCGCCCAGAAGATACCTTTTATGCTATGGTAACGCCAGAAGACTGCGAAGAAATTATACAAACTCACATTGTAGAAGGTAAAGTAGTAGAACGTTTACTTTGCAAAGATATTGATGGTACCAAAGTGCAAAAATTAGATGAGCTTAACTTTTATAAAAAGCAAAAAAGAATAGCACTTAAAAATTGTGGTGTAATTGACCCAGAAAATATAGATGAATATATTGCTTTTGATGGCTATAAAGCCCTAGAAAAAGTATTATTAGAAATGTCAGAAGATGAAGTAATTGAAACAATTGAAAAATCTGGTTTAAGAGGTAGAGGGGGAGCTGGCTTTCCAACAGGTACCAAATGGAAATTAACTAGACAAGTAGAAGGCGAGCAAAAATATGTAGTTTGTAATGCAGATGAAGGTGACCCAGGAGCATTCATGGATAGAAGTATTTTAGAAGGTGACCCACACTCTGTTATAGAAGCCATGATGATTGCAGGATATAGTATAGGAGCAAACCAAGGGTATATCTATGTTAGAGCAGAATATCCTATTGCAGTAGAGCGCTTTGGAGTTGCTATTAAACAAGCAAGAGAATATGGCATATTAGGAAAAAATATTTTTGGAAGCGGATTTGATTTTGATGTAGATATTCGTCTAGGAGCAGGAGCTTTTGTATGTGGAGAAGAAACAGCACTATTAGAATCAATTGAAGGAAAACGTGGTCAACCACGCTTAAAACCACCATATCCAGCAAGTGCAGGTCTATGGGGAAAACCAACCTTAATTAATAATGTAGAAACCTATGCTAACATTCCTAAAATTATATTAAATGGAGCAGATTGGTATGCAAGCATAGGTACAGAAAAATCAAAAGGAACAAAAGTATTTGCTTTAGGTGGAAACGTAGTAAACGTTGGACTAGTAGAAGTACCAATGGGAACTACCTTAAGAGAAATTGTTTTTGATATTGGTGGAGGTATTCCAAACAATAGAGAATTTAAAGCAGCTCAAACAGGTGGACCATCTGGCGGATGTATTCCAAAAGAACATTTAGATACTCCAATTGATTATGAATCACTAAAAGAAATAGGATCTATGATGGGTTCTGGAGGATTAATTGTTATGGATGATACTAAATGTATGGTAAATTTAGCAAAATTTTATCTAAGTTTTACAGTAGATGAATCTTGCGGAAAATGTACTCCTTGTAGAATTGGAACAAAAAGAATGTTAGAACTATTAGAAAAAATTACAAACGGAGAAGCAGATGAGCAAGACTTTAAAAAATTAGAAGAATTAGCAATTAATATTCCTAAAACAGCTATATGTGGTTTAGGGCAATCTGCACCAAACCCAGTACTTTCTACCTTAAAGTATTTTAGGGAAGAATACTTAGAACATGTAAAATACAAAGAATGCAAAACAGGAGAATGTAAGGCCTTAGCCAAAATACAAATAGATGAAGGCAAATGTAAAGGCTGTGGTATGTGTAAGCGTAACTGCCCAGTAGCAGCAATTTCTGGAGAACCAGGAAAAATACATAAAATTGATGAAGAAACATGTATTAAGTGTGGAACTTGTATTAGTGTTTGTCCATTCCATGCAATAGGCTAAAAGGAGAAAAGAATCATGAAGTATTTTAAAAAGATAGTAGGAGATAGAATTTACTTATCTCCTAGAAATAGTGAAGATGTAGAACTATTTACTAAATGGCTAAATGACTTCCAAGTAACAGACTATACAGATAGATCTGGTCAGATAGTTACATTAGAAGGCGAAAAGAAGTATTTAGAACAAATACAAACAGATGGAGCTTGTTTTTCAATTGTAACTTTAGAAAACGATCAAATGATAGGAACTGTAAGCTTAGAAAATATAGATAAAGAAAATCAGAGTGCAATACTAGGAATATTTATAGGAGAAGCAGATTATAGAGATAAAGGCTATGGAACAGAGGCAATCAAACTAATATTAGAATATGGTTTTAATTATTTAAATTTAAATAGTATTCAACTAAACGTATTTGACTTTAATGAAAGAGGTAAAGCTTGCTACAAGAAATGTGGATTTAAAGAAATGGGAAGAAGGAGAAAATCTAGATTTTTAAATGGCAAATTTCATGATACTATTTATATGGATATTTTAAGAGAAGAATTTGCACAAGAAGGAAAAGAATATATTAGAAACAAAAATGTAAAGTAAAAGCTTTTTTAGGAAGGAAAGAGGAAAATATGTCTGATAAAAAAATGATAACTTTAAAAATTGATAATAAAGAAATAACTGTACCAGAAGGAACTACCATTTTGCAAGCAGCCAGAAAAGCAAATATAGACATTCCGACATTATGTTTTTTGAAAGACATTAATGAAGTTGGAGATTGCAGAATGTGTATTACTCAAGTGGAGGGAAGACGTGGATTTACCACCTCTTGTATACAAAAAGTAGAAGAAGGAATGATAGTACATACAAATTCACCAGAAGTTATGGAAGCAAGAAGAACCATGCTTGACCTGATTTTATCTAATCATCATAGGGACTGTTTAACTTGCTCTAGAAATGGAAACTGTGAATTACAAGAACTAGCTATGAAATTTAATGTAACAGATATTAGTTACGATGGAGAAAAAACTCAGTATCAAATAGATGGTAAATCTCCTTCTATTGTACGTGATTTAAACAAATGTATTTTATGTAGAAGATGCATATCTGCTTGTAAAAAAGTACAAAAAATAGGTGCAATAGATGCTGTAAATAGAGGATTTTCTTCTTGTATGTCTACCGTACAAGGGTGTAGCTTAAATGATGTTAACTGTACTTTTTGTGGTCAATGTATAGAAGCTTGCCCAACAGGAGCTTTACATGAAAAAGACTCAACAAGAGTAGTATGGCAAAAATTAAAAGACCAAGATACCTACGTGGTAGTACAAACAGCGCCAGCAGTTAGAGTAGCATTAGGAGAAGAGTTTGGACTTCCAATTGGTACAAATGTAGAAGGTAAAATGGTAGCAGCATTAAAAAGATTAGGGTTTGATAAAGTATTTGATACCAATACTGGTGCAGACTTTACCATTATGGAAGAAGGAACAGAATTCATCCATCGCTTGCAAGAAAACGCTAGTTTACCAATGATTACTTCTTGTTGCCCAGCATGGATAAAATATATTGAAATGAACTATCCAGAACAATTAGAACACTTATCTAGTTGTAAATCTCCACATGAAATGTTTGGAGCACTTATAAAATCATACTATGCTAAAAAGCAAAATATTGACCCAGAAAAAATATTTGTAGTATCTGTTATGCCATGTATTGCTAAAAAGTATGAAAGACAAAGAGCAGAAATGCAAAATGACGAATTAAATAATGTGGATGCAGTTATTACTACAAGAGAACTTGCAAGAATGATAAAATCTGCTAATATCGAATTTGTAGAATTAGAAGATGAAAGCTTTGATAATCCAATGGGAGAAGCAACAGGTGCTGCAGCAATTTTCGGTGTGACTGGTGGTGTAATGGAAGCAGCCCTAAGGTCTGTTTCTGAGCTTATAACAGGCAAGCCATTAGAAAAAATAGAATTTGAAGAAGTAAGAGGAAAAACAGGCATTAAAAAGGCTACTATTACCATAGGTGATAAAGAAGTAAAAGTAGCTGTAGCACATGGCCTTAGCAATGCACAAGCCATTATGGAAGAAATTAAACAAGGAAAAGCAGACTATCAATTTGTAGAAATTATGGCATGCCCTGGAGGCTGTATCATGGGTGGTGGTCAACCAATCAAAAGCGCTAAAATTCAAGAAACCGTAAATGTACGCGAAAAAAGAGCAAAAGCAATGTACACAATTGATGAAAAAAGCACAATTAGAAAATCACATGAAAATCCTGTATTACAAAAAATATATAAAGAATTTTTGGGTGAGCCAGGTGGACATTTAGCACATGAGCTATTACATACCCATTACGAGAAAAAGGAAAAGTACAGAATATAAGATTTTGTCAAGAAAATTTGGTAGAAAAAAAGTAAAAAGTTATTGACAAAATTCTACAAAAAGAAGAATATAATAGTAGTATAATCCAAATGTATTTGAACTATTATTGATAACCATTAAATAGAATTGTCCTAAAAGTATTTGTTTTCTTGTTTTCAAAATGCTGAGGCAATAGTAAAGTTCAAAGAAGAATGAATAACTCAGGAATTTTGTAAACTGCAAAAACAAATACTTTTAGGACTACTATATATTAAGAAATGAATACTTACTTTAAATTTTTAGATTTTAATGCATATAGTAATAATTAGAGAAAAATTCAAACTTTTAGAAAGGAAACAAAATAACAAATGGAAAAATTTAAATCTGGTTTTGTAGCATTAGTAGGAAGAACCAATGTAGGAAAATCTAGCTTATTAAATGAAATAGTAGGGCAAAAAATAGCAGCAGTAGTAAATAAGCCACAAACTACAAGAACAACCATTAGAGCTATTATTAATAGAAAAAATTCTCAAATTATATTTGTAGATACTCCAGGAATTCATAAACCAAAATCAAAATTGGGAGATACTATGAATGATACTGCTTGGAGTAGTATACCAGACTCTGATGTTATTGTATTTGTAGTAGAAGCAGACTCAAAAGGAATAGGTAAAGGTGACCAAATGATTTTAGAAAAAATAAAACAAGCAGGCACCCCTACTATTCTAATTATTAATAAAATAGACTTAGTAAATAAAGAACAAGTAGCAGAGATGATAGCCTATTTTAAAGATGAATATGACTTTAAAGCTATTATTCCAATGTCAATTTTAAAAAAGCCAGATGTAGAAGTTGTTTTAGAAGAAATAGAAAAAAACTTAAAAGAAGGTCCAGCATATTATAGTACAGAAGAATATACAGACCAAACATTGCGTGATTTAGCAGCAGAAACCATTCGTGAAAAAGCATTAAAATTACTACAAGAAGAAGTACCACATGGCATTTTTGTAGAAATAGAGAAAATGAAAAAAGCAAAAACAAAAGAAAATAAGCCAATTTTCAATATAGAGGCAACTATTTATTGTTTAAAAAAATCGCATAAAGGTATTATTATTGGAAAAGAAGGTAAAATGTTAAAAAGAATTGGAACTTATGCAAGACAAGACTTAGAAAAAACATTAGAAGAACAAGTAAACTTACAATTGTGGGTAAAAGTAAAAGAAGATTGGATTAACAATGAGCAGTTTATAAAAAGGTTTAAGGGAGAGGAATAAGGATTTTTATTAAGTATCATAAAATATACATTAATGTGAATGAAACATTGAAATTGGAAAATAATGTTAGTGAAAATTAAGAATAAAAAGTAAAGAAAAAGCCAAAGATAAAAGTAGAAGCGAAAAGCTTCTAGAACAGGAGTTGATAGATACATGATGGAAAAACAAATTAAAAATTTAGCATGGAACACTTTCAAGCAAACTGGAGATATTAATACTTTCATGGAACTGATGCAAGTAGAAAACATAGAAAAAAATAAACAACAAACAAGCTTAGAAAATATAGAGGGAACACAATATGGGAATTATCAAAACCAAGGGAATCATTCTTTCAGAAAGTAATATGAATGACTTTGATAAAATGGTAACAATACTTACTCCAAACGGAAAAATTGGGTGTGCTGCCAAAGGCGCAAGAAGACCTAAAAGCCTTTTAATGGCAGGCACTCAGTTTTTATGCTTTGGAGATTATATGCTATATAAAGGAGCAAACAGTTATCATATAAACTCCTGTGAAACAATAGAAGTATTTTACAAAATTCGTACAGATTTAGAAAAACTAACCTATAGCTCACATATTACCAAAATTATTAACGAAGTAACAGATGAAAATCAAAATACATATAAAATTTTACAGCTATTTTTAAACACATTGTATATGATATCAGAAACCGATAAAGACTTAGACTTTATTGTTTCGGTATTTAAACTAAGACTTCTTTGCTACTTAGGGTTTACCCCACAAATTAGGCAGTGTGTTAACTGTAAAAGTACAGAAAACTTAAGCTACTTTAGCCTAAAAGATAACGGCTTAAAATGTGAAAGTTGTGGCAGAATAGATAAAGGTGCTATTCAAATTTCAAATTCTACCAAAACTGCTATTCAATATATTATTTTAGCAGATGCCAAAAAGCTATTTTCCTTTAGTCTATCTAATGAAAATTTGCAAGAGCTAAACCTAGTAAGCAAACTATATTTTAACGAGAAATTAGAAAAAGAATATAAAATAGAGGGGCTTTTTTAAAAAAATAGCTACAATATTTCTAAAGTAATTCAAAGAAAAGAAGTAATTGATTAGACTTAATCAGTTACTTCTTTTTTTTTTAATCTTTTAATAGTTACTTTACAAAATATTAGGCATTAGCATAAATAATATGTGGGAAAAAATAAAATAAAAAATAGACAAGAGAAG
>CAMSEM010000020.1 GCA_947057505.1 uncultured Clostridium sp. | reverse complement strand
TGATGCAATTTGAAGAAATTAGAAAAGCTATAGAATTAGCTTTAGACCAAGAGAAAATAATAGTAGCAAGTTTGGAAAATAAAGTAACAGCTAGTTGTTTTCCAATAGATTCTAAAAGTTACTTGTTAAAGGATATAGAGATGACATATAAGTCTAATGTCACAAAGGCCAAAAAAGTTTTAGAAGAAGCTGGTTGGAAATATGACAATGGATTTTGGCAAAAGGAAATAGAAGGGCAAACTAAAACAATTAATATTACATTGTTCGTTAGTAAAGAAAATGAACAGAGAATAAAAGTTGCAAATGAAATAAAAACGCAACTAGAGGAATTAGGTATTAAAATTAAAGTAGAGGAAATAACAAATGAAAAGTATCAAGAAGTTTTGACAAATCATGAATATGAAATGCTCATAACTGGAGTTTATACTTCGTTTTCTCCAGATTTAACTAGCTTTTTTGCACAAGGCAATTTAGCAAATTATGAAAATGAGGAAATAAACACTATTTTAACACAATTAAATAATATAACAGAAGAAGAATTAAGAAAAGAAAAATATAAGCGTATATTTGAAATTTATAAAAAAGAAGTGCCCTATATAGGTTTATATACAAACCAAGAAGTTATTGCATATTCTACGAGCTTTAGAGGAGAAATTACACCAAATCATTATAATATTTATTATAATTTTTCTAATTGGTATAGGCAAGAATAAATAATTATTTAGTTACTTTAAATTAAAAAGTTTTGTAATAGAGTAATTTTTCCAATACATCATGGATACTGATGCTATTTTAATTTTGCTATTAAGCAAAATTAAAATAGCTATAGTACAAGGCTTTATAAGTAGCAAAAATTAAACAGTTATAGGAATAATGAAAAAATTTTCAAAAAAGGCTTGACAATATTTTTTTATAAGATATAATAAATACAAACATTCGTTTTAATATTGGGAGGAAAAAATAATGAGTAATGAAAATTCAGAAAAAATGAAAGCATTAGAAGCAGCATTAGGTCAAATTGAAAAACAATTTGGAAAAGGTTCTGTTATGAAGTTAGGGGATTTTTCAGCTATGAATGTTGAAGCAATTCCAACAGGAGCTTTAAGTTTAGATATTGCACTAGGAATTGGTGGAATTCCTAGAGGTAGAATTATAGAGGTATTTGGACCAGAATCTTCTGGTAAAACTACAATTGCGTTACATATGATTGCAGAAGCACAAAAAATGGGCGGAGAGGCGGCATTTATAGATGCAGAGCATGCCTTAGATCCAGTTTATGCAAAACATTTAGGCGTAGATATTGATAATCTAATTGTATCTCAACCAGATACAGGAGAGCAAGCATTAGAAATTGCAGAAGCTTTAGTTAGAAGTGGTGCATTAGATATTGTAGTAGTAGACTCAGTTGCAGCACTAGTTCCAAAGGCAGAAATAGATGGAGATATGGGAGATGCACATGTTGGTTTACAAGCAAGATTAATGTCTCAAGCACTAAGAAAATTAGCAGGTGTTATTAATAAATCAAAATGTGTTATTGTATTTATTAACCAATTAAGAGAAAAAGTGGGGGTTATGTTTGGAAATCCAGAAACAACTCCTGGAGGTAGGGCATTAAAATTCTATTCATCTGTTAGATTAGACATTAGAAGAATAGAAAGCCTAAAACAAGATGGAGAAGTAATAGGTAATCGTACAAGAGCCAAAGTAGTAAAAAATAAAGTTGCACCACCATTTAGAGAGGCTGAATTTGATATTATTTATGGGAAAGGTGTTTCAAGAGAAGGTAACATTTTAGATATTGCCGTTAACTTAGACATTATAGAAAAAAGTGGTTCATGGTTTAGCTACAATACTGACAGAATTGGACAAGGTAGAGAAAATGCAAAAAGATATCTAGCAGAAAACCCTGAAATAGCTGCAGAAATAGAAAAGAAAATTAGAGATAACTATGCACAAGCATTTGAAAAAAGCTTAGTAGATGAAGAAGAACAAAAAGAGGAAACAGAAGAATAATGAAAATAAATAAGCAATTGTTGCTAAAAGCAAATAGTAAGCAACAATTGCTATTTACCATATAAAAACTATTTATAACAGCATAAGGGAGAAAAAACAAATAAATGAAAAATGTCGAAGATTTTATAAAACAACATAACAACCTAAAAATTACAAGCAATTGTGATATTGCTACCAAATATAAAGAATTAGAAGAACTTGACAAAATAAAAACAAAAGTCCTAAAATATATTTTGTATAAAAAAAGAACTGAAAAAGAAGTGAAGCAAAAGTTTTCTTCTATATATGACGAAAATATTTTAGAAGATGTCATACAAAACTTAAAAGATAATGGTTATATTAATGATGAAAACTATTTAGAAAGAGCAGTAAATGAGTTTATGGCAATTAATACATTATCCATAAAAGAAATTCGCAATAAATTATATACAAAGGGAGTAAAAAGTAGCCTTATTGATGATTACTTTTCAAAACATGAATGCGAACTTGAAGAGTATGAAACAAAATGTGCTAAAAAAATAATCATAAAAAAACAAAATCAGCTAGAAAATAAACAAATAGAATTGTTTTTATATAAAAAAGGCTACAAAAGTGAGAATGTAAAGCAAGCATTTGAAGAGCTACTATAAAAAAGAATATGAAAATGGGGGAAAACACCAATGCAAAATGTGCTAACACTAGAAACAAATAAATATACAGTTAAAATAGATAACTTTGAAGGACCATTAGATTTATTATGTCATTTAATAGATAAAAACAAAATGAATATTTGTGATATAAAAATTAGCGAAATAACAGACCAATATATTACCTATTTGAATGAAATGGAAGAACTTAACTTAGAAATTGCAAGTGAATTTATTATAATGGCATCTACTTTGTTATACTTAAAATCAAAAACACTTCTTCCAAATGAAGTAGAAGAAGAAAAAGAACTAACAGAAGAAGAACTTTTAAGAAGAATTGTTGAATATAAAAAATATAAAGAAATTACCAAAAAATTCAAAGAATTAATAGAACAAAATAGGAACAAAGTTTTTAAACAACCAGAGGTAATAGAACTTCCAAAACAAAAACTAGAAAGTAATTACTCACAAGATATAATTACACAAATGTATAAGCAATTAATAGAAAAAAATGAACAAAAAATAAACGAAAATGCAAAAAACATTGAAAAAATAGCAATTACAGATACATACACTGTGGAAAGCAAAGTAAAAGTAATGTTTAAAGAATTAATACGCAACAAAAAATTTATCTTTAACAAACTATTTTCATCAAAAAAATGTAATAATCAAGAAATGGTTACTGCTTTTACTGGCTTATTAGAGCTTTCTAGAAGAAGTAAAGTGGTTACCAAACAAGAAGAACTTTTTGGTGATATTATGGTAGAAAAAGCCAAAAAAGCGTAGAACAGTATGGTTATTTCATAAAAAATGTTTAAAATTTCCATAAATGGTAAAACTAATATCAAATTACTCTAAAAAGGAGGGTATTATGATATTAGTTTTTATTTTGTTTACTATTATTATTTTAGCACTTATTCTATTTTGCTTAGTTATGTTATCAACTTTAAAAATACAAGTACAAAATTTGTCTTTGGCAAATATACCAATCAAACAAAAAGCACACTATCATATTACTATTTCCTTATATTTAGGTAAATATATCAAATGGCTGTGGATTTCTCTTAATGAAGAAAAAGTAGAAAAATTATACAATAAAATAAAATTATCAAAAATTAATTTAAAAAGCATAGAAAAAACAATACAAGCAGAAGAATTCAAAATTTTAAAAAAAATACAGCCAAAGATATCTAGTATAAAATTAAAAGCAAGCATAGGAGTAGAAAGCCCAATCATAACATCATTTCTAGTGGCAATTTTATCTTCTGCCATATCAATCACCTTACCACATGTGGCTAAGAAAATAGAAAGTAAGAATTATCAATATGAAATTACACCTATTTATGAAAATAAAAATTTATATAAAATAAATTTAAACTGTATAATTGAGCTGAAAATGGTACATATTATAAATATAATATATATCTTAAAAAAGAAAGGAAAGAGTGAGAAAAATGAACGAACAACATCCAATAGAAAATCTTATGGTTACAGCTATGAATAGCATACAAGACATGGTAGATGTAAATACTATTATAGGAGAACCAATTGAAACTACAAATAATATTGTAATTATTCCAATATCTAAAGTGGGATTTGGATTTGCAGCAGGAGGAAGTGAATTTAAAGGTGAAACAATTGATGAGTATACTAAAAAAGAAAAAGAAGAAGCTATCCAGTATAGACTACCATTTGGAGGTGGAAGTGGAGCAGGAGTATCTATTTCACCAGTAGCATTTTTAATAGTACAACCTAACAATGTAAAACTATTACCAATAGAGCATTGTTCTTCAATTGACAGACTATTAGACTATGTACCAGACTTAATGGAAAAAACAAATAACTTTTTAAATAAAAATATGCAAAACAAAAAAGAAGAGAAAAAAGAAGAATTAAAAAGTAAAGAAAGAGCAAAAAAAGAAATGAGAGAAACCTTAGAAGAATATGCAATGGAAACACCAAGCAATATGATTCCAAAAACTAGACCTAGAAGAAATAAAATACCAAAAACAGAAAACATGATGTATGAATATGAGTATGACGAAATAGAAAGACCAGATGATAGAAATTATGAAGAGTAAGATTAATTAGCAATCAACTACTTAGGACGTAAAAATTAGTACAAAAATTATACCAAGGGGACAGAAGAGTAAAAATAATTTGAAAGAGTGTCCCTTTGGTATAAACATTGTGTTATAAGTGGCTAAAAAATTAAATTCTTAGCAAGGAAAACCATTTGCTATATACATATTCAATTAAATTGAAAGCACTATTTTTAGCAACAGCTTTTTCAGCGATAATATTTACACTGCCAATTTTTTCGCCATTTAAAAGATAAGAGGCAGTTCCTAAAACTTGGTTTTGAGTAATAGGGGCAGATATTACATCTGGTAGTTCTACTTGTTGCTGTATGTCTTTATCTTGCCCTTTTTGTATTAAAATGCCACTGTCTGTTTCTAAAATGGCATTTATAGATTTTTCTACGCCTTTGTTAACAACAACTGTCTTTATAGTATCTCCTTTATTAGCAAGTTTTTTGTATTCAAAATTGTTAAAACCATAATCTAATAATTTTTGAGCTTCAGCAAAACGCGTTTTAGTATTAGGGGCTTTCATAATAACAGCAATTAAAGATAAGTTGTCTCGTGTGGCACTAGCAGATAAATTATATAGAGCTACTGAAGTAGAGCCAGTTTTTAAACCAGTAGCACCTTTGTAATTTCTAATTAGTTTATTAGTATTTACTAAAGAAGATTTTCCGTCACGTAAACTATCCATCCAAATAGTAGTATATTTAGTGATAGTAGGATGATTATTTAGTAACTCTTTTGACATTAGTGCAATATCATAAGGAGAAGTTTCATGACCATCTTCATCAAGCCCATGGCAATTTTTAAAGGTAGTATCATTCATACCCAATTGTTTTGCTCTTTCATTCATTTTTTGAACAAATGCTTCGGTTGAACCTGCTAAATGCTCAGCTAAAGCGACTGTACAGTCATTGGCAGACTGTAGGCATATAGCTTTTAACATTTCATCGACTGTTAAAGTTTCTCTAACATCTAACCAAATTTGAGAACCACCCATACTAGCAGCATTTTCTGAACATGGAATTTTATCAGTATAAGAAAGATTTCCAGAATCAATAGCTTCCATAATTAATAAAATTGTCATTACTTTTGTAACACTGGCAGGTCTTAACTTTTCATGCATATTTTGTTCATATAAAACTTGACCAGAATGTTGCTCAATTAAAACAGCACCACCACAATCTAAATTTAAATCAGCATTTTTGACAGAAGTAGACACAGTGGCTGTATTAGAAGTTTTATTAGAAATACTATTACTAGAAGAAGTAGTATTTTCTAAAGGTTTATTCTCATTAGACCAAACAAAAATAGTGTCGCTAGCATAGATAACAGAAGAAAGAATAAAGAAAAAGATAAGCATAAAAGAAATTATTTTGATTTGTATTTTATTTTTGACAAGCATAAAAAATACCTCCCAAAACCATTGTATTTTAGAAAGGTATTTTTTAGACCAAAATTAAGAAAAACAAAAATGAAAAGTAGAATGAAATTATGATACTAAAAAGAGATACTATAAAATATAAAAAATTAACAATAAAGGATTAATAAGATAACTTAACAATTTTTACAGTTACTTCTTTTTCACTTACATCTGCATAAATTTTAATATCATGCTCTGTATTATTTTTAAACTTTAAGTCTAAATAATCATAAGCAACAGTTGCATCATTTCCCTTTTTTACATAGCCAACTTCCTTTTCGTGCTCATGTCTTTCTGTAACTTTTAATCCATCTACTTTTTTTACAACATCATAAAGAGTAGTACTAATTTGGCAATTGCCACCACCATAACCTTTTTTCTTTTTGCCATCTACAAAAATTCCTGCTTTTTCATAACCTTTGTCAGGAGTAGGGTTTCCAATAACATCATTAAAAGAAAATGTTTCTCCCTTTTTTACAATATGATGATTTATTTTAGAAGCAGAAAGTTCTAAATTGTGATCACGGTTATCATCTTCTACCAAAATTTTAGTAGAAGAATTAGCAAGTTCTGTTTCTGTAGGTTCTTTTTGGTTTTCTTTTTCTTCTTGTTGCTCCACATTATTTGTAGAATGATTATTTTCTATATTTGTTTGTGTAGATAATCTTTCTGCTTCAGGAGGCGGAGTATTTTGATTATTATTTGAAAATAAAAAGAAATAAATAGCAGCAATAATTGCAATAATACCAATCAAAATTAAAATCCATTTACCATATTTTTGCATGATTTTTCTCCTATATATAATATTTTCACTTATTATTATTTTCAAAAATAGAAAAAATATTGATACTATTTTTTGAAAAAATGTTAAAAAATGAAATTAAAAAATAGAAAAATTTAAGTCACAAAATTCTATATTACAAATTTTTATAGGTGACAACCAATAAATATGATTATGGAAAAATAGCGCTCAAAGGGTATAAGCAATTTTACCCCATTGACATTTTGAAAAAATATAGTATAATAGTAAGTACAGTATTTGAAGTTAGGAGAAAAGCAAATGATAGCTAAAATATGGAAAAAAATATTATTATTTGTTTTGATTATAGCATGTTTATTTAACGTTATTAATAAAATTGTTCATAAAGCATCTATGGAAGACGAGGTAAGAGCTTCAGCACAATATGTACAAGAACAAATTGATAATGAAAAAAGAAATATGTAATCAAAAAGCAAAAATACTTGAAAATTAATAAAAACTATGTTATGATAGAAAATAGTTTATGAATAAAAATAAAGAAGAGGTGAATATAAAATGAAAGAAGGAATACATCCAAACTATACAGAAGCAACAATTACATGTGCTTGTGGAAATGAAATGAAAACAAATTCAACAAAAGCAGATATGAAAGTTGATGTTTGCTCAAAATGTCATCCATTCTGGACTGGAAACTTAAAAAGAGAAACAACTGGTGGTAGAGCAGATAAATTCAAGAAAAAATATGGTCTTCAATAAGAAGGAGTCATCATATGGTATAAAAAGTTGGTGTGAATTATTTTACACTAATTTTTTTATGCTTAGAAACCTATATGTTATTCAAAATGCAACTAATATATTATTAGTTTTTACGCTTTTGAGACAAAGTATGCTTTGTTTCAAAGGATGATGCTCTGCTATTTAAATTGTGATAAATCACAATTTAAATGCCTACACACTTCAAAACTTAGTAATATATAGATTTTTTAACGTATTTATATAAAATAATTCTATACCTAACTTGCAAAAAGTGACATTTTGGTATAAAATAAGACTGGCGTTTAACAAAAATAGTAGGAGGAATAGTAGTGGCTAATAGAGATATAAAAAATCAATTAGAAGATATGAAAAAAGTAGCACAAATCAACCAAGGTAAAAATTTAAAATATAGTATTTTAACAATGGGGTGCCAATTAAATGAAAATGATTCTGAAAAGTTATGTGGCATGATGGAACAAATGGGCTATACCAAAGTAGAAAACTTAGCGCAAGCAGACCTAATTGTGTTTAATACTTGTTGTGTTAGAGAAAATGCAGAAGATAGATTATTTGGAAAATTAGGAGAAGTTAAAAAATATAAAGAAGAATATGGAACGATTATTGCTATTTGTGGTTGCATGATGCAAGAAAAACATATAGTAGAAAAGTTAGAAAAAAGCTATCCATTTTTTGATATTATCTTTGGTACCCACACACTACATGAATTTCCTACTGATTTATATCAAATTTTAAATGACAGAAAAAGAATAGAAGACATTTTAGATATAGATGGAGAAATTATTGAAGGGCTTCCAATTAAAAGAGAAGATAACATCAAAGCCTCTGTAACTATTATGAATGGTTGTAACAATTTTTGTAGTTACTGCATTGTGCCATATGTAAGAGGAAGAGAAAGAAGCAGAATGCCAAAAGATATTTTAGAAGAAGTAAAGGACTTAGCAAAACAAGGTTATAAAGAAATTATGCTTTTAGGGCAAAATGTAAATTCATATTTACGAGTAGAAAGAGAAAACGGTATGCAATTTGAAACCTATGAAGGAGTAAACTCTTTTGCCACCTTACTTAGAGCAATTAATAAAATAGAAGGAATAGAAAGAATTCGTTTTATTTCTCCACATCCAAAAGATTTTACTGATGATGTAATAGAAGCAATACGTGACTGCGAAAAAGTATGCAAATTGGTACATTTGCCATTACAGTCTGGTAGTAGTAATGTACTAAAAGTAATGAATAGAAAATATACCAAAGAACAATATTTAAACCTAGTAGAAAAAATGAAGAAACAAATACCTAATCTTACACTTTCAACAGATATCATTGTAGGCTTTCCAGGCGAAACCGAAGAAGATTTTGAAGATACCTTAGATGTAGTAAGAAAAGTAAACTTTGAGCAAGTATATATGTTTATTTATTCTAGAAGAGTAGGAACTCCTGGTGATAAAATGGAAAATCAAATTCCAGAGGAAGTAAAACATAAACGTTTTGATAAATTGAAACAATTAGTAGAAGAACAAATTGCTAATAAAAACAAAGAGTATGTAGGAACTGTGCAAAACGTTTTAATAGAAGGAAGAAGCAAAACAAATGATAAAATGTTAATGGGAAGAACTGACTCAAATAAGGTAGTAGTAATAGAAGGAAACGAAGAATTAATTGGAAAAACAGTGCCACTAAAAATTATTTCAGAACATATGTGGTACTTGAAAGGAGAATATACATGGCAGAATACTCACCTATGATGCAACATTATTTACAAACAAAAGAAGAATACAAAGACTGCATTTTATTTTATCGTTTAGGCGACTTTTATGAAATGTTTTTTGATGATGCCATTACTACATCAAGAGAATTAGAATTAACCTTAACAGGAAAAGATTGTGGTCAAGCTGAAAGGGCACCGATGTGTGGTATACCTTTTCATGCAGCAGAAACCTATATAGCAAGATTAATAGAAAAAGGTTACAAAGTAGCTATATGTGAACAAGTAGAAGATCCAAAACAAGCTAAAGGAATGGTAAAAAGAGAAGTTATTCGTGTTGTAACACCTGGAACAGTAATGGAAAGCAATCTACTAGAAGAAAAGAAAAATAACTATATTATGTCTGTTTACAAAAATGGTATATATTATGGACTAGCTGTATGTGACTTAACAACAGGTGATTTTAAAACTACACAAATAAAAGAACAAAACAATTTTGCTACTTTGCTAGATGAAATTTCAAGATATTCTCCAGCTGAAATTGTAGTAAACTTTATGATGTATGAGTCAAGCATAGAAATTAGCAAAATACGAGAAAGATTTCCAATGTATATCTCTAAATTAGAAGATAAAAATTTTGAACCAGATATGCCAGAAGTATTTAAAGAAAAATATGAGGTAGTAGATGAAAACGAGCAAAAACTAGAACAAATAGAAGATAAACTATTTTGTATAGCAGCAAGTAATGGATTACTTAATTATTTAAAACAAACACAAAAAAACAATCTAGAATATATTAGAAAAATACATATATACAATACCATGCATTATATGAACTTAGATGTAAATGCTAGAAGAAACCTAGAAATTACAGAAAAACTAAGAGATAAAAGCAAAAAGGGAACTCTACTTTGGGTGTTAGATAAAACTTCAACCTCTATGGGAGGAAGGCTACTACGCAGATGGCTAAACGATCCACTAATTGATGTAAATAGAATTAATGAAAGACTAAATGCAGTAAAAGAATTAAAAGAAGATATTATTTTAAGAGGGGATGTAGTAGAAAGCTTAAAAAAAGTGTATGATATAGAAAGACTAGCAGGAAAAATTTCATATGGAAGTGCTAATGCAAGAGATTTAATTTCTCTTAAAAATTCGGTAAAACAGTTGCCAGATGTAAAACAAACTTTAGCAAAAACTAATGCACCACTTTTGAAAAATTTATATGAAGAATTAGATGTTTTAGAAGATGTATATGAAATAATAGAAAATTCTATTATAGATGACCCACCAATTAGTGTAAAAGAAGGTGGAATTATAAAGCTAGGATATAACGAAGAAATTGATCACTTAAAAAAAGCTACAACTGAAGGTAAAAATTGGGTACTAGAAATAGAAGCAAAAGAAAGAGAAGCAACAGGAATTAAAGCATTAAAAGTAGGCTTTAATAAAGTATTTGGCTATTTTATAGAAGTAACAAAATCAAATTTAAGTATGGTACCAGAACGCTACATTCGTAAGCAAACCTTAGCAAATTGTGAAAGATATGTAACAGAAGAATTAAAGAAAGTAGAAAATGAAATATTAGGTGCAGAAGAAAAAGTAGTAAATTTGGAATACAATGCATTTTGTGAGATACGTGATCAAATAGAAAAACAAATTACTAGAGTGCAAAAATCAGCTGCTATTATATCTACATTAGATACACTTACATCCCTTGCAGTGGTGGCAGATGAAATGAACTATATTATGCCGATTGTAGATAATAGTGGAGATATCGATATAAAAGATGGAAGGCATCCTGTTATTGAAAAAATATTACCAAGTGGTAGCTTTGTTGAAAACGATACATACTTAGACAAAAATAGTAACCGATTAGCAATTATTACAGGACCAAATATGGCAGGTAAATCTACCTATATGAGGCAAGTTGCAATCATTACTTTAATGGCTCAAATTGGAAGCTTTGTGCCAGCATCTTATGCTAAAATAGGAGTAGTAGACAAAATATTTACTAGAGTAGGTGCATCTGATGATTTAAGTATGGGGCAAAGTACCTTTATGGTAGAAATGATGGAAGTTGCTACAATTTTAAAAGAAGCAACCAGTAATAGTTTAGTTATTTTAGATGAAATAGGAAGAGGAACCTCTACTTATGATGGGCTTTCTATTGCTTGGGCAGTAGCAGAATATATTTGTGATAAAGAAAAATGTGGTGCTAAAACTTTATTTGCAACACATTATCACGAATTAACTTCATTAGAAGAAAAACTAGAAGGAGTTAAAAACTATTCTATTGCTGTTAGAGAAAAAGGAGAAGACATTATCTTCTTAAGAAAAATTGTATCTGGGGGAACAGATGAAAGTTATGGTGTGCATGTTGCAAAACTTGCAGGAGTTCCACAAATAGTTACTAAAAGGGCAAATGAAATATTAAAATCATTAGAAAGAAAAAGTGCCTTGGGAGATAAAGCACAGCAAAAAGAAAACAAAAAAGTAGCTGCAGGTCAATTAGATTTATATAACTACAAATTAGCAGAAATAGCACATGAATTAGACAAAATCAATTTAAATGAACTAACTCCAATAGATGCATTAAATGCACTTGTTAACATGAAAGAAAAAATGAAATAAAGTTTTAGAAGAAAAAATATAAGCATAAAATATAAATAGACTAAACTTGTTAAAATGAAAAAATAATATTTTTCATAAATGCTACAAGAATAGAAAGGAAAGATGGTATGGAAATACTACTTAATGGACAAAAAATGCAAATAGCAGATGAAATGAAATCTGTTGCAGAAATATTTAAAAATGAGATAACAAAAGATGAAAAAGTGATAGCATGCGATGTAAATAATGAAATCAAAAGCTTGGATTATATCCCAACAGAAAATGATAAAATAAACTTTATAGATGTAACATCAAGAGATGGAAGAAGAATTTATATTAGAGGAATTTTATACATTATGAGTAAAGCATTTCAAGAATGTTATCCAAGAGCTCTTCTTTCAGTAAATTATCAGCTAACAAATGCTATGTATTGTGAAGTAGATAATATGAAATTAACAAGAGGCATGATAGAAAAAGTAAGCAAAAAAATGCAAGAAATTATTCAAAAGAACTTACCAATTACAAAAATAGAAATGAGCAAAGAAGATGCTGAAAAATTTTATGAAAAAGAAAAAACATTAAAAGGAAAATTACAATTAGATAATAAGCAAAAAGATGAAGTATCTTTATATTTTTGTGAAGATTATTATAATTACTTTTATGGAGTAATGCCAAATTCAACAGGATTTGCACAAGCATATGAATTACTATTATATAATGATGGATTTTTACTTAGATATCCAGGAAAGGAAAATCCATATATACTTGAAAAAGGGAAAGCAAGTAAAAAACTTATTTCTGCATTAGATGAATATAAAGATATTCATCGTGTATTAAATATTAATACATTATACAAATTAAACAGTCAAATTAGAAAAGAGAATACAGCACAAGTAGTAATGCTTGCAGAAGCATTACATGAAAAGAAAATATCAGATATTGCAGACAATATTGTAAATAAAAAAAATGTAAAAGTAGTATTAATAGCTGGGCCATCTTCTTCTGGTAAAACTACTTTTGCAAAACGTTTAGGAATTCAGTTAAGATTAAATGGGTTAAAACCAGTTACCATATCAGTTGATAATTATTTTGTAGAAAGAGAAGATACACCACTAGATGAAAATGGAAAATATGATTTTGAATGTTTAGAAGCAATTGATTTAGACTTATTTAATGACCATTTAACAACCTTATTAAATGGTGGAGAAATTTTATGCCCAACATTTGACTTTAAAGATGGTACAAAAAAATATAATGGTGAAACCATGAAATTGGCAGAAGACGAAGTTCTAGTAATTGAGGGCATTCACTGCCTAAACGACAAATTAACTGAAAAAATACCTAAAAATAGAAAATACAAAATTTATATTAGTGCACTAACTGTATTAAATATAGATTACTATAACCGCATTTCCACAACAGATAGTAGATTAATTAGAAGAATGGTTAGAGACCATAACTTTAGAGGATACACTGCAATGCATACCTTACAAATTTGGAACTCTGTAAACAGAGGAGAAAAGAAGCACATTTTCCCATTCCAAGACGATGCAGATAGCACCTTTAACACCTCTCTAATTTATGAACTATGTGTATTAAAAAAATACATTGTGCCTTTACTAGAAGAAATAGACAATTCTTATGTGGAATATGCAGAAGCAAAACGCTTATTAGGATTCTTAAAGTATTTTGAAGATATTGATGACAAGTATGTGCCAGCCAATTCACTATTAAGAGAATTTATTGGTGGAAGCATTTTTGAGTATTAATAAGGAATATACTTTAATCATAGCAATATATATGTTAGTTTTTTGCTCGCCCCAACTGCGAAGAAACCGTAATTGGATTGCAACTCATATATTAAATTGGTATCCGTGCAATCCATTAACGGTTTCTACCTTGTTGGTCCCCACCTTAACTCGCTTAAAAACTAACATATATATTGCTCTATGATGAATAATATTCTTAATAAAAATAAAAAGAGGAAAAAAATGGGAAGAAAATTTACTAAAATAGATGAAAACTTCATATGTGAACATTGTGGAAACAAAGTACAAAAATTAGGATATACTTGCCGTAATCACTGTAATAAATGTTTGTACTCTAAACATGTAGATATTAATCCGCGGAGATAGGGAAGAAACATGCCATGGACTATTAGAACCAATACGTGTAGAATTAGATAGTAAAAAAGGCTATGTCATTGTGTATCGTTGCCAAAAATGTGGCATGATACGTAAAAACAAAGCGGCAGAAGATGATAACAAAGATTTAATGATTAGTTTGACTGCAAGAAATTAGGAAGAAATGTATAGAAACATTTAAAAACCGAATATTAGAACCAAATTGCATAAAAAATGCTCACTTCAAACGAAGTGAGTATTTTTTAAACCTCTTTGAACAAATTTCCATTGGTATATTGTTTACCTTCTAATTTTTCTCTGTTATAAGCACTATCAATAACCGCATTAATTTCAGCAATATCCTCATCAAGCATATCAACTCTCACAGAAGTAACTGGCAAATCTTTGGTAGCAATAGAAAGAGTTTTACTATTGCAAATTAAAGTAACTGTTTGGGTACTATCTGGAATAAGCCTAAACTTGTAACCGAAGCCTATCTTTTAAATAATATGTATTGTTTTTGCTACAACTACTTCCACAGTCTGGGTAGCAGAAATTCGTTTTACCTAAAAAGCAATAGTTTGTTGCCATAATAGGAAGGTTACCATATACAATTAATTCAGTATCTAAATTGCTAATCTTTAATATTTCGTTTAAACTTTCAAAATTTAATTCTCTAGATAAGGTAATTTGATTAACACCTATTTTTTTATACTCCTCTAAAGTATGGTTATTAAAAACGTTTAAAGAATAATTTCCAACAAAATCATAGTTATGATGATAGTTTTCTAAAAATTCAAAGTCTCCCAAATTAGAAATAACAAAACCTTTTATATTAAATTTGGTAGTTATATTATCTAAAGAATTTAAAATAATATTTTTATAATTAGCTTTAATAATAGAAGGCATATAAATATATAAGTTATAATTTTCAGCTAGGTATGTAATAATATCCTCATACTCTTTATTGACAAATAGTTTTAAAGCAAGGTATATTCTATTAATTTTATCTTTAGATAATTGCGAGTAATCATAATCTTTATGTAGTTCACGTAAAAAAAGTGAAATCTTAGGATGTTCCATTACAGGTATATAGGTAATGGTTTCTTCCTTTTTTTGCTCTAAAACAATAGGTTTTCTTCTTGTTTTTTCCATAACTTGTTCTTCTAATTTTTCTAAGGCTTTTCTTCGTAAATCATTTAAAGTACTAATACTTGGTACATATAATCCATCATCTAAAAGAACAGTAATATTTTGAAAAACATAAGGGGTATTATTTGTTTTAGAAATTTGTGTTACTACTCTTTCTACACTAATAGGCGTTTTTAATGCTTCAATAGGTACAATATTAGAACATATCTCAAAACGAACATTGTGGTAAATTGTATTAGAACACAATTCGTTACTTGTAAATATCTCCATTTTGATAGGAACATCTTTTTTTATAGTTACTACACAATTTAATGGGATTTTTATATTTTCTACATTTTCATAAGAACTCTTGGCTTTATCTGTAAGGCTTTTACTACTAATACGATAAATTTTATCTCCAACTCCAATGTTTCCCTTCATACGACCAATAGTTACAGTATCACCAATGCAAGCAGATTTTAAGTTAGCATTTTTATTCATTAATTCAGAAACAAAGTAGGTAGAACTTTCTCTAGCAACTGAAATTGAATCTCCAACATGTAAATCTTCTTCCAAAGTTAAAGTAATATGACCTTTATTACCATTAAACTTTTTTACCTTACCAAGATAAATACCAATATTACTTGGCTTTTCAGGGAAAATAAGTTGTTTATTAGGTTTACTATCTAAATGACCATTCGAAAATCCACCTCTATTAAATGCTTGCATTAAATCATTAACATCTTTTTCATCAATTAAGAACTCTTCTTCATTCAAAACCATATCAATATATTTACGGTAAATTCTTGTAACTGTTGCAACATATTCAGGGCTTTTCATACGACCTTCAATTTTAAAACACTTCACACCAGCACGAATTAAGCGTGGAAGGTAAGCGAGCCCACATAAATCTTTAGGACTAAGCAAATAGCCTTTCCCTAAAGTGTTTATTTGTTTGGTTTCGTCATTTTGTGATAATAGCTCATATGGCAATCTACAAGGTCCAGCACACTTTCCACGGTTAGCAGAACGACCACCAACAACACTAGAAAATAAGCATTGACCAGAATAACAAATACATAAGGCACCATGAATAAAAGTTTCAATTTCCACATTTGTATTTTGACAAATATATTCTATTTCGTTAATTGATAATTCACGAGATAGTACAATTCTTTTAAATCCTAATTTTTCTAATTCTAAAACACCTTGCAAATTATGTGCAGTCATTTGCGTGCTTGCATGAACTGGCAAATCTGGAAAATGTTCCATAATAAATTTGGCTAAGCCTAAATCTTGTACAATAATTGCATCTATACCAGCCTCATAAGCAGCTTTTACGACCTTAATGCTATCTTCAAACTCAGAGTTTTTAATTAAAGTATTTAAAGTTAAATGTGTTTTTACATTTCTTATTTTACAATATTGAATTACTTCTTTGATATCTTCCATGCTAAAGTTGTGTGCATACATTCTAGCATTAAATTGTTCTGCACCAAAATAAACACTATCAGCGCCATTTTGAACAGCAGCTTTTAAACAATTAAAATCTCCGCACAGGTGATAAGAGCTCAGGTTTTTGCATATATTACCTCCTAGTAACTATTAAAATTATATTATATTATATTTTATCATACAAAAATATAGTAAATATTTAGTACTTTTAAGTTAAATTCTCCTAATAGTATTTGTTTTCTTGTTTTCAAAATACTGAGGCGGTAGAAAATTCAAAGAAGAAGGGAGGGCTTCGGAGGGCAAAAAGAATCTGTTCGGAAATACGGTGGAGATTTCCGAAAT
>CAMSEM010000019.1 GCA_947057505.1 uncultured Clostridium sp. | reverse complement strand
AGAACAAAAACCAATGTTAAATGCAGAAGAATTAATAAAACATTTAGAAGAAAAAGGAGTTAAATTTGAGTTAACTTCTATAGAAGATGCTCAAAAGTACTTGAAAGAAAATAATAACTATTTTAAATTAGTTTCATATAGAAAAAATTTTCCTAAATATGAAAATGGAAAAAATTATGGAAAATATATAAATTTGGATTTTAAAATGTTAACAGACTTATCCATTATAGACATGAGAATTAGAAAAACAATGTTAAGTATAGTTTTAGATTTAGAACATTATGCTAAAGTTAAATTATTATCTAAAATAGAAAATACTAGTAAAGATGGTTATACTATAGTTGAAGAATACATACAAAATTTAAAATCTAAGAATGAATATGACTATTTTGAAAATGAATTAAATAAAAATAGGACTAGTACTTATTGTGGTGACTTAGTAGCAAAATATGATGGAGAATATCCTATCTGGGTGTTTGTAGAAATCATTCCATTTGGAAGATTTATTAAATTTTACAGATTTGTTGCAAATAAATTAAATGATAGGAAAATGGTGGACGAATCATATATGTTAATGGATGTTAGAGAACTAAGAAATGCATGTGCTCACAATAATTGTATAATAAACGATTTAAAAGCATATACATCAAAATATACTGCAAATTACAGAGTTCTTAATGACGTAGCAAAAATAGGTCTTTCTAAAAAAGTAAGAGAAAATAAATTATCAAATATTAGAATGAAGCAATTAATAACCTTATTATATCTAAACAAAAATATTATGACAAGTGAAGGAGTTTTAAAACATCAAACAGAAATATTACATGAATTAAAAGATAGAATTGAACATCATATTGATTATTATAATACAAATGAATTAGTACAAACAAGTTTGAATTTTTTGACTAAAATTATTGACAATTGGTATACTAATAGCATATAATATATATTATAGAGAAAAAGAGAATTCTTTTGCGGAGCTATGTTCTTAGAGCGTGGCTCTATTTTTCTTTTTACAAAATATGTAAAATATTTTTAAAAAGGTCTGAAAAATTAATTTGAGCACGTTATACTACAAATAAATTATAAATATGCTAAAAAACGAAAATTTCTATAAAAATAACTTTTCAGATGTAGTAAATTTAATATTAGAATGTGTATGTAAATGATTGTATTGCTATATTTAAAGAGTATATTATAAATTTTATATAGGATTTATAATATACTCTTTAATTTATTTTAATAAATTTATGGCTTTGTCGATTTCTTCCTTTTGTTGTTCAAAAGAAAATTTAGTAACTGGTATTCTTCCAATCATTTTAGTTTTCAAAAAGTAATTTAATGTGTCAAATGCCATTAATGTTTCTTCTGTACCACTACCACTGCCGTCAGCACAAGCCATACATATTACTTTCTTTCCTTTTATTTTTGAATTATCATTAAAAGTATCAAATCTTTTTAACCTATCAAAAAATGTTTTAGCTGATTCACTCATTTCATGAAAATATACTGGAGATATAAATATATAAGCATCAAAATTATCCATATATCTATAAACTTCATTGAAATCATCTCTTTGTATGCATATATGCTCATCTAAGCAAATTCCCCAACCTCTTTTTCCACAAGCAAGACATTTTTTTATATTCTATTTATTTATACAAATATGTTCATATTCATAATTTAATTCTTTTAATTGTTTTTCACACTCTTCTATACAAGCAAATGTTAGACCAATTTTGTTAGGTATAAAACTATCTTCATTTACTTGGTTAGAACTAAAACTTAAAATTAAAACCTTCATATATCATTTTCCTTTATAAATTCTTCGATTTTGTATTTAATTTCATCTATATCATCATAAAAAATGATATTTTTAACATTTTTACATCCTTTGACTAAACTAGATACTTTACTACCATTTCTCGCTATAACTAATATAGGAATATGTAGATTAACAGCTTCTTGTAATTCCATTCCTTGCCCCGTTGATACATTGCTCATTTCTGCAATGATCATTTTTGTATCTCTCAATAAATTCATTGCTCTTTCATATCTTTCACAATCATTGCCTTTGAATTGCATTGTATCTATTGGACTAGAAACTAAATATTTATCTGTATCAATTAATGAAATAATTTTGTTGTATGTTTCAATTGAATTATTATTTGAAGCTAAAACTGCACCTGTAATTAAAATTCTATTTTTTACATTCTCTTTATGTTGCTTCAGTACTTCAATTGCTTGATTTCTATGCAAGCCTTTTATAATATCAATTTTATCATATCCATACTTTGCCAATATATCTATATCTGTAATCATCTCAGGGCAATAGTTGTCATTGCTATCTTGTAATGTAGCTGCATAAACAATTTTAGAAAATTGCTCGTAAAGTATTGCTCCCATACACATCATACAAGGTTCACAAGATACATACATTATTGCACCTTTCAAATCACTATAAAGATTTTTATTCTTAGAAGCGCTTTCTATTGCTTCTAATTCAGCATGAGAATACATACTATTTTCCATTAATGTTCTATCATCACTTCTACCTATTATTTCATCATTTTTTACTACTATAGCACCATAAGGATATTTTGCTTTTTTAGAAATGTCAATTGCTATATCAATATATTGTTCATCAGTCATGCATATTCCCTCCAATAAATTATGGCTATATTTTAGCATATTTTTTATAAAAAGTATATGAAAATATGTAAATGTAATTATGAATTTAACTATAAAAACTTTTCCAAAAATTATACCTTTTTAATAAAACGGTGGCATTTATATATTAGAAGGGTAAAAAATTTCTAAAAAAGTTAACATTTTATATCTCATTTTGGAACCTATATAGTAGAGGGATAAAAATTTTTTAAGTTTTTTTCAAAAATTACTCACTTTTTAGATTTTGAGGACACTTATCTAGTAGAGAGACTAAAAAAGTACATTGACAAATACACTTGTAATCAAGTGTCATAACAAGCCATTTTCTTTAATAATCTGTAATATAAGAGTTTAATAAAAGTGTAAAGGAGCGAATGTCAATGTGAATAAAGATAAAACAGAAATAAAGATAGATAAATTAGAATTTAATACATATTGTATTTTTTCAAAAGAAAAACAGGAGGTGAAAGAAACAATAGGTTTAGTCTTTAAAGATTATATTGAAAACTTAAAAACTAATAAAAGGTAACTTTTACGAAAATGAAATAATATTTGCAAATACAGAATTAAGATTTTCTAATTCACTATGTTCATAAGAAAATCTAAATTTTGCATAAGTCAACTGTAAAGCTCAAGAAAATCTTTCGCTAACATTTGACTTAATATAATAGAGCACGTTAAAATAGTACTTGTAGATGATTACGGATAGGAGGGGAGATGCTAGACTTAAATAGTCAAAACTTCAAGGTACGGACTATATATAAGATTATCTAGAGAAGATGGCGACAAGCAAGAAAGTGAAAGTATTGGTAATCAAAGAAATATTTTGCAAAGATATGTAAAGGAGAACAATTTAACTTTAATTAAAGAATATGTTGATGATGGTATATCTGGAACTACATTTGATAGACCCAGTTTCAATGAAATGCTACAAGACATTGAAAACAGAATTATTAATATGGTTATAACCAAGGACCTTTCAAGGCTTGGAAGGGACTATATAAAAACTGGACATTACATTGAAAATTACTTCCCTCAAAATAATATTAGATATGTTGCAATAACAGATGGTATAGATACCTATATTGATAGCACAAATAACGATATAACGCCTTTTAAAGCAATTATGAATGACTATTATGCTAAGGACATATCAAAGAAAATTAGAAGCGTCTATAAGGAAAAACAAAAGAACGGAGAGTATCTATGTAGTATTCCAGCATATCGGATATAAAAGGCATCCTAGTATAAAGAATAAGCTAATTATAGATGAGAATGTTAAAGACATTGTAGAGAAAATATTTGATATGTATGCAAATGGGCATGGGAGTGTCGAAATAATTAATTACTTAAATAGCAACCATTACTTATCCCCTACTGGTTATAGAAAAACTGGATTAGTACAAGATAAGACGTGGTCGAAATCTTTGATTTCGTGTCCACGGCTATATGCAAGCGAAGTCGCATGAAAACAAAATAAACTATTCATGGAATGAAGTTACCTTATGCAACATGTTAAAAAATGAAGTGTATATTGGAAACACAGTCCAAAATAAGAAATCCGTTGTTTCATACAAAGTACATAAAATAAGAACTGTAGAAAAAGAAAATCAAATAAGAGTAAATGGTACACACGAACCTATCATAGACAAAAACATCTTTGAAAAAGTACAATGTATTCTTGAAAAAAGAGGAACAAACACAAAGCTAAAATATGATTACTTATTAAGAGGATTACTTTATTGTTATCATTGCAAAAGAAAACTGCAAATTGTGCTTAAAAAGAATTCAAAAAGAAATGCAAAATCACATCCATATATAACTTGTAGCGACCATAAAAAAAGAGGATGCTATCCATTAAGTATTAACTACGAAAGATTTGAAAATCATATTATTTATGTGGTAAAAAAAATCTGTCAGATATATGCAGACAAAGAAATTTTTTATAGTGTTTATGAAAAATATCAAAATAAAACACTTGATATTAGAGAAAGCTTTAAGAAGAAAATAGAAAAAATAGAGAAAGAAATTAGTGTGATTAATAAAAACTTAGACAAGATGTATATGGACAAATTACAAGGCATAATTCTTGAAGAAGATTACATTAGAGTATCACAAAAGTTTATATTTGACAGGACAAATCTAATGAAACAAAAAGAAGAATTAGAACAAAAACTAATTGGAACAGAAGATAAAATAAGCACGAAAAACAAAACAAAAAAAGAAAAAGAATTAGATGAATTAATAGAAAATTTTTTGAAATTAGAGCAAATAGATAAAATGTATCTATACAGACTAATCAACAAAATTGAGATTGATAAAGTCAAAAATGTGTATATCTATTTTAACTTTTCTAAACTAAATTCTATCAATGAAAATTTGGATGAATTTATCAAAATTGAGGAATTGATTGATGAACAATCAATTAACAATCAAACATTAAAAATAAGCTAAAAATGCTAAAAAATCATAAAACTTATAAATTAAGCAAAGCTTTGTAAATCAATAACTACAAGGCTTTGCAAACTGGTTGGTAGTTTTTTAAATCCACACCAGTGAAGTTTGCCTTCCAACCATCAGGAAATGGAATTGAAGGAAAATTACTTGCAATTGCCAAAAAATTGCTATAAATCTCACTAGTTACATCAATATGATGAGTAACCAAATCCACACCATCTGGATTTAACATTGGTATAATATACAAAGAAACTTGATCCCATAACTCCCTAGCAGAATAACCATAGATGGAAGTATTAGAGTCATAAGCTATACAGAAATTCTCTATAAATTTCATAAGCAAAACTGAAACAATCCACTCATTTGCATGAATGGCACCATGATATAAAACTTGCTTTTCACCGTTTCCTATTTTAATATAAGGAAGCGGTTTTCCTAAAACACTATATCCTATTTTTCCCACTTCTAAAAATGGATAAACACTTTGTAATTCTTGTATATTCTGCATTAAAGTAGTATAGCCATAACTTTTATCTGTTGGAACAATCTCTAAAATTCTATTTTTTCTCATAAAATCACCCAATATAATGTATGCTAAATTCTACTGTAATTACACAAATAAATATAAATTTTGTTACTGTTTAAACTAATATTATATTATGCCTTAGTAATAAAACTAATCTAAACAGTAAATAAATTTTAATAATAAGTTAAAAAAATGTAAATAAATGTTGAGAATTTGCATCATATATGATATGATTGCTAATAAAAAACATTTATTTGGGAAAGAAGGGCTTATTTATGGAATTTGATATACTTACAAAATACGATATATGTATTGAAATGATTGATAGATTTAGAAAAACAGGAATGTCATGGGAACAAATCAAAACCATGTGCAAAGAACAAACAACTTACGATGTATTATATCCAGAAGACTACAAAGAAAAGTGGGCTGACTTAGTAGCCTATATGAAAAAAATCGAAGACGACACACAAGCTGCAACTGGCTATATTTATAGTGAAGATGTAAACAATAATATTAAGATACCAGAATCTCCAAGAAGTGCATGGAAAGTATTTGAAAGAAATAAGTTAAAGAAATTTGGACTAGAAACAATAAAAAATTGCGAAACTAGTGCACAAAAAATATTAGATAGGCTAAAGTTAGAATCCTATGAGCAAGAACCAGGAAAAGGATTAGTTATGGGGTATGTACAATCTGGAAAAACAATGAATATTGAATCTATTATTACTATGGGAGCAGATATAGGATTTAACATTTTTGTTATGTTACCAGGCACCATAGTATCACTACAAAAGCAAAACCACGACAGACTAAGGTCAGATATTGAGTATTCAGAAGCTTCTAATATACAATGGAAATTTATTGGAGATGAAAAAGAAGCAGATATCAATGGAATACTAGAAAATGAAAGAGCAAGAATTGTAAAAGTATGTTTAAAAAATGGACAACGTCTTGAAAACCTAAAAAAGTGGTTAATAGACTCAACTAGTAAACTAACCAAACAAAAAATGAAAATATTAATGATAGATGATGAAGCAGACCAAGCAAGTTTAAACACTGGAAAAAAAGAGGCACAAAAACGCTCTAGCATTAACAAATTAATTACGGAGATTGTCAATTATAATGAATTTAAAGCAATGAACTACATTAGCTATACTGCCACTCCTTATGGTAACTTTTTAAATGAAAATGGAAAAGAAAGCCTATACCCAAGAAACTTTATTATTTCCCTTCCAAAATCAAAACAATACATTGGAGCAAGTGAAATATTTGGAAATGGAGATGACATGATAGATGGCTTACCAATTAAAAATGAAATAACTACGATAGAATTAGATAACATGAAAAACTTAACAAGTTCGCAATTTGCTTTTCCAAAATCATTAGAAAATGCAATTTGTTGGTTTATATGCACACTTGCCATACAAAGATACAGAAAATCCACAAAACCAGTTAGTATGCTAATACATACAGATGCAAAACAATTAGTTCATTCTACTACATGGAATGTAATTAATGATTGGTTTATACAAAATAAAGAAACATTATGCCAAAAATGTGAGCAAGTTTATCAAACCGAAATAAAACATTTAACCCAAAAGAAATTCTATGAAATTCTGCCAAACTATAACGAAGATAACCAACATAAAGTATTAAATTACCCTAAATTTGAACAAATACAAGAGGAAATAAAGCAAATAATTAATTCTCCAGTATCACGTATTAACATATCTGAAACAGGAAAATTAGAATTTCATAAAGGAATACACATTTTAATAGATAACAGCAACAATAAAAAAGGACTAGATGAAAATGGAGACTTTGTCAGGTTAGCCTATCCAAAAGAAGAAAGCATAGATTTTGCAAGTGGAATGATTGTAATTGGGGGAAATACCTTAGCAAGAGGATTAACCATAGAAGGATTAACCTCTTCCTACTTTGCAAGAAGCGTATCTCAAGTAGACTCTTTAATGCAAATGGGAAGATGGTTTGGTTATAGAACAAATTATGAACTATTACCACGCATTTGGTTACCAAATGAAACCTTAGAAAAATTTAGAGAAATAGCACATATTGAACATAGATTAAGGCAAGACCTAAAAAAGTTCGACCTAGGAGTAAAACCATCTGAATATGCACCAAAAATACAAAGTTCGTATATTACCAAATTTTTATTAACCTCTAAAAACAAATCAAAAAATGCTGTTAGATGTGGTGCAACCTATGAAAAAGTAGATAATCAAACCATAGTATTACAAGATGACCTTAGAATACAAAAAGAAAACTTAGACATTGCCATACAATTTATACAAAATTTAATACAAAAAGAAAAAATGCAAGAGAACAAAATAGATGAAAACTATATTTATAGCAATATTGACTTTGAAACCATACAAAGTCAGCTATTAAGTAAAATGAAATTTTATGAAAATGACAACTTTTATGGTCATATTAATGAATTTATTGAATGGATGCAAGAAGAAAACAAAAGCAAATGGGATGTTGTAATTATTAACGACAATAGCACAAAACAAATGAAAATTGGAGAGTTAAATATACACAAAGTAAACCGTGCCAAAAGAAAAAAAGCACGCCAAGGTGTGATAGACTTTGGTATTTTAAGAAATAAAAAAGCAGTAGATAATGCTTATTACTACGAAAATAACAAACCAGGTACCATAGAACAAATAAAAAAACCAAAATTATTTATCTATATGATAGACGGAAAATCTACTGTAACCAAAGAAAAAAGTGCAGACCTAAGAACAAACTTAAATTATGCAACAGACATTGTAGGACTACATATTTATGTTCCAAATACAGGTAATAAAGATAGAAAAATATTTACCCAAAATATGAAAGAGGAATAAAATGGAATTAGATTACAAAATACTAGAAAATCAATTCATGGGACTATCAGGAAGCTCCTTATTAAAAGCAATGCAAAACAATGAAATGCCTATTTTAGATTTATTAACAAGAGAAGCTATTCAAAATTCTTTAGATGCCAAATTACCCAATGTACCAAATGTAGACATTCACATTCAAACCGGTAAATTTGAAGAACAAAAATTAAATGAAAAATTAGGAGAAATAGGTAGTAAAATAGCCCAAAAATATGAAAAACAAGAAACAAATACCTTCATTAGTTTTCAAGATAAAAATACAACAGGCTTAACTGGACCAATTAGCATGAATGATGTAGAAAACAACAACTATGGCAAATTTTTAAATTTAATATTTAATATTGCAAAGCCACAAAGTATAAATGGCTCAGGTGGCTCTTGTGGTTATGGAAAATCAACCTATTATAGAGCAGGAATAGGACTTGTTATTTTCTATACTAGAATGAAAGAAAACAATAAATATAAATCTAGATTGGTAATAACATTTGTAGAAGATGAAAAAAATACCATCATTCCATTTCCAGATGAAAAACAAAAAAATAAAACAGGAGTTATGTGGTTTGGAAAAAATGTAAAAAAAGAATTTGGACCATTAACAGATGAAAATCAAATAGAAGAAATACTAAACATTTTTCAAATTGCAAAATATACAGAACTAGAAACAGGAACCACCATTATTATTCCCTATATTAATGAAGCAAAATTACTAAAAAACGCTTGTTACTTTAATAATGAACTAAAAGATAGTAACCAGCCAAATACGCAGTGGTGTCAAAGTATACAAGAATACTTAAAGGTAGCAACACAAAGATGGTATGCTCCAAGATTGATGAATCCTCAATTTGTAGATAATCCATATTTAAAACTTGCCATTAATAACAAATTATTTAATTCAGCAGTAGACTTTTTACCAGTATTTGAGGTGATACAAAATTTATATCATTACGCTATGCATCAAAAACAAAGTGGAAATTATTTGGTAAATAAAGAAGAAATTAATCTAAGAGACACCTTTGAAGGAGAAAACAAAGCAGGTATTCTTACCTATGTAAAACTAACCAAACAAGACCTAAAAATGCCAGAAGAAGTAAATCCATATATACAAATCACCAATAACAATATAGAAAACTATAGTGGAAATCCAGCCATCATTACTTTTTGTAGAAAACCAGGAATGCTATTAAAATATGACATCAAAGAAAGCTGGGCTAGCAGAATTGAAAATAGTAGTCCAGATGAATACATCATAGGTTTGTTTGTAGCAAATTCTAGTATTAAGTTAAAAGAAAAAAGCAAAATTCCTACAACTACATTAGAAGAATATTTAAGAATGAGTGAAAAATCAGACCATAACAATTGGTTTGACCTAACAAATGAAAATATTGTAAAAAGAATACAAGCTAATATACAAACCAAAATCAATGCCAATTATAAAATAAAAAATATAGAAAAAATGACTGGAAGTGCCAGCAAATTAAACAAAACATTAACAAACCTATTTTTACCAACCATGGGGTATGGAAAAAGACCATCAACCCTAAAGAAAAAATTAAAAACAAAAAGCAAAATAGAAGAATTCTATGGAAATAAAATAAATAGTTCTACTTTAAACTTTGTAGAAGAATCCATCATAAGACAAAATAATAATACCATAAGTAAAGACTTTATTCTAAAATTTAATAAAAAGGATCCAAACGTATTTTACGAATTTCAAGTTTCAAGTGAAGCAAATAATATGTCTGCAAACACATGGGAAAAAGAAATAGGTACGCAAAAATTTCCATTAGAATTATTACGATTAGACCTCCTGTTAAAAGGAACAAAACAAAACGTACAATACATGAAACAAGCAGCCATCCATACATTTAATCATCAATATCAAGATAAAGACCTTACCATTCAAAAAATATTTACAATACAAAATCATGAATGGATCGGCTTTCATATTACGTTAAATAACGAAAGTAAAATAAATTATATAAAATGCAGAATGAAATACAAATACCTTAACAAAAACTATATTTGTATACTTTCTAAACAAAAGGAGGAAAATGAATGAATCATGTATTAGATAGTTTTCCTGTTTTAAACAACTACTTAAAAGAAAAAGTAAACTTTAAAATAACAAAACAAAATCTCTATTATCATAATGAAAAAAAGGTAGAACAAAAATTAAGCCTTACTCCTACCAATGAAACAGAAAAGGTAACCATACTAGATGACGAATATGGACAATGGAATCCATTAGAAAATGACCTATATTACCATATGCAAATACAATTAGAAAACAAAAATATTTTATTTGATAATGACATAGGAATTGCCAGTAAAGATGCAATAATAGGGCTTGCTGTTACGTGGTTTTGCAAAAGTACCAATCAAATCAAAACCATTCACCTACAAGAAATTACGTATGAAAGTAATCAGCCAGCTTTAAAATGTAAATGCAATTTATTTTTTAAGCCAGGAGAACTTGCTAAACAATTAGGCTATCAATTTATTTTATACGTAAAAAAAGGCGGAAAAAACACGATGTTTGCTCAAAACTCTGGTACCATATTAGGAACTCTAGAAGAATACTATATCAATTTAGAAGGAATTGGCTCTATCTTTCCTATTCAAATATATGAAGAAGAAAAAGGGCCATTATGGAGAGTAGAACTTAATTATACAGACATCTATGAAGACTTATTTGAAAAAGAAAACATCTGCTTATACCTAAATAAATCACATCAAAACTTTTTTGCAATCTGTACAGAAACACAAGATAAACTAAGTCCGCTATTACAAGAAATATTAGCAAACTTTTTTGTACTATTGATACAAGATATGAAAGAAAAGGGATATGACATTACGCAAATAGCAGACAAAACTTATGACGAAGAAAATACAATAGCCAAAGTAGTAAACTATTGGATAAAATACTTAGAAATAGATACAAGTTCGGCAAATAACTTAAGCTTGTCAGTTAGAAAAAAAATTAATTTACTATAAAAGAGGTTTTTATGAAGTGGTTAGAATTAAACAAGAAAAAAGCAGCAGCCATGTATGAACAATTAGAACAAAACTATAAAGGTAAAACAATAAAACAAACAGAGCAAACTACATATGACCAATCTTATCACCAAATAAAGCAAGATATTTACCATATATTTTATGAAACCATGAACGAATTAAACATAACAGAAGAAATGGTAAAAAAAGCAGCATATGAGTTTGACTATCTATTTGGAATAAAATTATATAGGCTACTAACAGAGAAATATGGCATGAATAAATATCTTGCAAGTAATGACGCCATATGGAGATATTTGCAGCTAAATGTATGCCCCTATTTAGTATACTTAAGATGGTCATTTAATCCAGACAGTTTTTATCAAAGCTCTAGGAGAATATGGCTAAAATCCATCTGGTGGTATGTATTTTTAGCATGGAAAGAAAACGAAGAATTAACACGCGAAATTTTAAAAGAAAATAGTACAGACACCATTGTCCAATTAGTAGAAAGAACGGGAAAATATGGCTATAGGGTAGAATTATATAAACAAATTTTATATAAAAAATATCAAATTCATTTAAAAGACAGAGAAACCTTTAGAAAAATTATGATTTTAAACACCATGAGAGTAAAGGTAACAGACCCATACTTAGTAGAAGGTGGAATTAATCAATATGTAGAGGATTTATTTCAAGATGTGATTATTACAATTTGAAAATAGTATCTTTTTTTGTTAATAGTTCGCTCGGCAAGTCATAGGCGAGTGAAGTGCAGCACACTTTCTTTAAAAGGGCACATAATAATCTAATTGCAGAAATAAACAAATGATCCTTCGACTCATATTAACTGCAAAAAGATACTATTTTCAAATTGCCAAAAATCTAATAAACTAGAGAGGAGAGAAAAATGTTGAAAGAAGACTTAAAGTGTAAATTTAAATATATGCCAGAAGGAGATAATGTGATAGAAATAACGACTTCCTTAGATGAGTATAAAGCCTATGTTGTAAAAGATAATGGGTGGTATGGTGTTGCATTAGAACTAAAATTAGATATTAATGATTATGTAGAAAAGTTTGAAAATGTAAAATTAGTAACCAAAATTAAAAATTTTTCAAATGAAAATCACAAATTATTAGAGTTAATCACTAATAAAGTAGAATTTTTGGAACAATTTTCACTGATATGTGAAGACTTTTTAAGCTTTATACAAAATAAAGAAAACAGAGAAAAATTAGTGCAAAATCCACAAGTATGGATACAAAAGTGGAAAATTTTATTAGGAAATGTCTTACAAAACGAAAAGAGTTATGCAATTTTAGCAGAACTATTAGCAATCAACTATCTACTAAAAGATAACAATGAGGTATTTTATACTAACTATGGAACACATGATATAGAAACCACAAGTAAAAGTTATGAAGTAAAATCCACCATAGAAAAATATGGTACACAAATACATATAAGTAGCCAATATCAGTTACAAACCAATAATCAAAAACCTTTAAATTTAATCTTTGTTAGATTAGAAAAATCCAATTTAGGGTATTGCATTTTAGATATAATTAAAATTTTAGAGAAGAAAGGGTACAAATTACAAAAAATATATGATAAAATATCAAATATGAATACAACCAGCTTGGCAGAAAAATATAGAATATTAGAATCTAAAATTTATCAAGTAAACAATCAATTTCCTAAAATTGTACCAGAATCCTTTGTAGGTGGAGTTTTGCCAGAAGGTATCATAAAAATGGAATATATCGTTGGATTAGAAAATTTAGAATATGAGCAAATTAATTTAAGCTTTTAAATGAAGGAGTACATAAAAATGTTAAAATTAGCAACAGTCTTTAGCGGCATAGGAGCCATTGAACAAGCACTAAAACAATTAAACATACCATATGAGATTGTTTTTGCCTGTGACAATGGTGAAAGATATTTAGATATAGATGTAGAAGAAGTAAAAGAAAAAGTAAAAGATTTAGACGAAACACAAACCAAAGAAGTAATTAGCAATTTGTATGACGAAACTGGAAAAGTAAACAATGTAAAAAAATCATACTTTGCCAATTATGATATATCAGAAGATAGATGGTATGAAGACATTAGATTCTTAAATGGTAAAAAATATGAAGGGCAAATAGACTTGTTAGTAGGAGGCAGCCCATGCCAAAGTTTTTCCACCTTTGGTAAAAGAAAAGGTCTAGAAGACACCAGAGGAACACTTTTTTATGACTATGCAAGAATTATCAAAGAAACCCAGCCAAAAGTATTTATCTTTGAAAATGTTACAGGACTATTAAACCACGATAAAGGAAAAACTTGGGAAATCATTCAAGATGTTTTCAAAGAATTAAAATATGATATAAATTCAAGTATATTAGATGCACAATATTATGGATTACCACAAATGAGAAAAAGAGTATTTGTAGTAGGAATACGTAATGACTTAAATGTAGGAGAATTTATATTTCCAGACCCAGTAGATTTAGAGCATAAAGCAGAAGACTACCTAGACGAAGAAGTGGAAAATAAGTACTACTTGCCAGTCAAAGGATTTACTTATGTTACGACCCCAGAAAGAAACGAAGGAAGAGCAAGAGTAAACAGAGATGTAATTGGTTGCCAAACTGCAAATCAACAATTCAACTGGATAGGAGACTTTAGAATTGAAAAACCAAAGCCAGAACATTATTTAGATAACCGTATTTATGTAGGAACTTACCAAGGACAAGAAGCAGTAGCAAGAAAAATGACACCAAACGAATGCCTAAAACTAATGGGATTTGAAGACTTTAAAGTGGTAGTGGAAGACAAAGTTGCCTATAGGCAATCGGGAAACTCTATAGCAGTGCCTGTTCTAAAAGAAATTACAAAAGCAATCATGAGGCAAGTAAAATTAGGATAAAAGTTAAGATAATTAATATTCACATAATGCAACAAAATATCCAAAATAGTTACAAAATAAATAAGCTGTAGATAGTATATTAGCTTCAAAAAAATACGATTGTCTATGAATTTAGTAATAAAATAGGAAAAATTAAATTTAATAAGGAGGTAACAACATGGGCGCAAATAATAATATATGGTATTTAGATAGAGGAAAAAACTTTTTCTCAAAAGAAGGACAAGACTTTTTTGAAACAATGATTAGTGCCATAAACACTAACTTTTATTACAGAGAGGTAGATACAAATGAATTAATAGAAAAACTTCCAGAAAAATTTAAACAATCAGGTAATTGTAATGCATTATTAACCACTATAAGAAATATAGGGCTTATTAACAAGAAAAACAAACTAGGAGAAAATATTAAATACTATTTAGAAGATAAGCTAACTTACAAAGAACTTATTTTAGAAAATTTAACCAAAGTAAACTATGACAAAGACAACACAAAAAGAGTAAAACCTTTTGTTGTTTTATGCATGGTATTATATGAACTATATAAAATAGACCCAGAATATGCATTCATCACAAAAGATGATTGTATTAATGTTCTATTTCATATTACAAATTACGAAAACAATTATATCTATGATGCAGCTCAAAGTATTATAGCATCTAATAGAAACTATACAAACCAAGCATCACCAGTTTTAGATATTTGGTTTAACGCTTTGCAAGAATTTGACATCTTCGAAAAAACAACACAAAAATCACAACTAAAAGTAAACCCAAAAGAAATTAGTTTCTTTGAATATATTTACCACAATGGAACTAAAATTCCATGCTATAGTAATGACCAAACAGAATTTAGCTCTGTATATGATGAAATAGGAAGTAGCACAACAGGAATTAACTACATTATTCCAGAAGTAGAACTAAACGAAAACTTACCATTTAATCAAACCACAGTAGAAGAAATATATAACTACCTATTTGGAATAAACCCACACATTTCATATGAATACTTTAAAAAGCCATGCTTTGCATTATATAAGCCATTTAGAACCATGAAAAATATTGCCATTAGAAAAATAGAAAAAAGCAACCCTACTTTGGCAGATGCGCTATTTCAATATCACTATACACAGTTGATGAATAACCAATTACAATAGTATGTTAAGGAAAAGGTGAGAGTTATGGAAAAAAAGCAAACACTTTCCATTTCAAAATTATTTTGGTATTTTGTCTTGTTTAGCATATTAGGCTTAGTAATAGAAACCGTTTTTGGATATGTTACAACAGGTGTAATAGAAAGTAGAAAAGGGCTCTTATGGGGGCCATTTTGTCCTGTGTATGGTGTAGGTGCAGTTTTGCTTATTTTTTTCTTAGATAAAGTAGAACAAAAAAATTACTTTAAATTATTTGCTTATGGTTTTTTAATAGGATCTATTGCAGAATACATGCTAAGCTATGGGCTAGAAGCAATTTATGGTAGCAGATTTTGGGACTATACCTATACAGGAAAAGACATTAATGGAAGAATATGCACACTATACTCCCTATTTTGGGGAATTTTAGCCATCATATTAATGAAATTTATAAAACCAAATATAGATAAACTAATTGAAAAAATACCTACTAAAATAAATAAAAATATACAAATACTATTATTTATCTTCCTAGTAATAGATACAATAGTTACCATATGGGCAGTTAGTACTTATGAAACAAGAGCAACCAATAAGCATTACAATAAAACAAGTATAGTACAAGAAAATACCAATTGGTTTACTAGTATCAAAAATAAAATTGAAGAGGAATACTTTACCAATAAACGTATGAAAGAAACATTCCCAAATTTACGTATAACTGATGAAAACGGAAATCAAATATGGATTAGTACCATATTAACACAAAACGAATAAAATAAAAAAGAAGTAACCCTAAACTTTTTTAGGATAGAATTACTTCTTTTTTTAGTATTATTCAGGTAATATAATTTTTGCATCTTTTTTCTTAGCACGGTAAAAGGTAAGCTTATTACCAATAGCTTGCACAAAAACACAATTAGTAGAAGAAGCTATTTGCTCTCCTAAACTTTTTACATCCTCTGGAGCAGTTTCAAGAACATGAACCTTAATTAACTCCCTTGCTTCTAAAGCATCATCTAATTGTTTTATGATAGCATCAGACAAACCAGACTTTCCAATTTGAAAAATAGGCTGTAATGAATTTGCTAAACCTCTTAAATAAGCACGTTGTTTACTTGTCATTTTTTAACCTCTTTCTATATATAATTTGTAAAATTATATCACAAATAGAGTATATTTTTCAAGAGCAACCAATATTATGTCAAAAAGATATCACCTAATATAAATGATCAAATTGATAAAAATAGGTAAGAAAGATATACTAAGTGTTAATAAGGTACTAGTTAGAAATTTTAATGTATAAAAATTATTTAGTCACTTTAAAACTAATAGAAGCTACTGACATGGATAAAACTATTGAATAATTTGTTACAATTTACAGCTAATAAGAATAATTAAATTTATTAATAATAGTATGTTTTTTGCTGTTAGTTCGCTCGGCAAGTCATAGGCTTGTGAATTAAGGTACACTTTCTCTAAAAGGGCTTTTAAAATTCTGGTTGCATAGATATACAAA
>CAMSEM010000018.1 GCA_947057505.1 uncultured Clostridium sp. | reverse complement strand
TTTGTTTGAAGACTACTTTCTTTCGCTTGTTTAATCAGTCCATTATCGCCAAATAGCACTACGATACTTACTCCAGCCAAAATCAAAAGTACTACAATGGTGACCACTAAGGCAATTAAAGTAATACCTTTGCTTTTATTTATTCTTAAATTACTTTGTTTCTTCATATTTTCCCCTTTTTCTTATGTTCATTTCTGCATACCTTTTTACAGTTTGATTATATATTTTCTTATCTTCTTAAACAATAAAATTTATTATTATAGGTGGTATCTTTTTGACATAATGTTGGATGTTTTTACAATTATCTTAGTTTTATTGTTTACAAAAAAATCACTCTAAATCTTTTAATTAAAAGTGATTTTTCTTATTTTACTATTTTTTTAAAGTATCATTATATTTGCTAATAGCCTCATTGATTTCACCATCAAAAGTTAGCTTTCCTTTTTCCATTAATATACCACGTTTACAAAATTCTTTTGCTACACCTGTGGTATGGGTTACAAATAAAAGTGTTACATTTTCCTTATTTACAATTTCATTTACCTTTTTTACACATTTACGTTTAAAGGCTTCATCTCCAACACTTAATGCTTCATCTACAATTAAAATTTCTGGTTTTATATTTACATTAATAGAAAAGCCAAGTCTTGCTTTCATACCACTAGAATAGGTTCTTACTGGTTGGTCTATATATTCATCTAGTTCTGCAAAGTTAATAATCTCTTTTTCTAATTCTTTAATTTCTGCATCTTTTAGTCCTAATAGCTGACCTTTTAAATATATATTTTCTCTTCCTGTAAATTCTGGGTCAAAACCAGAGGTTAACTCTAGTAAAGCACTAACTCTTCCATTTACTGTTATTTCTCCATTTGTTGGATAGCATACTCCTGTAATCATTTTTAAAATAGTGGATTTTCCAGCGCCATTACGTCCAAACAGTGCTACTGCTTCTCCTGTTTTTATTTGAAAAGATACATCATCCACTGCTCTTTTTTCTATAAATTTAATATTTTTAAAAAAAGTAGAAAGTAAACGCTTTTTATCGTTTTTAAATAATTTGTATCGCTTTGTAACATTTTTAAATTCTATTACTGTTTCGTTCATACTTTACTCAAGCCCTCTCTTCTTTACTCTATTTAATTTTAAAAAGAATTGTTATTTTTAAAGTTTACCCTAATACATCTGGAATTTCTTTCTTTAATCTTCTATATGTCCAAATAGCAGCTATTATTAATACAAGAGTAATAATTCCAAAATATAGTAGTCTTTGTGGTTGTTCCCAAAACCAAACTTTATCAATAAAGCAGTTTCTAAAACCTGTTGTTAAATAAGTAACTGGATTTATCATTAATAATTTTCTAAGCCATTCAATTTGAATGCTAGCTGGGTTCCACAAAATTCCTGATAGCCAAAATACTGCTGTTACCATTGATTTTACTAAGTTACCAAAGTCTTTGCTCATAGTAGATAGTAATGAAGCAAATAAACTCCATGCATTAAAGAATAGAAACATTAATAACATATAAAATGGCAATTGTAGTATATAAACATCTGGTGGGTATCCCATAATTATAAAAATGATAATCATAACTCCAACCAATATTAAATGTACCATAAATTTTGATAGATTAACAAAAGTTGGAATAGTTGCTACTGGAAATTTCATTTTTGTTACTAAATAGCTATATTTACGTATGGTATCTGTTCCAGCAGTTATCATATCACTCATATAAAACCATGGTATTACACCTGCAATTAACCATAAAAAGTATGGAAAACCAGATACTTGGCTAGGCATTCTTAATCCAATAGAAAATGCAAACCAGTATACAAAAATAGTTACTGCAGGTTTTATAATTGCCCATGTCCAGCCTAGTGCAGCTCCTCTATATGTTTTTACTAGGTCTGCTTTTGCAAGCTTTAATATTTGTTGCCCATATTGCATATGTTCTTTTATAATATTAATAAATTCCTTCACTATTTTTCCCCCTAGTGTTAGTTTGTTTCTTGTTCTTGTTTTGCTTTATATCCTATTTCTGGTATTTGATTAATGCCATTTTTTGGCTCTTGCAATCCTAAATCTTCTTTTATTTTTGTAGTAGAAATACCTTCTGTTCTATCTAAATAAACCACTTCACAATATTCTTGTAAATAGTCAAATCTATCACTTCCAGCCCAGTCGCTTCCCATTACTACAATATCTACATCATATTTTTTTACATCTTCTATTTTTTGTTCCCAACAGTTTTCTGGAATTACTAAATCTACATAGCGAATAGATTCTAGCATTTTTTTTCTTGTTTCATAATTATGATATGCTTTTTTTCCTTTTAGTTCATTAAAATCATCTGTTGAAAGTGATACAATTAAATAGTCTCCTAATGCTTTTGCTCTTTGTAATAGCCTAATATGACCATAGTGTAATAAATCGAAGGTTCCATAAGTTAAAATTCTTTTCATATTTATTTTCTCCTTTATTTAAATTAGTGTTATAAATTTATTAGCTACACTATCTCTTGAATATTTTTGATAAAGTGTTTTATAGTTGTTTTCTAGTTCTTGTTTTGTTATGTTTTTTACGTTTTCTATTTTCTTAACTAATTGCTCATAGTTTTCAAAATAGCATTCTGGTAATTCTTTTAATGTTTCTAATGAACCTACATTTTTCTTACAAAATACCATTTTTCCATTAAAAATTGCTTCTAGGTAAATCATACCAAAAGATTGGTTGTTCGACAAGTCTAAAACAAAATCATTTTCTAAAATTTTGCTTTGTGGATTTGTAACTGCTCCTTCATACCTTATATAATAAGATATTTGGTTTTGTTCAATTAAATTTTGAAATTCTTCTAAATAATCTCCTTTTCCATACAAATGAATAATAATATTGTTCTTTTTCTTTTCTTTTAGGTATTTTCCAAATTCTATGATATTTTGAATGTCTTGTTTTCTATCAGTAGATATTCTAGTAAGTATAATTCCATGGCATTTTTTCTTAGGCTTGTCTACTTTTACTATTTTTTCTAGTGGTACACTCATTTTACTTTCAATCGTATTTCCAATTACTATACTGTTTTGATAGTTGTTATATTGATATATTTTTTGGTAATCTTCTTGATTACTTTTTGTTACAAATAAAGCATTTTCTAAAGTAACTTTTTGTAAGTTTTCCATTAAGTTTGGAAAAGATTCTTTTAATACTTTTGCATCTGTGTGGAAAAAGTACAATTTGTTTTTTATAAACTTAGATTTTGCTTCTTTTAAAAATAAATGCAAAGTTTCTCTTGTAGATACTACTGTATTACTTCTAATATGGTTTAATTTGTACCTTAAAGCAAAACCAGTATATGGTATTAAGTTCTTTTTATTTTTATCATATTTTAAATAGCTATACCATATGTTTGTTCTAAATATTCTTTTAATTAACTCTTTTTTTCTTTTTGAGCCCGCTATATAAAGAGCTTTTATATTTAGCCCATGTGGTATAGAGGATTTACTTTTCGTCTTTTTTAAGGATAGTAGTTCTACCAAATAACCTTTTTCTAATAATGCTTCTGCTAGTGCCTTTGTTGCAGATACTGTTCCGCCTATTCCATAAAAATTATACCCTATAAATGTAATTTTATTTTCTTGCGTTTGTTTTATGTCTTCATATATCTTTTCAATATGTTTACCTTGTTTGATAAATTCATAATCTATATTTTCTGGTAATCTTTCTTTAAAAAATGGATTTATTTTATAATCATTTAAAATGATAGTATCTACTAATTCTTTACTTGTTTTTATAGCATAGTTTTTCATTTCTTCTATTGAACAATAAAAGCTTCTATTTTTCATATAACTTTCTAAGTCTGGTTGATATAGAATAACTGGCTTGTTTAAAAAGGTAAAGTCAAATCCTACTGATGAATAGTCTGTAATTAAAACATCACTTTTTACTAATTCATCCATTACATCTGTATCTTTAGAATATACAAATTGAATGTTTTCTCTTTTTTTACTGCTAATGGTATTTAATATTTCTTTATCAAAAAACTGATGTAAACATATTTTAAATTGATAGTTGTTTTCTTGTAAAAATTGATTAAATTTTGAATTATTTACAATATATTTGATATTATTAATTAGTTTTTGTGTTTGTTTATTATCTCCTAAGTATTCTCTCCATGTAAGGAACCATAGTATTTGTTTTTTCTGTTTTACTTTTTTATATGCTTCCTCTCTTATTAAAAGTTCTTTATATCTTGGATGAAATGCAGCATAGTATAATTGGTAGTTTTTAAAGTCATTTTCTATTTCATATTGTTTTAATATTTTTGGATTGTATATCATGAAGCGAAACATATTGTTATTATAACTTTTACCTGTATATCCAAGTCTTTTCATAGCAATTGTTCCATGTTGCAAATAAATAATTGGTTTTAGTACTTTAGGTTCTATTTTTTTCCATAAAGTTTTACTTGGTGAAATATCTTTATAACTAAGTGAAACCCAAAACATATCTGCTTTTTGGTATAATAAATAATGTTTTATTGAATTTTTCCAAACAATATATTTTTGCTTTTCTTTTGGCATTTTATTTACTGTTTCTTTATTTAGTTTGTTGTTTTCTAAAATAAAATACTTTTCTATACTGTCTTTTCTTAATACTATATGATTCCAAAAGTAATAAGAGTTGTTATTACATGTTCTTGATTCGTTTTCTCCAAATAGCCAAACATATTTGTTTTGTTTCATCTATAACCTCCATTAATGCTTACTTGTTTTTTTCTTCTTCTATTAATTTTTGCATTTTGCTTGCTGCTGCTTTATCATTAATATAGTCAATATCAACCTTATGTAAGTTGTTAATATCTTTGCCATACATAATGCCAATTCCTTTTATGTTGTGTATATTAGATGCTCCATAATATACATAGTAAATTCCATCTTTTTTTAGTAACGAGCTTCTATAAATTCCTCTATTATCCCAATAATATCCTCCAGTAGTTGGTTTTATAATTTCTGTGCACTTACTCCAAGTATTATTATCTTTACTACTAGAATAATACAAACTAGCAATTCCACGTGCTTTCCAATCTTTAAAAGCCATCATAACCATTTCATATCCTAGGTCTGTTTTAATTACATCTAAATGCCATGATTTTAGTTTCTTTGGATATTCTATTGGAATAGTTTTTATATCTTCCCATTGTTTACCATCTTTAGCTTCTGCATATTTTAGCGAATTATCTTGGTCAATATACCAAATTTGATAAGTTCCTTTATTGTATATAATAGCAGGACTTACATAGTCTTTCTTTTTTCTATTTTTAGAAACTACTACTTCTTCTTTATTTGACCAGTGAACACCATCTGTAGTATGTTTTCTATAGATAATTACTTCATTTTTTTCATCATTAACATATCTCCAATAGCATTCTAGCCTATTTAAGTCTTCATTCATAACAATATGGGAGTCAGAATTATATTTTTTGTGGTTTTTCTCCTCTAATTCATCTAGTGGATTAGTAAAAACTTGTGGTGCTTCCCAGTTTATCATATCATTACTAGCTACAATGTGTGGATTTTCTTTTCCCTCGTCGCTACTTGGATATGGTGTATAAGAAAGCCAGTATTGATAGCCATTCCATTTTTGTTCAAATGCTAATATTTTAGGGTGGTATGCTTCTATATCACCATAAGCACTTACTAGATTTAATTTGTATTTTGAGTTATAGTTTTGAGCTATTTTTTGTTCTTTTTCTATTTTTGCCATATACCTTTTAACAGTTGGAATTGTAAGTATTGTAGTAATTATTAATAAAATACTTAATATAATAATAACAAAATTTTTATAAGAATTTCTTTTTTTTAGAAAGTATATCTCTTCCTTTTTTTCTTCATTTTCCATTTTTATATTTTACTCCTTTTTTAAGACTTCCATCTTCATATGTTTTGTTATATGACTCATTATTTTTTTTATTTTCTAGCTAAAAATACTATTTTATTAATGCATTTGTTACTCTTTTAGCTGCTTCTCCATCATCTAAATAATTATATTTTTCATTAAATTTTTTGTACTTTTCATTATAGCTGAAAGTTTGTGTTTGTTTTATTGCTTGTATTAATTCTTCTTTAGTCTTTGTAATTTCTCCTGGAAGTTCCTGAATATCAATATAAAATCCTCTTAAATCGTCTTTGTATTTTTCAAAATCATACATATAAAAAATTATTGGTCTTTTTAAATTTGCATAATCAAAAAATACACTTGAATAGTCTGTTATTAAAAGGTCACTTATTACATATAATTCATTAATATTGCTAAAGTTTGATACATCATAAATAAACCCTTCATATTTTTTAAAATCAAATGAATTAGCTACTAAGTAGTGAGCTCTAAATAGAATAATATATTCATTTTGTAGATTTTCTCTTAAAAAATCAAAATCCACTTCTGTTTTATAGGTATATCCAACGCCTGCTTGATGTTGATCATCTCTCCATGTAGGTGCATATAAAATGACTTTTTTATTGTTTGGCAATTTTAGCTTATCTTTAATTTTGTCCACATCTTCTTGCTTAAAGTTATATAAATAATCGTTTCTTGGATATCCCATTTCTACAATTTTATTTGTCATATTAGTATTTTCTAGGTTCCATGCAGAAGTAAAGACTTTACTTGCAAATTTAGAAGGTGATAATAAATATTGAAACTTTTTAGCATCCAATTTATATTTTTCATGAATTTCACTTTCAGAATTCATAGCATTGTGCGTATTTTTTAAATCATAACCTAATTTTTTAAGTGGTGTTCCATGCCAGCATTGTATATAAACTTGGTCTTTCTTTGGATAAATAGAGTCTTGCACTCTATAATTAAAAACCCAATATTTAGCTTTAGCTAAGGCTTTTTTATATTCTTTACTTGCATATTTTACAATAGTTGTATTTTGGTTTTTAGTAAGTTCTTGGTATTCTTCTGTTTTTTCAAATGCCCATATATACTCAAAATCCTTATATTTTTCATCTGCCTGCATATATTCGTAAATAGCTTTTGGACTACATGCATAAGATTTTCCTTTGAAGGAAAAAAACATAACTGTTTTCTTGTTTGTTTTTATTCCAAAAGTTTGTAATCTAAATTTTATAATTCTAGTAATATATAATATCTTTCTAACTACTTTTCTTAATAGTACGTTCTTTTTTACTATATTTACTATTTTTACTTTCAAAGTATTATTGCTTTTCTCCATTCTTTTCCTCCATTAAATTTATCATATATTTTACTATTCTTTCTGTATTGTGTGTGTCTATTGTTTCTACATACTTTTCTTTAAATTTTTTGTAGTTTTCATAGTTGTATGTGTTGTTTTTAATAACGTCTATAATTTCATTCATATTTGTAAAGGTACTATCTGGCATTTCTTCTTTTAAATTAATATTTAATCCTCTATTTTGTTGATATTCTTTTAAATCATATAAATAGAAGAATACTGGTTTGTTGAGTACACAAGCTTCAAAAGCAACTGCTGAGTAATCTGTTATAACATAGTCTGCTATTTTTAGTAATTCATATGTTTTATACTTTGAACTTACTGTATAGTTACCATCAATTTCTGCTTTTTCTAATGGATGTAGCTTTATAATCAAATTATATTTTTCTGTATCTACTGCTTTAATAACATCATAAATATAAGTGTTTTGCCCTTTTCTAAATGTTGGCACATATAGGATTGTTTTTTTCTCTTGTAAATTAGGATATGTTTTTAGTAAGTTCTCTACCTTTTTATCTATTTTTCCACTTTTCCCAAGTAAATAATCTACTCTTGGCATACCAAGTGGTAATATTTTTTCTTCTTCTATATCAAATCCTTTTGTATAAAATTCTTTTGTTTTATTACTTACACACATTACATTTGTGTAATTGTTATGCATTTTCATTACATTTGCTATAATATCATTTGTACCTTCTTTTTTGTTTACTACTTGTTTGCCAAATTGCTTAATAGCTCCCATTGAATGCCATATTTGTATAATAATTAAATTCTTTTTATGTTTCAAACTACTAATTGGAATAACATATCCATCTACAATGCAAGCGTTTGAAGTTGCTATATGATACATACATTTTAACATATACAAGCAATATTTTACTTTACCTAATAATTGTTTTGGTATTTTTTTGCATAGAATTATCACTCGAAAATTTTCTTTTTCAAGTTCTTCTAATAGCATTTCAAAATCAATACTAACCTCATTTGATTGCCTGCTTAGCATAGTAACTTTATTTTTATTCGTTGGGAACAACTTCATAAAAAAGTAAATAAAACTCATTATAAATCTTACTATGTATAGTGCAAAACTTAATAAAAAATCTTTCATTTTATCTTTTCATGTTTTTTAATTAACATGTTGTCCTTTCTTTGCACTTTTATGCAAAAATTAGTGATAATATTACTTGTATAATATTATCACTAATTTGTTGTTGTTGCAAGCTTTTTCCCCACTTTTATTGTAACTATATAACTCATATAAGTTTTTCTAAAAATTGTGCCACTCCATTTTCCTCGTTTGTAGCAGTAACCTCATTTGCATATGCTTTTACATCTTCTGCTGCATTTTCCATAGCGACACTATACCCTACCATTTGAAACATAGATATGTCATTATGACCATCTCCAATTGCTATAGTATCACTTAAATCAATTGACATAGTTTTGCAAAATTTTTTAATGGCATTTCCTTTATTACAATCCATATTGGCGATATCATAATAAATACTACCACCTTGTTTTGTATTTGAATCAATTAAAGCTTTATGTTGATTGTTTATTTTTACCTTTTTAATTTTTTCAATTGCAGGTTTTAGCTTTCTAATTTTTTCTAAGTCTTCATCTACAATTACACATTGTACTACATTATTTTCTTTTATGAATGTTTCTATATTAGTTTTCATTTCTATTTCTGAGCCATCATGGTGTTTTATATGGTTTACCACCCTATTTTCTCCTACATTCATAATAAATCTTACCCCTGCTTCTACTGCTATTTTATATAAGTCAATACATGCATCTTTATCCATAACATTTTCATAAATTACTCTTTTTTCTTTATAATCATAAATAGCACCACCATTGGAACATATGATATACTTGCTAGCATTACATTGTTTACTAATATCTTCAGTGTACTTTCTTGGTCTACCTGAGCATATAACAACTAATATTCCTTTGCTTGCCACCTTTTTTATACTTTCTATAGTTCTTTTATTAATTTGTTCTTTGCTATCTCTTAAGGTTCCATCTATATCTATAAATATTGCTTTTATCATTTTTGGTTTATCCACTTCCTCTTTATTGATTTTATAAGTTGTGTTTATTCTAACATAAACATATTTCATTATCAATAAATTGTATGGTATTTTTTATGATTTTAAAATAATTTATATAGCAGTTCTAAATGGTATTAAATATTTATTTTAATGCCTCATTCATTACTTTTGCAAAATATTTCATACTAGCTAAGGTTTGTTCTAAAGTATTTCCTGTTGCACCCACTTCTATTATAACAGCACCTTTAGCTAAATGCTGATTATAACAAGATTCTCGTAAAATGATAGGTTTAAATAATCCAGGATATAATTCATTTGCTTTTTCTTGTATTTTTACTGCAAACTTTAAGTTTTGTTGCCAATTTTCATGTTTATAGCTTCCACCATTACTGCCAATTACAAACATAATTTGAGCTGCATATTCATCTCCTATTTTTACAGTAGGAGCATAACTACTATCTCCTATAGCATCCCTATGTAAGTCTATTACAATATCTGTATTTTTGTTTTCTTCTAATAACTTAGTTGCTGTTTTTAACGAATTTTCATATGAACCTGAATAAGAAGGATAATCATGAAGAGTTTCATTGTGTGTTACTTTATACCCATAGCTGTTTAGCTGGCTTTTTAACTCTCTTCCTACTCTCACAACTGAATAGTTTTTGTCCGTTGTTCTAAACTTACCAGTAGCTTTATAGCTATATTTTTCACTAGACGTATAGCTTTCACATGCATGTGTATGATAAATAATGATATTTTTATTTTTTATATTAATATTAGGTGTTAAAATTTCAGTGGTCAATTTATTATCTGTTTCATTTTTTACTTTCACGCCTTTATATTGTGTTGTGTATTTATTAGGTACATTTGAGCTTTGAACCTCAGTCTTTAAACCAGTCTTAGCTTGTTCTACATTTTGCTTAACTTTTTCTTCTTCATCATTTTGTTTTGCAATAACTTCACTCGATGGATTGTTTTCCTCCTTAGAAATAGAAGTTATCATTCCAAGTTCTATTCCTAATGCTAATTTTAACGGTTCTATTGTTTTTGTTGCAGTTTCAGTAGTAGCATGATTTACACTAGCAATTCCTGGTATTGTAGTATCTATACACGAGAGCATACTATTACTTTTTAATATTTCTGTCTTGTTTAAATTATTTTTTATATAAGAAGAATATTTAATAATTATAACAATGATAAATGTTATAGCTATTACTTTTATTAAATATTTAACAATATCTTTTAGGCTTATTACTGCCATATTAACCATGAATAGCTTTTCTCCTTTGTCCAAATCTATCATATAAAATATATGCTCAAATAAAGGAAAATATGCTATTTTTAAGTAAAAACTCTACACATTACTATTTTTTATTAAGTTTGTAATCTCATAACTTAATAATAGTAATGTGTAGAGTTTTTATATTTTTATTGCTTTAGCAATTTTTTCTGCTTCAAAAGGAACCTCTTTTTCTTCTCCTGTTTGCATTTCTTTTATTTTTACAATATTGGAGTTAATTTCGTCTTCTCCTATTGCTATTACATATGGAATTTTTAATTTATCTGCATATTTAAATTTTGTCTTTACTTTTTTACTGTTTAAATAAATTTCTGTACGAATATCTTGCTTTCTTAATTCACTTGCTAGTTGAATTGCCTTTGTCATATCTTCTAGCATTGGTATTATCAAAATATCTGCCATAGAATGTTTTTTAGCATTAATTAGTTGTAATTCATTTAACTTATAAAATAGCCTTGTTAATCCAATAGAAATACCTACTCCCGGTAATTTTTTGTCTGTATAATACTCTGCTAAGTTCTCATACCTTCCTCCAGAACATACACTTCCAATTTCACGGTAATTATTTAAAAAGGTTTCATATACTGTTCCTGTATAATAGTCTAGTCCTCTTGCTATAGTTAAATCTACTTTAAAGTTAGTATCTGGAACGCCAAATAATCTAATGTATTTTATTACTTGAGTTAATTCTTCTAATCCAGTAGTAAATTCTGCATTTTGAATGTTCATGTTTTGTAACTGATTTAACTTTTCATCCGTATTTCCTTCAATTGCAATAAAATTCATAATTTTATCTATTGCAGTTTGTACTATTCCTATTTTTTGTAATTCTTCTATTACTGCTTGTTTTCCTATTTTTTCTATTTTATCAATAATATGTAAAATCTCTGCACTATTTTCTTTTTGCTCAATTGATTCAAATAACCCATTTAATATTTTTCTATTATTAATGCAAATTGTAAAATCTGTAAATCCTAATTCTGTTATTAAGTTGTATATAACACTTGGAATTTCTGCATCATTTATAATGCTTAATTCTCCATCACCAATAATATCAATATCACATTGGTAAAATTCACGAAATCTACCCTTTTGAGCTCTTTCTCCTCTATATACTTTTCCAATTTGATACCTTCTAAAAGGAAAACTTAAATTGCCATAGTTTTTCGCTACATATTTCGCAAGAGGTACTGTTAAGTCAAACCTCATAGCAATATCAGTATCTCCTTTTTGAAAACTATAAATTTGTTTTTCTGTTTCTCCTCCTGCTTTTGCAAGAAGTACTTCTGATAATTCTAAAATAGGTGTATCTAATGGTAGAAAACCAAACTTTTGATAAGTTTTTTCTATTTTTTGTTTCATTTGTTCAAATAGAATTTGTTCGTTTGGTAATAATTCCATAAATCCTGGTAAGGTTCTTGGCTCTGTTATCATATTTTCTATCTCCTTTTTATTGTTAGATTTGTCTTTAATTAGGGCACCACTAGTTCATTTAGAACTTTTTCTTTTCTAAGTTCCAGTTAGTCTTCTCTTGGACGTAGTTCTAGGTAAATTGGTATTTCTTCTTTTATCATGGTTGATTTACCATGTCCTGGATATACAATTGTTTCTTTTGGTAATACTAATAGTTTATTGGTAATAGATTTCATAATATCTACAAAACTGCTAGTTGGAAGGTCAGTTCTTCCCCATGTGCCATGAAATAAAGTATCTCCTGAGAAAAGTAAGTTTTCTTCTTTACAATATAAACAACTTCCGACCTGCTGTATGTCCCGGCGTATGAATTACTTCAAATTCTAAATCACCTATGTGTATCGTATCATCATCATCCACTCTTGAGTCAGCCTCTAATACAATTTCTTGTATTCCAATATAGTTTGTTAAACTAATAGTATTATCATATAGCCCTTCTGCATCATAACGATGAATCAAAATTTTTCCGCCTTTTTGTTCTTTTAATGCTTTTAATGCTCCTATATGGTCTCCATGACAATGTGTTAAATAAATATATTTTACTTTTGCTTCTAGTATATTTAGCATTTCTACAATTTTCTCTATTTCTCCACCTGGGTCAATTACCATTGTTTCTTTTGTTTTTTCCTCTTGTACAATATAGCAATTTGTTGTTTCATTAATCATTCCACTGTTTACTTTTAACTTTTTTAGTATCATTTGTTATTCTCCTATTTGTAAGTTAATTCGAATAGAGCAGCGTCCCTTAGTCACCCTAAATAGGGTGACTGACCACCGTCCCCAATTACTTTCTTCTTTTTACTTCATATACACTATCAATCTTACGTAATTGTTTTAAAATTTTATTTAGCTCTTCAATGTTCTCTACTTCTACTGTTACTTCTGTAATAGCTATTCTTTCTTTATTTGCTTTAGAGGTAACAGCTAATAATTTACTTTTGGTATTTTCTATTTCTCTAATGATATCTGCTAATAAGCCGCTTCTTTCATTTGCAAAAATTTCAATGTCTACACTATATTTTGTTTTTTCGGCTTCATACCAATATACATCAATCATGCGATTTTCTTCTGATAATAAACTTTTTACATTGATACAGTCTTTACGGTGTACAGATACACCTCTACCTTTAGTAACATAGCCTACAATTTCATCTCCTGGTAATGGGTTGCAACATCTTGATAATTTTACTAGGCAATTTTCAATTCCTTTTACTATAATTCCATTTTGTGAAGGTTTATTTTGTATAATTTTTTCTTTAGCTAGTTCTTCTAGTTTTTCTTCTAGGTTTTCTGTTTGGTGTTCTTTTCTATATTCTTCTAACATTCTAGCTACAATTTTTCCTGGTGAAATCGCTCCAAATCCAACACTTGCATGCATATCTTCTATACCATTATATTTATATCTATCTAATGCTGCTTGTATATATTCTGCTTTTGCAATTTCACTATGTTTCATACCAATTTTTTTAATTTCTTTTTCTATTAATTCTTTACCTTTTACAATATTTTCTTCTCTATCATTCTTTTTAAACCATGATAAAATTTTATTTTTAGCAGAAGAACTTTTTACAAATTTAAGCCAATCTCTACTTGGTCCTCTTGACTGGTCTGATGTAATAATTTCTACAATATCTCCATTATTTAATACAGTAATAATTGGCATCATTTTACTATTAATTTTAGCACCTGTCATATGATTTCCAACTTCTGCATGAATCATATAAGCAAAATCAATTGGTGTACTTCCTTTTGGAAGTGATATAATTTTTCCTTTTGGTGTAAATACATAAACTTCATCTTCAAATAGTTCTGTTTTTAGAGTATTTAAAAATTCATCTGGGTCTTGCATATCTTTTTGCCATTCTAATGTTTCGCGAAGCCAAGATAGTTTGTCTTCTTCTACTTTTATATTTGCTTTTTTATTCCCCATAAAACTTGCTTCTTTGTATGCCCAATGGGCAGCTATACCAAACTCTGCTATACGGTGCATGTCCCAAGTACGAATTTGTACTTCAAATGGTGTTCCTTTTGGTCCTATTAAAGTAGTATGCAAAGATTGATACATATTTGGTTTTGGTACTGCTATATAGTCTTTAAATCTTCCTGGCATTGGACTATATAGTTCGTGTACTACGCCTAAAACAGCATAACAGTCTTTAATAGAAGTTACAATTGCTCTTACTGCAAACAAATCATATATTTGGTCTAGTGTAACGTTGTCCCTTTTCATTTTGCGGTAAATACTATATAAATGTTTTGCTCTACCTGTAATTTCTATTTCTATATGTTGTTTTTTTACTGCTTTTCCTATTTCATCCATTACCATGTCAATAAATTTTAAACGTTCTTCTCTTTTTCTATTAATTCCTTCTATTAATTCTCTAAAGTCTTCTGGATATAGGTATTTAAATGATAAGTCTTCTAATTCCCATTTTAAAGAATACATACCTAAACGGTTAGCAAGTGGTGCATATAAATCCATAGTTTCACTTGCATTAGCAATTTGCCTATCTCTTGTAAGGTATTTTAAAGTTCTCATGTTGTGAAGTCTATCTGCTAATTTTATTAGGATAACCCTAATATCTTTTCCCATTGCTAAAAACATTTTACGATAGTTTTCTACTTGTTGTTCTTCTGAACTTGCATATTTTAATTTACTAAGTTTGGTTACACCATCTACTAAATCTGCAATTTCTTGACCAAATTCGTTTATTAAATCTTGCTTGGTAAGGCTAGTGTCTTCTATGGTGTCATGTAATAGTGCTGCACAAAGAGTACTATCATCTAGCCCTAAAGTAGATAGAATATAAGATACTTGTACAGGGTGAACAATATATGGTTCTCCGGATTTTCTTAATTGGTCACCATGATGTGCTTTCGCAAACTCATGGGCTTTTTTTATTAATTTACTATCTGATTTTCTATTTTTCTTTTTAGCTGTGCTAATCACATCTTCTATGGACATTTCTTTTACTTCTGACATATTGTTTACCCCCTTTTTATTTAGATTGATTTTCTTAAATCTTTTAAATTTACTTGTATTTGCTCATTTCCACCAAAGCTATTTACTTCTAAAGAACCTACTACATCTATTTTATCCCCTATTAAGTATTTTTGTGCTAGTTCTCCTAGATTAAACCCAATAGCATCTATTATGTAATTATCTTGGCTTAGTTTTAATTTTAAGTGTTTGCCTTCTGATAACGAACGAATAGATAATATTTTTAAATTGCGAATTAAAAATATTGGCACTTTGTTTGCCTCTCCATAAGGTTCTAATAGCTTTAAGTCTTTTACCATTTGTAAGTTGATTTGTTTTAGTTCTACTTCTTTATCAATTTTAATAATTGGTATTATATCACTAATTTTATTTTTTCTAGCATATTCTTCAAATTCTTTTTTAAAATTTTCAAAATTTTCTTTTTTTACCGTAATGCCAATTGCCATACTATGCCCACCAAATCTTTCAATATAGGTACTGCAATCCATCAGTGCTTCGTGTAAGTCAAAGCCTGGTATGCTTCTGCCAGAGCCCTTTCCTTCTTCGCCTTCAAAACAAATTAAAATACTTGGTTTAAAATAAATTTCTGTTATTTTAGAAGATACAATTCCAATAACTCCATGGTGCCATCCTTCTTTTCCTAGTACAATACATGGATTTTCTTTATCTCCATTTTCTACAGCTTGCATAGCCTGTGTAAATATTTGTTTTTCTGTGCTTTGCCTTTCACTGTTATATTCATTTAGCCTATTGGTAATTAGTTTTGCTTCTTCTTGGTTATTAGTTAAGAATAAATGTAGCGCTTCTTTCTCTGCGCCCATTCTTCCACATGCATTAATTCTAGGTGCTATTCCAAACGAAACTGCTGTTGAGTCTATTTGCTGATACCCAATAGATTCAATTAAGGTCTTTAGCCCTATATTTTTTGTCATAGCAACTAGTTTTAAGCCTAGTTTTGCAATTACTCTATTTTCATCTATTAATGGAACAATATCTGAAATAGTTCCCACACAAACAATATCTAAATATTTTAAATATTCTTTTGCATCTAAATTTAAATGAATGGAGATTGCTTGAATTAGTTTAAATACTACTCCTACTCCTGCTAATTGATTGAATGGATACTGATTATCTTTTCTTTTTGCATCTACTACTGCTAAACAATTTGGAATTTCATCCCCTGGTTCATGATGGTCTGTAACAATTACTTCTATTCCTAGGCTCATAGCATACTTAATTTCTTCTATACCAGATATTCCACAATCTACTGTTATCATTAAGTTATACCCTTCTTTGTGAATTGTTTCAATTGCTTTATTATTTAGCCCATATCCTTCATTTAGTCTGTTTGGAATATAATAGCCTACCTCTAGCCCTCTTTCTTCTAAGAATTTTTTTAATACTGTAATACTAGTAATGCCATCTGCATCATAATCGCCATAAATCATTACTTTTTCGTTTTTCTCTATCGCTTGTATAATTCTATCTACTGCTTTTTGCATATCTGGCATTAAAAATGGATCATGAAAATTGTTTCTAGTTGGTTCTAAAAATAGGTTTGCTTGCTCTTTTGTTTGTATTCCTCTATTGGTTAAAATGCTGCTAATTAGAAAACTTAAGTTGTTTTCTTTTGCAAATTGTTCTATTTTCTCATTATTTGATTCGTATACTTCCCATTTTTTGTTCATTTTTTCTTTTCCCTTCTAAATTATACTATATTGTACTATAAAATGTTGATTTTTAAAAGGGATTATGGGAAAAAAAATGTATTTTATAGTATGTATTGTTATTGTTTATAACTAATAAAAGTATTAAATTTTCTTAACATTTATATTACAATTATATTACAAATGTCAAAAATGCCCTTGTTACATGCATTTTGGCATTTGTTTTTTTAGTTATTATTTGCAGTGTTAAGCCTTCGAAAACTTGAAAAACATGTCTTTTAACGTTATAATGTATATTGAATATAAAAAATGATAAGGAGATTATAATATGATGAAGAAAAAAATAATTACCACTTTAGTGTTATTGCTTGTATTGCTTTTTAGCTGTAGTAGCGTATTTGCTACTAATGTAAATACACAAGCAAAAACAGATTCTTCAAAAATAGAAAATAAAAAGTCTATTTTTGAATTAGTTGATAAAAGTATTTGTGAAATGGATTTAAACAATTTAGGACATTTCAAAAAAGAATTAACTAGCTTTGATGCAAATAAAAAAGAACTTACTATTACATTAAGTGTTACCAACACTGCTAAAAAAGAAGAAATTACCAAACCTGTTGAAGTTTATTTGGTATTAGATAATTCATTTAGCATGACTAAAACCTATCAAAACAAAAGTAAAATGTCTTATGTTACAGAAACAGCAAATTTATTTGTAGATAGCTTATTTGAGCATTTTACCAACCCCAAAATTGGAGTAGTTAGCTTTTCTAGTATAGATAATACAACTTCTACTGGTGTTAGTCTTGTTCTTGGTTCTACTAGTGATGCTAAACTTTTATTACCATTATCTGCTTCAATGTTCGTATAAGGACCAGTTTCTTGTGCATATGTAGTAAT
>CAMSEM010000017.1 GCA_947057505.1 uncultured Clostridium sp. | reverse complement strand
CAGCTTGCTTGATAAGTCCATTATCTCCAAATAGCACTACAATGCTGACTCCTGCTAAAATTAAAAGTACTACAATGGTGACTACTAAAGCAATTAAAGTAATAGCCTTTTCTTGTTTTTTGTTCATTTACTTCATCCTTTCTTTTGTTTCTTTTCATGGAAATTCACTATATTTAAACTATTCTTTGTGGCTTCCATTTCTAAAGTGCTAATATTTTCTAAAAAGATTATACTATTTACCATTTGACTTGTAAATACTTTTTTTGATTTTTTTACGCGTTTTTTTTCGCGTTTTATATCATGTATATTTTGTGTATAAACTGTTAATATTATTTTTAGGTGATTGGGATGGATAAAAAGGATATTAATATTGAATATGGTAGAATACTAAGAGATTATAGGAGAAAAAATAATTTAACACAGGAAAAGGTAGCAGAGCTTAGTGGCCTTGCACCTAGATATATTAGTCAAATAGAACGTGGAGAATTAAAAGGTAGTATTAATACACTACTTGCTTTTTGTAATGTTTATCATATTACTCCTAATGATATTTTAGGTGTATTTTTGTGTGATTATCCTTTGTTCCATCAAGACAGTTATGATGATAAGATTAATAGACTAAGTCTTCGCGATAAGGAGCTTATTGATGATCTGCTTAATTTTTTAACCACGCATTAATAAGCTATATTTTTTTCTAAGTTTTGATATGATATAATCCAGAACAAACACATCTTCCTTGAACAAATTATATCATATCAAAACTTAGAAGGGAACTATAACTACATAATTTGTTTTATATGATTGATATAAAAACTTTCTTTTATCTTAAAAACCTCTATTACATCAAATCTAATCAACTCATTTTCTAGTTTATGAGAATATATATAATATTTAGTAGCATTCCAAATGTGCTTTTTCTTTTTTCTGGTTACCGCTTCGCTTGGCATTCCGTAATGCAGGTTTTGCCTTGTTTTTACTTCTATAAATACATATTCTTGTTTATCTTTTGCAATGATATCTATTTCCCCTTGTTTACATTTAAAATTACGTCTTATTATTTTATACCCATTTTCTTGTAGATAATTACTTGCATACTTTTCTCCTTGCTTGCCTACTTCATGCCTTTCGTACATTTTTCTTTCTTGTATAATGAGTCTATAAAAAACATTATACCTATCCTTTCTTTAGTTTTTTGTATTGAATAACTTTTCTTTGTATATTTTAAATTACTTTCTATTTTCTATATGATTCTTATATACTTATCTCCTGGTACATGCTTAATGATACCTTCTATTTCTAGCACACATACACTTTGCATTATCTGTGCGATATTTTGATTTGTTAGCTTTGCTAACTCATTTATAGAAATTGGTAAGTTTCCAATTAGTTCATAGACTTTCTTACATTCTTCTGGAATATTTGTATGTTCTATTTCTTCTATGCTTTGGTTATAAAATAATAAAATATCTTCTGGGCAAGTAACTAAATTAGCTCCATTTTTTAACATCATATTGGTGCCATAACCATTTTTTTCGCCTAATCTATTTGGGATGCAAAATACTTCTTTATTTTGCTTTATTGCTAATCTTGCAGTAATAGTACTGCCGCTTCTATATTTTGCTTCCATTACTAATACTCCCATTGCCAGTCCACTAATAATTCGATTTCTTCTTGGATAATTTGCTTTATTTTCCATTGTTTCTTGTGAATATTCTGTTACAATACATCCTTCATTTTTAATAATTTGTTGATATAAATACTGGTTTTCTTTTGGTGAAATATAATTAAATCCACTTCCTAATACTGCTATTGTTTTTCCTTTTTGTTTCATAGAATGCATATGTGCTATGCTATCAATTCCAGAGGCTAATCCACTAACAACACATATTCCTGCTTTTGATAACTCCTTTGCAAAAATTTGTGTATATTTTATACCATACTCTGTTGCTTTTCTACTTCCTACAATTGCAATAGAATCTTGGTTCAATAATTCTTTATTTCCTTCTACATATAGCTGTTTTGGTGGATTTTGAATCTGTAGTAATTTGCTTGGATAACTTTTATCTAATTGTTTTATTATTTCCATTGGTTTTGCTCTTCTTTCTTTTAATTAATCATTGCTTTTAATCTATAAAGTACGAAGTTTTAAAGCGTGTGGGTATCTAATATTTCTAGCATAGAAATCCTTGGTTAGCAAAGCATCCCATAAAAAATAAAGTTTATTTTGTTTAGAAAACATAAAAACTAGTATTTTATAGATTTGTTTCTATTCCTTAAGTTAATAAATTGTAAATTAATTTTTCCAATACTTCTTATCTAAGCTTCTATATTGGATTGCTTCTGCAATATGTGATTTTTGTATATTGGTTTTTTCTTCTAAGTCTGCAATAGTTCTTGCTACTTTCAAAATTCTTCCATATGCTCTGGCACTTAAGCCTAATTTATTAAATGCATTTTCTAAAATTTTTTTACTACTTAAGTCTAGCTTACAATATTTTTCAATTAGTTTTGGAGTTAAACTAGAGTTAGAATATATTTTTTCTTGCTTATATCTTTCTGTTTGTATTTTTCTTGCCTTATCTACACGCTCTTTTATTTTCTTAGAAGTTTCTCCAATCTCTTCACTTTCTAACTTTTCATATTTTACAGGAGATACTTCTATTTGAATATCTATTCTATCTAATAGTGGTCCGACTAATTTTTCCCATATATTTTGAAATTGCTTGTGGAGTACAAGTGCATTCTTTATCATTAGACCCATAATAACCACAAGGACATGGATTCATAGATGCTACAAACATGAACTCACATGGATAAGTTAAGGTGGAATTTACTCTACTAATGGTTATTATTCCATCTTCTAATGGCCCTCTTAAAACTTCTAAAGTATGTTTATTAAATTCTGGGAGTTCATCTAGAAATAAAACGCCATAATGGGCTAAGCTAATTTCTCCTGGCTTTGGAATTTTGCCACCCCCTACTAAAGATGTGGGGGAAATAGTGTGATGTGGGAAACGAAATGGTCTTGTGTTTATAATTGGGATATTTTCTTTTAAGGTACCTGCTATACTGTGTATTTTGGTAATTTCTAGGGCTTCTTCAAAGCTTAAGTCTGGTAAAATAGATGGTATTCTTCTAGAAAGTAAAGTTTTTCCGAGAACCAGGACACCCAATAAGCAAAACATTGTGGCTACCAGCAGCAGCTACTTCTATTGCTCTTTTTACATTTTCTTGTCCTTTTACTTCTGAAAAGTCTAACTTATACTGTTTACCTTTTTCTAAACATTTTTCCCAACTAGTATAATGGTTGGGAAGGTTTAGATCTTCATTTAAATAATTTACTACTTCTTTTAAAGTATGAACTCCTATTATTTTTACCCCTGATACAATAGAGGCTTCTTTTACATTTTGATATGGCATAATAACTGTTTTCATACCTAATCTTCTAGCTTCCATACAAATTGGGAGTGCACCATTCATTGAGTTTAGCCTACCATCTAAAGAGAGTTCTCCTATTAATAAAGTATTTTCACTTTGCTTTTTATAAATAACACCTAAGCTTTTTAATATGCCAACTGCCATTGGTAGGTCAAATATAGAACCTTCTTTTTTGATAGCTGCTGGTGCTAAGTTGATTACTATTTTTCTGCTAAATAACTCATAACCTGAGTTTTTAATAGCTGTTTGTATCCTTTCTTTTGCTTCTCTTATGCTAGTATCTGGAAGACCAACAATATCCCATGATGGCATACCTGCTGCAATATCTACTTGAACATCAATTAAAAAGCCTTCTAATCCATGCAAGGCTATGGTTTTTGTGATAGATAACATTTTTTTGAAACTCCTTTTAGAAATAATTTTGTTGTACTTTAGTTTAAATTTTTTGAAATAATTTTTGAATAAAATCTATTTTAACTTTATTTTGATTAAAATCTAAAAAGACTATATATGATTTTTTAAAAAATTGCAAGCTTTTCTTGTTACTTTTTCTATTTTTTTTATTATCTAAGCCCATTCTACAACTTTCGACATTGAAACTTGCCTATGAAATATGATTGCCGTTTCTTATTTTATATAAAATTTGTTGCTTATTTATTCTAATAATGTTATTATTTTAATTTAATAATGAAAGAAGTATTTACTAAATTTTAGAAAATACTTCTTATTTTTAATTAAAATTTGAATCTAATTTTTTTATTTATGAATGTTTTCTTTTGTTATTTTTATTGGTATTTTGTATATATTTTTGGATTTCTTCTCGGCTAAAATAGTTATTTTTTTTATCTAGTTCTCTTTTCATTTTTTGATATTCTTGCTCTTTTATAAAGATAGTTTTATTTTTTGTTATTTTCATATATAATTTACCCGCTTTTGTATAATTTAATTTTAAATTTGCAAATTAGGGTATAATATGTTAGCATATATTGGAAACATATTATACTTACACCTTTTTTCATAAGGTATTTAATTGAGAGATAGTTGCTTTGCAGTGCGGAACTATCTCTTTTTTTGTCATATAATATTTTCCTTAAAACAATGAATTTATTTTACTATGTTTGAGTAAATATAGCAATACTTTTTTCGACTTTTTTTGCAAAATCGTTCGACAAAATAGTAAAATACTGGAAATCTGTTTTTCTATTATATTTTTCACTTATTATATAGCTTTATTCTTTAGTTATTTTTGTTATTTTTTAACAATTTTCTGGTTGTTTTTGCTTCGACATATCCATCTACTTTTAGATTATTTAATTTTTGAAATTCTTTTACTGCACTTACTGTATCTGGACCATAACTACCATCTATTCCGCATTTACCACATTGATATCCTTTTTGTATTAGTATCTTTTGAATAAATTTAACATGTTCATTTTGAATAGTTGGCTTTTTGTAGTACAAATAGTATTTATTAGCTTTTAATTCACTATCTGGTCCATATGAATTATCTTCAATTAGTCCACACCCATATGTCTTATTCATCATCTTTTGCCATTGTAAAATAACGTTTTCAGTACATTCACTATTTTCTTCTTTTACTTTTTCACTATATATTTCATATTTTGGCCTACCATATCCAGCTATGTAATTGGCATTTAACGGATATGATTTTTTACATACCATTCCCCCATTAGCTACTACTTCATTAGTTGGCTTTGTGTTGCCTTCTATGGTGTAGACTCTTGAATTATCTACTTTGTAAACTAAACCAGTATGATAAATACTGATACCATTTTTAAAAAATATTTGATCACCTCTCTTTGGTGTGTTATATACTTGTCCTTTATTTTTATAGTAATTCATAGAAAAGCTACAGCCTGCACCACATGATTTTTCTGGTTGGTTTAATAGTTCTAGTGCTCTTTGTTTTCCAAAAGCTTGTACAAAGCACCAGTCAACAAAAATATCACACCAATCATATCCATTTTTCTTAGTATTGTAAAATCCAGAAATATTATCTAAATCTCTAGCATATTTGGTATAGTTTTTGTTGCCTCTATTAGCATTTTTGTCATCTAAATTATAATTGGTTTGTTTTTCAATATAGCCTACTTGTGCTAAAGCTATGCTTATTAATTTTGAAATTTGATCCATTAATGATTTTTACTTGCTGTGTTTTACAACTTAAACACAACCTATCTCCTTTCTAGTTATTTTTGTTTATTATTAATTTTATCTTTAATTTTTTGTGGCATCTTAAGACCTAGTTTATCGCAATTTTCAAAGAGTGATACAATTTCCATGTAACATACATAACTTACTAAAAAATACATGATTGCATTAATTCCAAATGCAAATTTGCAATTGTGATATATGTGTATGAGCTATCTGTTGTCTTTTTATAACCAATTTTAAATACATGACTATTTTTATTATTTACAGCACTTATGGTAGATTTAAATGTATATTTTACTGATGTTCCTTCTTCATTTAGTGTTCCATCACTATTACATCTTGTTATAGATGCACTCGAGATTGATGGGTTAGAATATGCTATACATGTATAAGTAGCAGTTTTAGTTGCTGTTCTTCCCCTGCTATCTGTTACTGTTATGGTTTTATTTCCTGTTTGTGTTAAAATATTAGATGTAAAATTATTGGATGTATATGTATTACTGTCTATTCCTATAATTTTATAACTTTTAATTGTAGAACCATAACTTCCTGTTGCAGTTGTTACTACTTTTAGTTTTGACTTGTTTTGTACATAGCATTCCCAATTTGTAGGAACTGCTGTATTTGCTTCATTTAGTAGTATAGAGCTGATAGAAGGAATAATATTGCTAGGCACTGTTACTGTTAAACCAACTGTTTTCGTTCCTACCAAAGTACTTCCATTATAAGTTTCACATGTTATTGTACATGTTCCACTTGTAGCATTTGGTATTTGGCTTGCTAGGCTTATGTTTGGAGTAAAGATAGTACTTTCTCCTATATTTGCTGCAATTGTTCCACTTTGATTTTCAAATTTATATTTTAAAGTATGGGTAAAATTATTACTTTTTCTATTGGTGTTTATTGTTATGCTTGTTCCTAACGCAATAGTGCTTACTGATAAAGTTGGTTGACTTGCTCTTGGAATAGTGGCTGGTGCTACTGTTACACTTGCACTTCCTCTTTTTAAAGAATAAGTTCCTGTTGCAGTAGTTGTAAAAGAAGCACTTTTAGTTGCTGAATAGCTACCATTTGCATTATGTGATACAGTCATTGTTCTTTGTGCAAATAACTGCCATGTATTTGTACTACGCATGTCAAAAACTCTTGCACTAAGTACTGTTCCATCAATTGTAGAAGTTTGGTTATAACCATAGGTTGCATATGAAGAGTTGATTGATCGCACTTCTAATCTAAGTGTAATACTTGAAGTATTATTCTCAATATTTTGATTATTTACTTGATATCCTAATCTACATTCATAGGCACTATTCGTTGTTCCATTTCCTACATAACATTTTGCTACATTGCCATATATATAAGCCATTATTCTCTCCCCACTTTCTTAAAACTTAAATTTCCATTTGTTCTTGGAATAAATGCAAAGTTTCCTAATTGTAAGCTTTCTAAAAATTCACCTTTTGTTATATATAATTGGTTATTAGAAATGTATGCAATTTCATTTTTATTTTGTAAAAATGAAATTTTGTTGCTTTGTATTTTTAACATTATTTCACTGTCTGATTTTCCTAAGATAATATTTCCTTCTACAAATCTAATATAATTTGTTATTTCTGCAAATTTTTTATTGGCTTCTTGTGAATCATTATTAATACTTTCTACTAATGTATTAAATAAAAAGGTATAATCTACTTGTGTTTGCTTAAACTGCGTAGCAATGGTGGCTTGATAATCTTGCAGACTTTCATTTAAATCTTCTAGCTTTTTTCTAAGTTCTGCATCTAAACCATCTATGTTGTTATCTAATGAATCACTTACTTCAATTAGTGAACTTATGGTTCCTTCTGCTTGGTCTATTTTACTTTCAATTCTTCTAATACTATTTTTTATCGATGGTGTTTTTGACATATGTTCTTCTTTAGCTTTACATTGTATTTTACTTAGAATATTAGCTTTAAATTTTCCTTTATATTCATATGACCCTTGATAAATTACATATTTGTTATCAATAAATAATAAATCTCCTACATCTAGTGCAGGATCTATTATGCTGTCTCCCTCAAAACTATATATTTCTAAATTTACCAATTTGTCATATATTTCATCTATTTGTTTTTGCTCTACAATAAACATATTTTCTTGACTTATATAAACTGTATTTTCTATATTGTCACCTCTTTCAAACAATTGTGCCCCATCTTCATATTTAACACGACTAATTTTAAATTTTTCTCCCCATTTATAAGTTTGAAAATATTTTAAAGGCAATTGTGTGATGTTTTCTCCAATTGTTTTAATATAAAGTTTTCCATCTCTTCCCATACTAGCAAATCCACCTGCTTGTTCTGCTATATAGCTTAAATATTCCCTTGCAGAAATAGTGTTATCATATACTGCAATTTGTCTTTCCATATTTAAAAAAGAAGTAGAACCGTAATTCTACTCCTGCTTTCAAACATATATCTTGTAAAACATTTAGTATGGTACAAGGATAATCTATCTTGCTACCATCATAGTTAAATTCAAATTTAATCATATCATCTAATAATTTTAATGAGACTGTATAATCTTCCTCTTTTTTTATTTCCTCTATATTAAAATATCCTAATGGAATTGATTCTCCAGCAATTCCACTTTCTATATATATTTTACTTATATTATCTGGTACTGCTGTTTTATATAATTTTAATTCAGCTGCTTTTGCAGTAACTGTTCCTAATTCAAACTGTTCTCCACTAAAAAGTGTTTGAGAGAGTTTACAGTCTAATATATATTTTTGATTTACTTCTATTCCATTAATATAAATTCTTAATAGATGTTTTGTACTAGCTTCATATATTTTGGCTTTATAATTATCACTTGTTTGATACATTAATTCATCTCCTCTACTATTTGTTTTTGTTCTTTGGTTAACTCTTTTTGCATTAAATCAAAAGACACTTTCCAATGAGTATTTGAAGTAACTTCTCCTTTTTCTGTATCTATCATATCTACTTTTCTTTTTGAAACCCTAAATTTTGCATTTTGCAATATGCCTCCTTGTATGACTGGAACTTTGATGGTTAGTATTAGAGGGTTTTCATAAGTTAATTGTATAAGTTCTTCTGCTTGTTCTTCAGAACTTAAGTCCCAACTCATAGATAGTTTTAAAAGACCTATTGCAATTGTACTATCTATTAAAGAACCATCAATTGCACTAGAGTAACTTTCTTTATCGATATCTTCTATATCAGCACTATAAGCAGATGGTGTTGGTAATACTTTATTTCCTTTTTTCCATAACATAATTTTATCCTCCTATTAAAACTTCTATTCCTTTTCCTGTTTTTCTTTTTCTATTTCTTAAATCCTCTAATAGTATTTGTCCTAATTTTTCATTTCCTACATATACTGCTAGATTCATTGGGCTATTGGTGTCATTTGCCTTATAGTTTGATAATACATCACAAAATGTTTCTCTTAATACATTTTGTGGTGCTGTAATTTCTGGATTGCTACTTGCTCCTGCATACTCTCCAAATATAGCCATTGTTGCTGAATATGCTACATTTCCTTTTGCTAAACGTGGAAGAGAAATTGTACTTATTGTTTTTAAATTGAATCCAAACGTTTTTCCACCTAAAATGTGTTTAATACATTGGCTATCACATTTTTTATTCCTTCTATAATAATGGAAATATTATTTTTAATTCCATAAAAAATATTAGACACAAATGAACTTATTCCATTCCAAATACTTTCAAATATTCCTTTTACTGTATTGAAGTAATTAATAAAGAAATCTTTTATAGTATTCCATACAATTATGACTGTATTTTTTATTCCCTCCCATAATGTACTGAAAAAGTTGCAAATGTTATTCCAAACATCTATAATAGTTTGTGTTATTCCTTGCCATAGGTTAGTAAAAAATTGTGATATACTATTCCATATTTCCACTGCAGTTTGTTGTATCCATCTTAAAGCTGCAATAATCCCCTGTGCTACTATATCACAGATTTTTCTTACTAAAACAACTATAGCTATTAATGCTGCTATACCTCCTACTATTGCTAATATTGTTAATGTGATTGGACTACTAACAATATTCCATAGTGCAATTGCGGCAGCTGACACTCCAATTGCGGCACTAACTACTCCTAAAGCTACTGCTATTTTGGTTAAGAATTCTGCTACTGCTGGATTTTCTGATATCCATTTGAATATACTTACTAACCCATCTAATATTGACAATGCCATTACTCCTACTGCTTCCCCTACATTAGCTAATGCATTTATCAATGTTTGCCAATTAATATTTTCTATTTTCTGTGATATAATTGCTAATTTTTGAGAACAAATTTGTAAAAATTTTTGGAATTTTTCGCTTTGTAGTACTTGTTTTACATAGTCAGCTATTTTGCTGATATCTATTTTTTTCAAACAATTTTCGGCTTGTTGCATTATTTGTTTTATTTTTGGTTCTATTTTATTAAGTTCTTTTAAGGCATCTTCTACCTTAGCTGTTACAATTATACTTAACTTTTCTTCTTTCATGCTCTGTCTCCTTTCAAAAAAATACTTGCTATTTTTAGCAAGTATTTTAATATTTTTATTTATTCTAAAATTTTATATCTTTTAAGTTTTATGCACATTATAAATAGATATATTTATTTTTTTTGTATATTATTTTGGTTTATAATTACTTTTAAAATAGATAAAGCATTATTAGCTCCTTCTATGGCATCTTTATATCTGCCACTACTTACTGATACTACTCCATCTCCTTTAAAATCTAACTTAATATTAGGATTATTTAGGTCATTAATTGTTATATTAATGTAAAGCTGTGTACAATAATCCATTCCAACAGAAAAAGTATTTAAATTTGGATACAATTTGCTATTAGTATTTACTCTTCCATATGTGTTATTCATAGGTTGGTTAATAGCAACTAAGTTACAATCAATTATTTGCGAAAAGTCATAATCTTTACCTTCAATGTTTACTTTATTTGTGTTTTGATTTACAAATAATTTATCACATATTTTTCGATATCCTTGTTGTATGAAATTTAATTCCATTTGTTTTTTTTCTAGTACTTCTTGCTTCATAGTTCGTATCTTCTTGGATATTTTTTCAATAATAAATATTTCTAAAATTAATATAGGAATAAGTATTGGTGCTATAATACAACTTAGTGCTGTAGCAAAAATTAATAATCCTATTGAAAATCTCCAAAATTCCCCAAACCACCTCTTATCCATATCATACATTTTCTTTTCCCCCTAATATAATTAGTATATCATATTTTATTTCTACGTAAATATTACATTTGTATTACAGAATTGCTTCTTGTAATTGTTCAAGCTTATTACAATAGCTTCGACTTAAAAGAAATGAATAATTACTCTTTTCTATGCTATGAAGATTTCTTATTAGTAAATAAACTTTTAAATACTTTTCTTAAAGGTACAATTTTAGGATATTTGCTCATACTGTCTGCTTGTATTAGTTTATCTGTTGTTGCTTCTTGTAATATAATATCTCGTTAAAATTCATCTTGCATTCTTACTAACTTTGCTTGGCAAAATTTATTTACTTGTTTATAAGGTATATTCCAAAATTCACTTGGCATTAATCCAAAATAATAGGCAAGGGTTTCAAGTGCATAAATTACTTCTTCTAAACAGTGTGCATTTTTTATATTTTGTATTATATTATCTAAGTCATACTCCCTTTTAGAACTTCGTCTTGTGTCATTTTGGTTATTGCTTTTTCTGTCGATAACTTGATAATTTCGTTCATATTGATACCTGATAAAGGATTTAATATCTTGTCTTGAATTTGTTTTTTGCTCATTTTGTTCTTGAAAAACCCCTCATCATTTATGATACCTGCCATTTCATTAAAAATGTCTTGATATGTTTTATTATTTTCTTTTTTATAATCATCTATAAAATCGTATACTTCTTCACTACTTTTAAAAGATTTTAAACCAGCTTCATCTTCTGCGAATGTAAATATTATTTTAGACAAAGCATCTAAATCATTTTCATTCATAGATTGAAAATATAAATCTTCAAAGTCTTTTCCTTTTAATAAGTTTGATATATTTACTATTTTTTTTGTAGTAAATACTAATTTAATTTTTTTATTTTTGGTTTCTAATATCATTTCCTATTCTCCTTTATAAAATAGAGCAAGCTTTTTAGACTTGCTCCTTTTTTTATTGTATTGGAATTTTTCCATATACAATTTAATTTTTTTGCGCTATGTAGTTTTATTCAGCTGTTACAAGTCCATCAGTTTCTTCTACATCACTTGTTTTATAAATTGTTAATTTGTCTTTTAAGAATTCTCCTGCTGTAATTGCATCCATTGTTAAAACACAATTTCCTTGTAAGCTTCTAACTAATGGTTTCCCCTCTGTTTCTGCAGTGTTAGAAGGTAATTCAAAGAACCAATATAAATTTTTACCTTTTAACTCTCTTAATTTTTTGTGTTGTGTGTGGGTAAATAAAATTGGTATTTCTATGGTTCCTGCCTTTTTAATACCTGGTCTTGCAATTTCATAATCTAGGTCTAAAACTGTTGCTGTAATTTGCTCTGGCGCCTCTTCTAATGCTGGTATTTCTTCTGTAAAGGCTACCTGTGTCCTTTCTCCTAATTTTGTTTCTGAATAGTACACTTTTGTTAAAGTGCTTACGTCTGGTGTTTCTCCTGCCATAATCAATTCCTCCTTTTTAATTTTTTTATATAAACGAATTAGTTAATCCGTTATATTTAAGTTCAAATGTCATTTCCATATTATAATTTTGTGTGGCTTCATCAAATTTATCTAAATTTGTGCTTGTCCTTAAAAAGTTACTTTTAGTTAATATTTGACTGATTTCTTCCATTATTTTCATGACATCATATTTTTCTTTTGCCCAACATTGTATTGTGGTTTGAAATTTCTTTTCCAATATTTGTGAATTGTATCGTTTTGTATACTTTCTAATGGTGTTAGAATAACAATTATTGGAAATGCGTTTTCCATTGTTGGTTTTGATAATGTAATTTCATATTCTAAAGGTTCTAATTTGCTATATATCATTTTTGTTAATTGCTCTGTTGTAAAATTCTTTATCATTTCATTTTCCATAATTCTCCTTCCTTTTTTTTATAATTTATTTTAATCGATTAAAATATCTTGCTTGTGTGACTATTATAATTATAATTTATTATAATTAATAAAACTACGAATTATCTATGAAGCTTTTATGAAGTTTATATCTTTAGCATTTTTTTGATTGCTTTTTCAACAACATCTTGTATATTTCTAGCAGTTCGCATTTGTCCAAATAGTTGATGATATACTCTATTACCAATATCTTCATAAGTACATCCATCTATATAATACGCTTTTAGAATTTCTCTTTCTTTATATTGTAGAGCTTCTAGTCTAATATCTACTTCCTCTATCAAATCATTAAGTTGTATGATTTCTTTTTCTAATGATTCTAGTTGTACATATATGTTATTTTCTTTATCAATACTATTACTAACAGTATTGCCTACTGTATCAGTAATGCTATTTTTGCTTTTTATGTTACCATTCAATTTTATTGTATTTGATTTTAAGTAGATTTGTCCTACATCTTTTAGTTGTTCTATCATTTTCTCTTTTTCTTTGATTTCTAATCTTAGTTTAGCTTTATTTTCTTTGTATTTTTTTAATAATAATATAAGTTGGTCTTTTGTCATATTTTTACCTACTTTCTAAAATTAATTTGGTGTTATTTTGCGATAGTTTTTATTTATGCTATTTTGAAAATAACTCCTTTTTTATTTGCATTAGTGTTATTGTGTCAAATTCATTTTTCTTTTCCTTTTCTACAATAATCTCTTCTATTCTTTTTAGCTTTTTAGCATAATTAATTACTTTTTCTTGTGTCGTATTCAATTGAAATTTTATCTTTTTATTCTGCTTTCTAAATAAGTTTATTAATTTGTAATTAACAATAATTAGACTTGGTATTGTTACTATTAAAACAATTGTAAGCACTTTTATTTTTCCTCCTTTCCAGTAATATTTTTATTAATTCCAGTTAATGATTTAGGTAAAAAAATATATTCTCTAAAATTTAAGTTATGTGTATCACAATAAGTAATAAGCTTACCTAAAAATTTTGCTCCTGCATTTCCTTTGTTATTTATAATTCTAAATATTTGAACTGGGGATACTCCCAGCTGTCTACTAGTTTCTGCATAACTAGCATTGAATTTATCATAAAAGAGTTGTTCGAATTTTTCTCTATTTAATTCCATTTTCTTCTCCTTATTATCGCTTTTTGTCGTTAATTGTTGTTAATATATCTTTTTTCTGTGTTCTTGTCAATATATTTCTTAAAAATATTGACTGCAATTAATAAGTTATGCTATACTAAACTTACGATAGGAGTTGATATATCAATGAATTTTGACAAAGAAAGGTTTTCACAAATTTTAGTACAAATAAAAAATAGCTATGGTTCTATTAATCGAATGGCTGAAAAATCAGATGTGACTGCTGCCTATATTTCTAAATTAATAAGATTAATGTACTCCAATGCTCCTTCTCCAGTAATTTTGGAAAAAATAGCCAAAAGCTCCAATGGCATTACTACTTATGAAGAATTGATGAGAGTGTGTGGACATATAAGAAGTGGCTCTATTGATGACAGTTTAAAGCAATATTACATGTGTCCTGTATACAGTCAAATTAATACACAGCTTTCTACTTGGACTGAAAAATGCATAGATGGAAGAATTCCTATTGTTCCAGAGCTTTTGAATATTATTCATCCTGAAGAATACTACTTTTTACATGTTACTCGGTCATTCTATGAATAAAGTAATAAGAGATGGTGCTTTTGCTTTTATTCATAAGGTTGATACTGTAAAAGATGGTCAAATAGCAGTTGTTGTTATAAATTCTAAACAAGTAGTTCTTAGAAAATTTTCTAGACAAGGAGAGCTTATTATTTTAGAGGCTATGAGTAGTGATGATAAATTTAATACAGAAGTTTATACTAAGGATTCTAACATACAAATAGTTGGAGAGTATATGGGAAAAATAGAGATTAATTCATAGAAGATTCTTCTAATGTGTGTTATTTTAAAATAAGTATTTTTAATACAAAAAGGTGCCCTAAAAGCCACCTAAAATAAAAAATTCCAGTGAAGAGTCTCTGGAATTTTTTATTGATTAATGAAAGTGAGGGCTACTAGAATTAAAATGTACGCTCTTTTATAAATATTCTTGACAAATGGTACATTTTAGAATAGTCCTCAAAAAAATATTTCTTGTGTTTAGTATATTTTTATAAGCTCTTTTAGTCTTCTAAATTATCTATTGCATATTGTGCTTCACTTTCAGTAAAAGCTTCTACTTCTGATGTTAGTTGGTTGTAAATAGCCTTTTTAGACATACTCATTGTTTCTTGATATGATTTGGCTTTTTCTAATGCATTTTTATTCCAATCTGCATCAATATTATCTATTGCATATTGTGCAGATTCCTTAGAAAATCCTTCTACTGATGATGTTAGTTGATTAAAAATTGCCTTTTTAGACATATGCATAGTTTTTGAATAAGATTGGGCTTTTTTTAAAGCATTTTTTTCTTCTTTACTTGGTTCTTTACCTAAAGAATAAATAACATTGATTCTATCGCCTTTATGAATTATTGTATTGGCCTTTACACTTTGGCTAACAAATTTTCCTTTTTGTACACTATTAGAATATTCTTCTACTATACTTCCATTAATTTGGTTATTATCAAACCAATTTTGAATATCCTCTTTTGACATAGTACTTAAATCAATAACTGTTACTTCTAATTTTTTATATTCTTCAAGATTATCTTTTAACATTTCAGTGTTTATTGTGTTATATAGTATGCTTAAAGTTATAACAACTGCTAATAGCCAAAACCACCACTTTTTATAAATTTTATTTTTCGTTTTAATAGGATTTTGATTATTATCTACATTTAACTTTATATTGGGTTGTTGATTATTGATTACTACTCCACAATAATTACAAAACTTTGCATCTTCATCGATTTGTTTTCCACATTTATTACAAAACATAATATATTATCCTTTTATTTTAAGTTAATTTTAAGTTCTTTTGAACTCAAAAAGCTATTATTATATATTAATGCTAAATTATTATCGCCTTTTTTCGTTTCAAAAGTAATTGTTCCTGAAACTTTTCCTCCTGGAATTAATTCACCTGATGACAATTCTGTATCTTGGTTGATTGTTGTAAATGTCATTCCTTCTTGTTGCCCTTGAGAATTTTGTAGTTTGAAATATAATGGATTATAGTCTAATTTTTCTTTTCCTTTATTTTCAATATTAACTGTTATAGTTACAAATTCATTTCCAGATTTTGGCTTACTCCATTCATTTCCTTGTGTTCTTTTTACATTTGTAACAGTAATTGCTCCATCGCCTAAAATTCCTTCTTCTCCTTGGTTACATTCAACTTTTTCTTCTTTTGCAATATTTTCAATTGCACTTCCTACTTCATTTACTGCTGTTTCTAATCCTTTATGCATGGTATAAGCCATATAAACAGCAATTATTGCTAAAATTAATCCAGCAATAGCTACCCCTTTGCTAGCTTTTTTTGATAATGACATAATTGAAAATATGATTGCTAATATTCCTAAAATAAATGAAACATAGCTAATGATAGGAATAAATGAAAAACAAATAGCAATAATTCCTAATACCAAACTTGCTGTTCCAAAACCATTTTTCTTTGTTTGCTCCATTATACCTCCTCCTTTTATTTTTTATAAAAAGAGTATATTATAAAACGCAGGAAAAATCAATAGGTAAAATTTAATATTTTATGACATGATTCGACTTTTTTTGACATATTCCATTGTATTTATCATTGTAGAAATTAATTAGTTTCTCTATTATATTTCTCCCAGTCTGCTTCTTTAAAACCTATTAGTATTGTTTTACTTGAAATAAATAATGGCCTTTTTATAAGCATTCCATCACTTGCTAATAGTTCTACTTTTTCTTGATAGCTCATTTGAGGTAATTTTTCTTTTAAATTTAGCTCTTTATATTTTAATCCACTTGTATTGAACCATTTTTTTATATTTTGATTACTTTGCTGTATCCATTTTTCTAGTTCTTGTGTGGTTGGTGTTTGAGTAACAATATTTCTTTGGATAAATTGTACATTATTTTCTTCTAACCATTTCTTTGCTTTTTTACAAGTAGAACATTTTGGGTATTCTATTAAGATATTTTCCATTTGTTTTTTTCTCCTTTTAGATTTTTTGAATAATTTAACTGGTATTTATATATCATGTTTTATGTTTGATTTCAATAGAATTATTTTAGTAACTTGTATATCATTTTATTATTTTTTTGTTAGGTCATAACTTTGATTTACTAGTTCATAAACTAAATCTTCTTTTACATCTTTGCTAATAATAATTGTATTCCAATGTTCTTTATTCATATGATATGCTGGAATTATATAATCATAAGAATTTCTTAACAAGTCTGAATAATTTGGCTCTGTTTTTACATTAAGAAATTCTTCCCCTTTTACATTCATTATTAAAGCAAACCATTTTCTATTGTTATAATGTCTAAAGATTGCTGCATCGGGTGTATCTTCCCATAGATGTTCAGGACTTACATCATATTTTTCTTTGATATGTTTAAATATTTCTTCTCGTTTTATCATTTTTATTCACCTTTTATATCTCTTTGTCTCTTATATATTTTTTAATTTATGCTATTAGTTTTTATTTTGATATATAAACTTGCAAAAATTATTAATTGTATTATACAACTTATAATTTTATATCATGCATTATGTAAAATTTAAAGTAAGTATGATATTTATTTCTTTGACCCTTAAATTTAAAAGTAAATTCTACTGAAAGACTAACTGGAATTTAGTTTTGGAATATTTTCATGATATAGTTATATGAAATACTTTACTTGGGTTCAAGGAGGTATTATCATGAAAAATCCAAATCAAAAACATTTGACTTTAGAAGATAGAAATTATATTGAACAAACTTTAAATCAAAATATGCCATTAAACTTGACTATCTAATTTTTGTCAAGCTCTTTTTTATAAATTTATTATATTATTTTTTTGTATGGCAATCAAGCGAAAACGATATATATCTTGCATATTTATTTCCTCTTTTTGATATTGCTCCTTTCACATTTATACTTTTTCCAGACTGTTTTATTGTTGGATCAAGTCCACAGAATGCTATTATTTCTTTTGGACTATTAAATCTCGTTATATCTCCTAATTCTCCAAGTATCTCTGCTGTTAGTATTTCTCCAATTCCATAAAATGAATTGATTATTTCATAATATGGTGATTGTTTTGCTGTTTCTATCATTTCATCTCTCAATTCATTTATGATATTGTTATTATTTTGTACTATTTTAGCCATATTTGAAAGTTTTTTGTGTCTTCATGTTTTTGGCTAACTCCTGGATAAGAGTTAATCGAAGCTGTTTTTATTGTTGTTGCTAACTTTTTATAAAAGTTTAAATTTCTCCCATTAGTTTTGTATAAATTATTGTACCAAGCATCAATTCGCTTTTCTCTTACTATTTCTGCATGTGGAAATTCTTTAATAAAATTTAATGCTGTA
>CAMSEM010000016.1 GCA_947057505.1 uncultured Clostridium sp. | reverse complement strand
ATGTATGGATAATATCTATAATTGGTGTTTCCCACAAAAAGTTTATGCGATCATAAATTATGCAAAAACATTGCGTTTTATGTAAAAATATGCTAAAATAGAGTAGATGTGAACAATTTTCATATTATTTATTCCCGTTTTCACTAATTAGTGAGAAGGAAACATCCTTCTGGCTTTTTGGTATACACATAAAAATTTTACAACAATAAAAGTTTAAAGGAGGAAAAAGATATGGTAAGTTTATTATTAGTTTTAAGTATTGTAGGTATAGTAATTTGGGGGAGAATGCATTGTAAAAATAAGAATTCTGATGCTATACTGGGAGCACTGATATGTGCTTGCTTAGCAATGTTTTTTCTAGCCTGGATGTTCAAGGTATGTTATGATGTAGGAATCAAACAAACAATAATAGAGCAAAAGATTGCAATGTATCAAGAAGAAAACCAAACGATTGAAGAAAGGATAGATAGCTTAGTAAAAAACTATATGGAATATGAGGCTGATACCTACGAGCAATTTAAAAATGAAAGCTCTACAGAGCTAATTTCACTATTCCCAGAACTTAAATCTGATGAATTGGTAATACAGCAAATGCAGCTTTACAATGAAAACAAAGTAAAAATTACAGCCCTCAAATCTGAATTGATTGACATGGCAGGTAATAGATGGCTATTATACTTTGGTAAATAACACTTATCAAAAGATAAACTGTTAACTTTTTTGTTAGCAGTTTATTTTTTGTTCACAGTATAGACATAAAGTAATTGTATAATGTATAATAAAATTGAAAAAATTCAGGAGGAACTACATATGAACGATGTTACCATATTAATTGTAGATGATGAATCAAGAATGAGAAAACTAATTAAAGACTTTTTAATGCAAAAAGGTTACCATATATTAGAAGCTGCAGATGGAGAAGAAGCATTAAAAGTATTTGAAGAAAATCAAAATAAAATCAATTTAATTTTATTAGATGTTATGATGCCAAAACTAGATGGCTGGTCTGTACTTAGGCAAATTAGGCAAACCTCTAGTATTCCTATTATGATGCTTACTGCAAGAGGAGAAGAACAAGATGAACTATTTGGATTTGAACTAGGTGTAGATGAATATATTGCAAAACCATTTAGTCCTAAAATATTAGTAGCACGCGTAGAAGCTATTTTAAAAAGAAGCATAGGAGATAAAACACAAACAAAAGATTATGGTGGCATTATCATAGATCCAGAAGGAAGAACAGTTAAAGTAGATGGTAAGCAAGTAGAAATGAGCTTAAGAGAATATGAATTACTAAAATATTTAGTAGATAACGAAAATATTGCACTATCTAGAGATAAAATATTAAACAATGTTTGGAACTATGACTATTATGGAGATTCAAGAACAATTGATAGCCATATTAAAAAAATAAGGCACAAATTAGGAAAAAAGGGAAAATACATACAAACCATGAGAGGTGTTGGCTATAAATTTGAAATAAAATGAGAGGAGTAAGGGTTTTTACTTTTCTTAGAAAATACTTGCAATTCTAAGAAAAAGTAAAAACAATGGAAAAATGGAAAAACTAAAAGAAAAATTAAAATCAGTACGAATTAGATTATTTGTTACTCTATGTATTGTTATTATGTTTTTAGTGCTATGCTTAGTTACTATTAATAGCTTAGTATTAGAAAACTTTTATATGTATAGTAAAACTAAAACAATTAAAGATGTATACAAAACAATTAATCAGTATTATGAACAACCAAATTTAGAATATAATCTAGAAAATGAGCTAAAAAAGATTGCTTTTAAAAATAACTTTGATATTTTAATAAAAGCTGATAACAACTTAATTATATTTTCGACTGATAAAGATTTTTTAGAAAATATTAGTAGAATTACAGAAATGACAAACTTGTACAAAAGTAAGAGTAAGGCAAATATTTTATATACTGGTGAGAATATGGAAATTCGAAAAGTAACAGATAGCACAAACAATCTAAACTACATATTATTAACTGGTAAATTAGTAAATAACTATAGCTTGTATATTAGAATACCAATTGCTCCAATAGAAGAAAGTGTTAGAATTTCCAACGAAGCATTAATTTTAATTGGGGTACTTACCATTATTGTATCTTCTTTTGTAGCTTCATTTATATCTAGAAAATTTACAGAGCCAATTTTACAATTAAACGAAATTACTAGCCAAATGGCAAAATTAGACTTTAGTAAAAAATATCGAATTACAGACTCTGATGATGAAATTAATAAATTAGGAAAAAACATTAATACCATGTCAGACAAATTAGAAAGTACTATTACGCAATTAAGAGAAAACAACAAAGAATTAGAAAAAGATATTGAAGAAAAATCTAAAATAGACGAAATGAGAAAACAATTTATTTCAGATGTATCACATGAATTAAAAACACCAATTGCCTTAATACAAGGCTATGCAGAAGGATTAGTAGAAAATGTTAATACAGATGAAGAATCTAGAAAATTTTATGCAGAAGTTATTTTAGATGAGTCTAACAAAATGGATAAATTAGTAAAACAGTTGTTAGAACTTATGAAATTAGAATATGGAAAAAGAGAATTTAACAACAAAAGATTTGATTTAACAGAACTAATTAGAGAAGTAATTAGAAAATGTAATGTGATGTTAGAAGAAAATAACATAGAAGTTGTATTTAATGAGCCAGAGCCTATTTATGTAAATGCAGATGATTTTTATATTGACCAAATTGTAACAAATTATTTTACTAATGCAATGAAACATGCAAAAGAGGTAGAAGGAAAGAAACAAATAAAAATTACAATTAAAAGGCAGGAAGAAAAAGTAAGAGTATTTGTATTTAATACAGGAGATAAAATTGATATTGATAATTTAGATAGAATTTGGGGAAGATTTTACAAGGCAGACAGTGCAAGAAATCGTGAAGATGGTGGAAGCGGAATAGGCCTTGCACTAGTAAAAGCAATTCAAAATAACTATCAAAACAAATATGGTGTGGCAAACAAGGAAAATGGAGTAGAGTTTTATTTTGATGTAAATAGTAGTAAGTTACTATAATCAATATAAAATATAGAATAAAACTAGTCAAATTCTTAAAGTAAAATTGAGTAATTTGACTAGTTTTTTGCTTTAGTACTCATAATTTGCACGTAAGAAGAAAAGATAAATTTTCAAGGTTTAAGAGATAATAAGACTGTGAAGAATAGAAAAGGAAGGTAGAACTTTTGTCATTTTTTGTCGATGAAAAGTTCTTTACAAATGCAAAAAAATAGTGTAAGATAAATTTAGTTAGAAAATTGCAATTTTTTAAGTTTCAAAAATTTATTAGGCAAAGTTTAAATTTATTTCAAAAACAAACTTAGCCATTCAAACAATTTTTTCAAAATTTTATTTCTATAAAAAATTCGGAAAAAGAAAAAATCAAATAAAAGGCAGGTGTAGTTTATGTGATTACCTATACAAGGCGAAATGTTAATTTATTAGCCTTAAGTGCAACTATTTTCCTATTTGCATTATTTCATTTTATTTGTTACATACCAAATTTAGAAATTTCAAATAATCAATATGTTCCAAAGTATGTTTATTCCAAAACAATTCCTATTTATTCTAAAGCAGATAATAAACCAGAAAATAAAGTTAATCATTCTAAAAAAATATTGTTTCAACCGAATTTGCAATCTAAAAACAATCAAGGAACAAATCCAATTAATTCTATACAAACAGTATATATGGCTTTAACAACAAAAGAAATTCAAGAACAAATGCAAGAAGAAAATCAAATGAACGAAGAAAAAAGTCAAATACAAGAAAGTAAAGAAGAACAGAATAATGAAGAAGATATAATAATTGCAAAACAAGAAACACAAAGAGATGTAGTAAAGCAAAATAAACAAAATAAATGGCGAATCCAAATTCCTAAAATCAATCTAGATGTACATATTAACGAAGGAACAACATCAAAAGTAATGTTAAAATCTGTTGGGCATTTTGAAGAAACAAGTAAATGGAAGGGAAATGTTGGCTTAGCAGCACATAACAGAGGCTATCAATGTAATTTTTTTCAAAAGATAAAAAACTTAAATACAGGAGATGAAATTATTTATATAACTACTAATGGTAAAAAAGTTTATCGTGTACAAACCAACAAGGTAATACCAGAAACCAATTGGGAGTATTTACAACCAACAAAAGATAATCGCATTACCTTAATTACTTGCGAAGAAAACCGTAGAGAGTACAGAAGGTGTGTGCAAGCAATAGAAGTAGCAAATTATCAATTATAAATAGGTCGCCTACAAGCGATTTTAAAGAAAAAATAAAGAAAGGAGAGCATGGCAAGAAAAATGCCATGCAAAAAACAATATGAAAAAATCTAAAAAAACAATATTTTTATTAGTAATTACATTTATAGTAATGTCTAGTTTTTCGTGTATGTTAGGAGGAAATGTTTCAAAGGCAGCAGTATTTCCAATTAACAAAGCAGATTTATATTCAAAGGGAGAAGTAGTTCTTTTTCAATATGACAAAGTTCCTATTATAGTAGCAGTTACTGTTTACCAAAACAATGGTATAGAATACCCTGTATATTGCTTAAATAAAGGTAAACAAGGCATAACCGAAGACCATCAATATTCAGTAGAAGTAAGCCAAATGTTAAGCAATCAAAATGTATGGAGAGCAGTAGTAAATGGCTATCCATTTAAATCACCAGCAGAACTTGGCTGTAATACAGTATCAGAGGCATATGCTGCAACCAAAATGGCAGTATATGATGCTATGTACCATTATGACTTAGATAAATTTACCATCCATCGTGATGAAGACTCAAGTAGAAGAGTAGTTTCAGCTATTAAAAAAATTATTACAGCAGCTAGAAATTCAAGCCAAACCAAAATTGCAGCAACTTTAAAGATAGAAGCGCAAGATACAAAATGGCAAGTAGATAAGATTAATAAAGACTACGTAAGTAAAACATACAATGTAACAGCTTCAGCGACTAATGAAAACTACCAAATTTCTATTACAGGAGAAAACAGTAGTAGATGGAAAATTACAGATAGCAACAATGTAGAAAAAACAAGCTTTTCTGCAAAAGAAAAATTTAAAATATTACTACCAATTGCAGAATTAGAAAAAGCAGGAGAATTTACCATTCATGCAAAATCATCTTTAAAGACCATGCCAGTATTTTATGGCAAAACACCTAATCCAGACTGGCAAAACTTTGCAGTTACAGGTGGAGCTTATGAAATAGCAGAAACAACTTTAAAACAAAGTTATGAAGAAAATAAAACTAAAATAGAAATTCAAAAGCAAGATGGAGATACCAAACAGCCTTTAGCAGATGCAGTATTTAACTTACTAGATGCAAACAAAAAATTACTTTATACAGAACTTACTACTAATAGTGAAGGCATCATAGAAGTACCATACTTAATACCAGGAGATTATTACTTAGAAGAAGTACAAGCACCAAACGGCTATTATGGTTATGAGGAGATTATTCCTATTCAAATTGGAATGCAAGAAAAAGTAGTAATAAAAATAGATAATTTTGAAGAACCAGAAGAAAAAGTAGTACCAGAAGAACCAACAGAGCAACATGTTACAGTAAGTAAAAAACTGCCTAGGACAGGATGTTAAAGAGGAGAATAAGAAAAATGAAACAAATTAAAATAGCACTTATATTATTTATCTGTGTTGCAATGTTATTTCAATGCAATTTAGTAAAAGCTATCAATATTTTACCTAAAGAAGCAGTAGGTTTTTCTGGTACAAAAACTTATCGCGAAATTCATTATCAAGGTAAGTTATTAGAAATTCCAATAGTTAAGGGAACGTATAAAAATGAAGAATTTCCAATATATGCACTAACTAAAGAAAAGCATGAACTAGATTCCAGTACCGCTTTTTATACATATACAGATAATATAATACAAAATGATGAAATAAGAAAAATTTTATTATATGGGTATCCAGAACGTAATTATGAAAAACTAAACTGTAGTAATGAAGAAGAAGCTTATCTTGTTACACAAATTGCTGTTTGGAATCAATATTATCATTATGATTTAAGTAAGTTTAACCTAACAAAAGAAAATAAATATCCTAATATTATTAAAAACTTGCAAGCCTTTTTAGAGGATTTAAGTTGTAGAGCTGTTGATAAGAAAAATCCACATTTGTCAATGGAAGAGAGAATTTTTGAATGGCAAGATGAAAATGAATATGAACTAAGCAAAAACTATCAGGTTTTTGGTGATATGAAATTTGAAAAATATGAAATCAAAATTGAGAGTAATTATGCAGAATACATAAAAGTAGTAAACGAGGCAAATGAACCACAAAAAAGTTTTAAAGAAGGTGAAAAGTTTAAAATAGTAGTACCAAATAATTTGGACATTAATTTTAAAATTACAGTCAGAGCCAATTTTGCAACTAAACCAGTAAAATTTGGTAATGGTTTTGGAGAATATTGGGAATCCTATTTATTTTTAGGAGAGATAGAAACAATTGAAACAACTTTACTGCAAACTAGTATTCATAAACTAGTAGAACCAATTAATCCAGATGAGTCAAAAGAACCAAGCAAAGACCAAGAAAATAGCAATGAGGAAAATAATAAACAAGAAAATAATAACGGAGAAAGTAACCAAAATACGGAAAAAGGTGATGAAGTAAATAATAAAAAAGAGGAAGAAAATAAAGAAAATGATAAAGAAACAGAAAATTTAGAAGGTAATAAAAACAACTTAGATAACCCAATTAAAAAACCAAATCAAGAACAAACTAATAAAGATGAAACAAATGAAAATTTAGGAACAAACCGTGGAGAAAAAGAAGAATCAAAACCACAAGAGACTATAAATCCAGCAAAACCTAATGTAGAAAGCAATGAAAAGGAGAAAGAAAAAATAAAAGAGCAAGAAAACAAAGAAAATAATAAAGAAGAAAATAGTAAAAGTGAAAATTCAAATCAAGCAAACGAGTTAGAAACAAATAATACAACAAACAGCAACAATCACAATAAAAATCAAAATTCCAAAACAGAAAATGTAAATAAAAGTAGTACTAACAGTAGCAAACAAAATAAAAAGTTACCAAAAACAGGCTGCTAAGCAATGTGAGTTTACTCTTTAATTTGTGAAATGTTTGTGCATTTATTGACATTAATTAGGATAGAATATATAATAAATGCTAGAAAAATCTATATAAAAAGATAAAATGAAAGGAAAAAAATATGATTTCACAAATTGTTTTTTTGGCAATTTTAATTTTGCTAAATGCTTATTTTGCCGCAACAGAAATAGCCTTTATTTCTTTAAATGATGCAAAAATAGATAGTCAAGCAAAAGAGGGAAATAAAAGAGCAAAACAAATTCAAAAAATGTTAAAGAATCCAAGTAAATTTTTAGCAACCATTCAAATTGGAATTACTTTAGCAGGTTTTCTATCTAGTGCTTTTGCATCAGATGCCTTTGCAGATAGGCTAGCACCAGCATTAAACGAGTGGATGCCATTTTTTAGCATTTCTATTTGGAGAACTATTTCTATTATTATTATTACATTAATATTATCTTTCTTCACATTAGTATTTGGAGAACTAGTTCCAAAAAGATTAGCAATGAAATACTACGAAAAAATTTCATATGCTACAATTGGTGTCATTAGAGGAATATCTGTTATAACAGCACCTTTTGTTAAATTACTAACTTTCTCAACAAATGTTGTTTCTAAAATATTTGGTGTTAGTGAGCAAGAAGAAGAAATTGTAACAGAAGAAGAAATTAAAATGCTAGTAAACCAAGGTGAAGAAAAAGGGGCTATTGAAGAAGCTGAGAGAGAATTAATCAATAATGTATTTGACTTTAATGATATTGTAGCTTCAGAAATTATGACACATCGTACTGATATGTATGCTATAGAAATAGAGGAAGACTTATATGAGATTCTAGACGAAATGGATGAATACAAATATAGTAGAATTCCAGTATATGAAGAAACTATTGATAACATTAAAGGAATTTTATTTTTGAAAGATATATTAAAACTAGTTAGCCAAAATAAAAAAATAAAAGTAAAGGATATTGTAAAAGAAGCGTACTTTGTACCAGAATCAAAACCAATTGATGAAATTTTTAAAGAACTACAAACTAACAAAAAACAAATGGCAATTGTAGTAGACGAATATGGTGGTACAGCGGGTCTTTTAACAATGGAAGATATTTTAGAAGAACTAGTAGGAAATATTTTTGATGAATATGATGATGTAGAAGTAGAATATAAAAAAATAGATGATAACACTTATTTAGTAGAAGGAAGTGTTAGTTTATATGAACTTAAAAAAATTATTGGAATAGAAATTCCAGAAGGAGATTATGAAACATTATCTGGATATTTAATTGAAAAGTTAGGAAGGTTTCCAGAAGAGAATGAACACCCAGTTTTAGAAGATGAACGTTTAACCTATCGAATAGAAGAATATGAAGATAAAAGAATACAATGGGTAAAAATATGTAGAAATCAGCAAGAAAAAATAGAAGATGCAGAAGAATAAAAGCAAAGAAGGGATTAGAATATGAACGGAAAAGTAAAATGGATTATCATAGCAATTATTACTATTATTATAATTGCAATAGCTGTAAGTATAACTATAAATGAATTACAATTTCATTATAAAATAGAAGAAATTAAAGAGTACAATTATTTTGTATTAATTGAAAATGGAAAATATGGTGTAATTGATAAAGAAGGAAATAATATTATTGAACCAAATTATATGGCTGTTCAAATTCCAAACCCCTCTAAGCCAATATTTGTTTGTATTAGTAGTTATAATCAAGAAACTAAAAATTACGAAACAACAGTATATAATGAAAAAAGAGAAAAAATTTTTGAAAAGTACCAAAATATACAAGCAATTCCAATCGATACCAATATAGAAACAAATCCATATGAAAAAAGTGTATTAACCTATAAAGAAAACGGGAAATATGGTTTAATTACTTTAGATGAAAAAGTGGTTACAAAACCAATCTACGAAGAAGTTACTAGTATTAATTATAAAGAAGGAACATTTTTAGTAAAACAAGATGAAAAATTAGGCGTTATCAACATGAAAGGAAAAGTAATTATACCAAATGAATATGAAACCATTAAATCAGACAATTACTATAATGAGGCTACAAAAAATAAAACAACAGGATTTATTGTAAGTAAAAAAATGCAAGAAGGGTATAGATATGGTTATATAGATTACCGTGGACATGTTATTTTAAAACCAGAGTATACAGAAATAGAAAGAGTTAATCAAATTTCTAATGAAGATAAACTATATTTTATTGCTTTTAAAAATGGACAAGCAGGACTTTTAGAAAATAAAAAAGTAATTTTAAATTATGAATATGAAGACATTCAATATTATTCCATGAATGATATTTGGATTATTCAACGAAATGGAAAACAAGGAGCTATTAGAAGAAAAGATGGAGCCACTATTTTAAATACAGAATATGATAGTGTTTTGTTTGGAGGTATCTATTTAAATGCAGTAAAAGAAGACGAAAGCTTTGTATTTGATTTAAATGGAAATCAAGTTAGAACCAATATAAAAAGTATGGTACAAACGGAAAATCCAAATTACTATATTGCAGTAGATGAAAATGACATATATACTATAAAAGATGCAAATGGAAATACTTTAGTAGATAACGACTATACTTATATTGAGTATTTACCAGGAAATTATTTTATTGCAGCAAAAGATGGGAAAAATGGTATTATAGATATTACAGGAAAAGAAGTAGTAGAACCTAAATATACTAGCATATTTAGATTTAATGATACAAATTTATTACAAGCAGAAATAACAAATAGTAAAACCATTGAATTATACAATATGAAAATGCAAAAAGTAGCAAGCATGGAGAACGCTACTATTAAGCAATACGAAAAAACAATAACAAATCCTAATAAATACATCCTATTAGCGTCAGAAAAAGACTTTGCCTATTACGATGAAAATGGAAATCAAATATTGGCTAAAGATATTTTTAGGAACAATTCACTATTTGCTAAAAATGTGAATGGTAAATGGGGCTTTATAGATAACGAAGAAAACCTAAAAGTACCAGCAGACTACGATATGGTTACAGACTTTAATTACTATGGTTTTGCAGGAATTAAAAAAGATGGCAAATGGGGTGTAATTAATAAAGAAGGTACTATAGTGCAAGAACCTATTTATGAATTGAATTGGCTACAACCAAGCTTTTTAGGAAAATATTATTGCATTAATTCATGGAATGGAGATACTAAATACAGTAGTGATGAGGTAACACAAACTAATTAGAAAAAGAAAGGAAAGAAAAAATAAAATGTATCAAGAAGTGGGAATCAGTAAAGAAGTATTAAAAATGGCTGAGCAAGCAGAAAATGAAGTAAAAGAAGAATTAAAAAAAATAGATAAAATATGTGAGCACAACAGTTTAAAAGTATTAAATGCTTTTCAAAAACATCGTATTTCAGATATACATTTTAATAGTACTACTGGTTATGGATACTCAGATATAGGAAGAGATACTATTGAAAAAGTATTTTCAGATGTACTAGGAACACAAGACAGTCTAGTAAGAAGCCAGTTTATTTCAGGTACTCATGCTTTAACAGTAGCATTATTTGCTTTTTTACGCCCAAATGATATATTTTTAAGTATTAGTGGAAAGCCATATGATACATTAGATGAAGTAATTGGAATAGTAGAAAATCCTAGTTCTTTAAAAAGTTATCATGTAAAATATGAACAAATAGATATGATAAACAATGACTTCGATTATGAGCAAATAGAAAAAAGAGTAGCTAAGAATGATATAAAACTAATTGAAATACAACGTTCACGTGGCTATAGCCTTAGAGAAAGTATCACTTTAGATAAAATAGAAAAAGTAATTAAAACTATTCGAAAGGTAAACACTAATGTAATTATTATGGTGGACAATTGCTATGGTGAAATGGTAGAAGAAATAGAACCAACTAGCTTAGGAGCAGATATTATTGTAGGATCACTTATTAAAAACTTAGGTGGAGGAATAGCTCCTAATGGAGCCTATATTGCAGGAAGAAAAGAATTAGTAGAATTAGCAGCTCAAAGATTAACAGCTCCAGGACTAGGAAAAGAAGTAGGACCTACATTAGGTATTAATAAACAAATTTTGCAAGGACTATATTTTGCCCCACATGTAGTAGCAAGTAGTTTAAAAACAGCAATATTTGCAAGTAAACTGTTAGAAAATTTAGGATATGAATCAGTTCCAAAATATAATCAAAGAAGATCAGATATTGTACAAACTATTATATTCCACAATAAAGAAAAACTAATTAAATTTTGTCAAGGTATTCAAATGGGTTCCCCAATAGACAGCAACTCTATTCCAGAACCATGGGATATGCCAGGGTATACTGACCAAGTTATTATGGCAGCAGGAGCATTTACACAAGGCTCTTCTATAGAACTTTCTTGCGATGCACCAATTAGAGAGCCATATATAGCATTTTTGCAAGGTGGACTTACCTATGAGTATGGAAAACTAGGAGTATTAAAAGCAGTACAAACAATGTTAAATAATTAATGTTTTAAAATTAAATAATTGGCGCATTAAATATTAATTGGAGGAAATATGAAAGTAGTTGTAATTGGAGGAGGACCAGCAGGTATACTGGCAGCTATTCATGCTAGTAGTCTACGGAAATGAAGTAATATTATTGGAAAAAATGAATTCTCTAGGAAAAAAGTTATTAATTACAGGCAAAGGTAGATGTAATATTACAAGCTCACTTCCAATAGAAGAATTTATTCAAAATGTGCCAGGTAATGGTATGTTTCTTTATAGTAGCTTTTCGAAATTTACAAATCAAGATATTATACATATGCTAGAAAAAGAAGGCTTAAAAGTAAAAGAAGAAAGAGGAAATAGAATTTTTCCAGTTACTGATCAAGCAAAAGATGTTTTAGAAACCTTTTTAAGAATATTAAAAAGACAGAAAGTAAAAATAAAAACAAATGTAAAAGTAGAATCTATCATAATCAAAGAAGGCAAAGCGTTAGGTGTGCAATGCCTTTATTCTGGTGAACACACACAAATATTAGCAGATAAAATTATTGTTGCAACAGGTGGAAAAAGTTACCCTGTGACAGGTTCTACGGGAGATGGCTATTTAATAGCCCAAAAATTAGGTCATACGATTACTGATATTAAACCTTCTTTAGTACCATTAACCGCTAAATCAAAATCACTTTCTATATGCAAACAACTACAAGGGCTTAGCTTAAAAAATGTTGCTATTTCATTAAAAGATAATGAAAAAAATAAAGTAATATATGAAGATTTTGGAGAAATGCTATTTACACATTGGGGTGTTTCAGGACCAGTTATATTAAGCAGTTCTGCACACTTACTTCGCTATCGTAATGTAGAAGAATTAATGAAACAAAATAGTATTTATCTTATGATTGATTTAAAGCCAGCACTAGAAGAAAAAAAGCTAGAAGAACGTATTTTAAGAGACTTTGAAAAAGTAAAAAATAAAGAATTTAAAAACAGTTTAAATGACTTGCTACCACAAAAAATGATAGAACCGATTATACAACTATCAGGAATAGAAAAAGAAAAAAAGGTTAACTCTATTACAAAACAAGAAAGAGCAAAATTAGTACATTTATTAAAAAAATTTGAAATTATAATAGGTGGATTTAGACCGATAGAAGAAGCTATTGTTACATCTGGTGGGGTTTCTATAAAAGAAATTAACCCAAAAACAATGGAATCAAAATTTGTAAAGGGATTATACTTTGCAGGAGAAATTATAGATGTAGATGCCTATACTGGAGGCTTTAATTTGCAAATAGCATATTCTACAGGGTATGCAGCAGGTGGACAAGGAGAAAATAATGAACACAATTAAGGAAGAGGTAACAGCACAAATAGTAGAAAAAAAGTCCAAATTCATCAGTGACTTATGTTATGTTAGTACAATAGAAGATGCAGAAAGTAAAATAGCTCAAATACATAAAAAATACTATGATGCAAAACATCATTGCTATGCTTATCGCATTCAAACAAAAGATGGAATAGTAGAAAAAGCAAGCGATGATGGAGAACCAAGTGGAACTGCAGGAGCTCCTATGCTTAATCTTTTAAAAAAGCAAAACCTAAGCAACGTAATCATAATAGTAACTAGATATTTTGGTGGAATTCTTTTAGGAACTGGTGGACTAGTAAGAGCGTATACAGAAGCTACAAAAGAAGCATTAAATAAAGCTAAAATTGTAATAGAAAGTCCACGGAATAGAAATGCAAATTACCTTATCATATCAAGACTTTTCTAATTTTAAGCATTATTGCCAAATAAATGATATTTCAATTTTAGAAACTACTTTTGCAGATGTAGTATGCTGTAAATTTGAAATTCTTTTAAGCCAAAGAGATAAATTTATGTATGAAATCAATAAAAAACAACTTAATATACAAAAAATGGAAATTATAAGAGAGAAAAATATAAAAAAATTGCAATAAAAAACATTGAAAAACAAAGTATTTGGAAAAAAATGGAAAAAAATTTAAAAAAGTATTGCAAAAACCCTAATAATTTAATATAATCTCAAATGTGGAAAATGTAAGAAATTACAAATTTAAAAAGTAGGGGGAAATAAATGTGAATGAGAAAATTACAGTATTATTGGCAGATGATAATAATGATTTTACAACAACATTATCTAGCTATTTAGACAAAGAGGAGGAAATAGAAATAATGGGAATTGCCAGAGATGGTAATGAAGCCTACGAAATGGCCATAAATTTAAAGCCAGACATAATTTTGCTAGATATTATTATGCCACATTTAGATGGACTTGGAGTGTTAGAAAAACTATATGAAACAGAATTAGAAAAAACACCATTATGTATTATTCTATCAGCAGTAGGACAAGATAAAATTACACAAAAAGCTATCAATTTAGGTGCACAATACTATATTGTAAAACCCTTTGATATTAATGTTTTAGTAAAAAGAATGAAAGAATTAAAAAATTATCAGCCATCTCAATTTAAAAATGCATTTATCAATAGAGAAATAAAAGCCCAATATATTGACATCTCTCCAGAAAAGAAAAAAGACCAAGATAGTTTAGAAGCATTAGTAACCAATATAATTCACGAAGTTGGAGTTCCAGCACATATTAAAGGCTACCAATATTTAAGAGAAGCAATTATGATGGTAATTAGAGATACAGACGTTATTAATCAAATAACAAAACAACTTTATCCAGAAATAGCTGCTAAATATCATACTACACCAAGTAGAGTAGAACGTGCCATTCGCCATGCCATAGAAGTAGCATGGGGAAGAGGTCAACAAGAAACAGTAGAAAACATATTTGGTTATACTGTTTCAGCAGCAAAAGGAAAGCCTACTAATTCAGAATTTATCGCAATGATAGCAGATAAGCTAAGGCTAGAACTTAAAAGTGCATAAAAAATATAAAGCAAGGTTGAAATATACCTTGCTTTAATTTTTTTCATCAATTTTTTCAATTAAAATATACTTACCATTAGATTTAGAAACCTTACACTTATAACGAACAACTACTTCTACTCCATTATTGTTTTTGGAAATAACTCTAATAATTTTCGTATCTTGATTTGCATTTTTTATTGCATTAGACACTGCCAATACTAAAAAATTAATCAATTCACAAGTAACACAAGATGCAGAAAATATTAAAAACAAAAGATTTTCAGGTCCTCCTACTTTTTTGGCAAGTGTTGTCATAACTTGATAGGAACCTAAATTACTACAATTTTTCATTTTTCTATACCCTCCTTTATAATTAATAAAGTACAATTCAAATCTAAAAAAGTTAACATAATTTTAACATAAAAATACTAATAATGCAACAATTATCTTTCCAAATTAGTAATTGTCCAATGGTTGCTACTTACAAAGTTTTTGTCTTAATGTGACTGAATAATTACTCAAATTATCTTTCCAAATACAATAAAATATGATAAGATATAAAAGAAAAAGTTACTAGTTAATGGTTTTTGTTGTTAGATACACTTTTGCAATATACTTAACTTTTAAACTATTAAATAGTAACAATAAAAAAGGAGGTAGGAAAATGTTAATAGAAGTACCAGAAAATGTAGCAAGAAAAACAGTAGTAAAAAGAGATGGCAAAAAGGTAGAATTTGATGGTGCCAAAATTGCCTTAGCAATACGAAAAGGTTTTGGTGATATTATAGCAAACGAAAACCCTGCCACTGCAAAATATAATGAAACAGATGTAAATTTAGTATATAGTAAAGTTCTTTCTAGAATAAAGAAAATAGAAAACGAAAAAATTAAAATTGAAGAAATTCAAGACTTAATAGAAGAAGAATTAAAAAATAATGGCTATCAAGATGTATATGAAGCCTTTTCAACTTATCGTGAAAAACGAACACAATCAAGGCAATTATTTTTGGATGAAAAAAAGCAACATAAATTTTTAAAAGATATAGAAAATTTAGCACTTAAATCAGAGCCAGAAGATGTTAGTATAAAAAGTGATACCGCAATGGGAAAAATGCTTCAATATGGTAGTACTATTTCAAGACAATTTGCTATTACCTACCTAATGAAGAAAAAATTTGTAGAAGCCCATGAAAATGGAGACATCCATATTCATAATATAGAATTTTTAACAATGGGAACAACCACTTGTTGCCAAATAGATATAGAAAAATTGTATGAAGATGGTTTTTCTATAGGTGAAACCTACTTAAGAGAGCCAAATGACATTACTTCCTATACTGCATTAGCAGCATTAGCAATTCAAGCAAATCAAAATGACCAGCATGGAGCGCAAAGCATACCAGCATTTGACTATTATATGGCGCCAGGTATTTTAAAAACTTTTAAAAAGCAATTCAAACAATTAGTGTTTGATTATTTAGAACTAACTGATTTTGATAAATTTATAGCAATTAATGGAATAGAAAGAGAAATAGAAAAAATAGGTACTATTGAATTTGATAGTAGTATTTTTGATAAATATTGTAGAGAATCGGAAGAACTAAAAAGAATGTTTCGCATTTCATATCAAAAAGCATTAGAAAAAACTGACCAAATTACTTATCAAGCCATGGAAGCATTCATACATAACTTAAACACTATTTACTCTAAATCTGGTGCACAAACACCATTTTCTACTATTAGTTTTGGAACCAATACATCACCAGAGGGAAGAATGATTATTAGAAACTTTTTGGAAGCTATACAAGCAGGAATAGAAAAAACGCAAACTATCATATTTCCAATTTCTATTTTCAAAATTAAAGAAGGGATTAACTATAAAAGTAAAGACCCTAACTATGACTTGCTAGAACTAGCTTGCAAGGTAGCCAGCAAAAAAGAAGTGCCACATTTTGCATTTTTAGATGCACCATTTAATAGCAAATTGTATGATAGTAAAAACTATCATACAGAAGTAGCCTATATGGGGCAAAATGCAAGAGTAGTAGAAAATGTAATAGATGATAACAAAGCGATTATACCAGGAAGAGGAATATTAAGCATTACTTCCATTAACCTACCAAGGCTAGGAATAAAAAATGGAAATATTTCTAATGAAAAAACTAATATAGATAACTTTTTTGTAGAACTAGAAGAAAAACTAGATTTAGTAAAAGACCAATTACTAGAAAGATTTGAAGTGCAATGCAAAAAGCAAGTAAGTAACTTTCCATTCTTATTAGGTCAAGGTATATGGTTAGATAGTGAAAAGCTAAAAAAAGTAGACAATTTAAAAAGGGTATTAAAACATGGAACATTAGCAATTGGATTTATGGGATTAGCTGAATGTTTAAAAGCATTAACAGGAAAACATCATGGAGAGAGTAAACAAGCACAAGAACTAGGAATAAAAATAGTAGAAGTTATGAGAAAAAAATGTAATGAATATTCACAAAAATATAATTTAAATTTTACATTAATAGCAACCAAAGAAGAGGAAATAGCCACGAGGTTAGCTAAGCTTGATAAAGCAATTTACGGAAGCCTAAAATCAATTACAGATAAAGAACATTATACTAATGCATTTCATATTCCAGTTGATTACAAAATTTCAATTCAAGAAAAAATACAAATAGAAGCACCATATCATACTTATACAAATGGAGGACATATTACTTGTGTAGAAGTAAAAGAGGGTACACAAGAGATTATGCCAATACTTGAAATCATGAAGAAAAATAATATTGGTTATGGCTCTATTAAAATTAAACATAAAATGACTAAGGGAGATGAAAAATAATGGAAGATTTTGATATGAGTCAAGCTGATAATAGAGAATATGTATTACGAAAAGTAAAAGAAGATGGAAAAATTTTAGACTTTGCCTCAAAAGAGCTTCAAGATGATAAAGAAATTGTTATGGAAGCTATTAAGCAAAACCCAATAGCACTAGAATTTGCAAGTGATAGATTAAAAAATGATAAAGAAGTAGTTATGCCATCTGTGGAAAAAGTAGGTTGGACAGCTTGCTATGCAAGTGATAAATTAAAAGCAGATAAAGAACTATTTTTAGCAGGTGTAAAAATAGATGGGCAAATACTATACTATGCTTCAAAAGAATTAAGAGATGATGAAGATGTTGTACTAGAAGCAGTAAGAAATAAAGGACTTATTTTTAAATATGCCAGTCGTAGACTACGAAATAATAAGCAAATTATATTAGAGGCAATTAAAAAAGACAAAAGAGCAAAAGAATATATAGATTCTAAAGAATTAAAAAATGATGCAGATGTACAAGCAATTCTAAACCCACCAGAACAATAAAAAAGGAGGAATAAAAATGCCATCATGGGGAATTCACTTAGCTGTTAGCCAAGAACTCTCTAAAAATATGAATGAGAAAGAAAAACAAGCTTTTACCTTAGGTAACTTACTACCAGATGTAAACAATGGTTATTTAATTCCAAATGCTACAAAAGTAATTACACATAATATTACTCACTATATGCAAAAAAATCGTAATTATAGGGAAAAGGATCAAATTGAAAATATTTATCAAGATTATAAAGTTTTATGTCATAATATGAAAAAAAAGTTAAATAACCCAATGATATATGGATATATGGTTCATATTTTGACAGACTACTATTGGAACTATTATTCCTACGTAAAAAAGGGAGTTTTTGAAAACGAAAAACTAGTAGGAGTATATCAAAATGACCAAACTATTTTTTACGGAGAAAATGAAGAAATTAGAAAAATGAAGGTAGATGACTTTAATTGTTTTTCTAAACATCTATATCAAAATATTATAGAAAAAGTATGCTTTACAGATAGAACTTTAGTAGAACAAGTAAAAAAGATACCAGTTATATGTGTAGAAGAAAGCGATATTCAAAAAGTAAACCAATATTTTGATAAGGTAGATGAAAAACTACAAAATGTAAGTAACACATATAAACTATATACACAAGAAGAATTTGAAAATGGATTAAAAGAAAGTATACAATTTATTCAAAATATGCTAACAAATAATTAAATAAGGTATAAAAAAAAAAGAAACATCAAACAATAAGCAATAGGTGATTAAAATGAAAATATCTTGGATTAAATATGAAAAAGATACAAAGAGTTTTCGTTTGCCACAAGCTTTAGGGTTTGATGTTTTTTCTTTACAAGACTTAGAAAAAACAGATGAAACTATGAAAGAACTAATTGGTAAAAACTACGATACCATTATCCTTTCAAACGAAGTGGCAGGCTTTTCAGAAGATATTATAAAAAAATATCAAAAAGATAAAAATGTTAAAATTGTCATTTCTTTAGACAAAGATTAATACTATAAAAAAGGTTATCATTCATAATCAATAAAATAGTTAAGGTTATGGATTTACTTAAGCAAAGAATTCTTTGAACTGATAATAGTTTCAAAAGATACTATTATCAATAGGAATGAAAAATGTAAAAACTATAAATAGTATAGAAAGACAATGGTAAGATGGAAGGAATGAAATTGAAAATGGGAGAGTATGTATTTGTATGTATTGGAACCAATAAACTATTATTTGACTCTTTTGGACCAAGAGTAGGAAATTACCTAAAAAGCAACTTGCACCATAATAAAAAAGTGCAGGTATTAGGCACAATGGAAAACCCTATTCATTATACCAATGCCAAAAAAGTTTTAAATCAATTAGACCTAAATAAGCAAAAACAAATTATACTAATAGACTCAGCCTTTAGCTTAAAGGCTCCAATAGGCACTACCTATGTAAGCTTAGGTGGCATAGAAATAGGAAAAGCATTTGGCAAAAGCCTATATGTACCAGCACACTTAAACATAAAAACAGTCATAGGCAATAAAATAGAAAAGATTAGGTGGAATAAAATGCAATTAAATAGACTAGCACAAAATGTAGCAAATCAAATTACTAGTGTAGTGAATGAATAGAAATAGGTAAAATTTTAAATTATTTGTATAAAGTTAAGAAAATATGGAAAAAATTTAAGTAAAGAAACAAACAAAAGTGGAGGTAAAAAATAATGAATACAAGTAATTTAAAA
>CAMSEM010000015.1 GCA_947057505.1 uncultured Clostridium sp. | reverse complement strand
AACTATATGATGTATAACAACTAATAAATATTAAAAGTGAAATAAATGATAGAAATTTAGTAATATGAAATTTAAATTAGGCGAACAAAAATGGAATAAAATGTAAAATAAGAGCACATCCTATTTGACAAAGACAAAAATATGTATAGTAACCATAATGTACTAACAAATAATTTTTGAAAGTTATCCACAAAAAATACCCACAATTTGCAGTTATTCACAGAGTTATCCACAGTTTCCACAGTAATGTGGAAACTATATTTTGTAAACCGAATGTCATATTTATGTAATATAAATTGCTAATTTGTAACAAAATTGTAATAATTTTGTAATAAAGCGAACACTTTACTGTCGAAAATGATAATATATTGTAAATAAAGTGAGAATTTTGTGAACGAAATATTACAAAAATATTACAAGTAAGCAATTCATTTGCAAATAAGAAAATAAACACTGGCAAAATTTAACTATAACTGTTGACAAAATAAAAATGCTAATATATATTTACATAGTAGGCATATACTACAAATCTTGTGAAATACTGTATATACAAATTATGTAAATAATATATACCTTAATGCTAAGACTTTTATTGCAATAAGACTTAGTAAATATATAATATAGTAATAAATGTATAAGATGCATTAAAATTTATCATAATGAACAAAAGAAAAGGAGTATCAAATATGCAAGAAAAAACAATTAAAAAAGTAAAAATGAAAACAAAATCAAGAAACTTTAGTAAAAATACCAAAGGCATTACTTTAATTGCTTTAGTAGTAACAATTGTAGTACTTTTAATACTAGCAGGGGTAAGCATTGTGGTATTGTTTGGAGATAATGGCATCATTAAAACAGCCAAAAGTAGCACACTTCAAACAAAATTTGCTGAAATAGAAGAAAGAGCAAACATTGCTTATGCAGACTTAAATACAAAAAAATATGCAGAAGGCAATCCAAGTAAAGTAATTACTATGGCAGAAGTAAAACAAAGGTTAGAAGAAGAAAAATATCATATAAAACAAGTAGCATTAGGAGAAAACGCAATAACTGGAATAGAATTAGAGCCAAAAAGTATTACAATAGGAAAAGGAGAAACTGCTACTATTGATGTAATATTTAAAGGAAATGATGAAAAGTTAGCATATTATGCACAAGTAGAAGAAAAGTATTATCCAATAAGCATTGAAAATGGACATATTAGCATAGATAAAACAAATGGAAAATTGCAGCAAGAGATAGAAGATGTTACTACCACTGCTGTCTTAGATGCACAAATCAATAATGAAGTAGTTAGTGTAATAGAAAAAACAAACAGTACAATAAAAATACAAGCAGGAGAGAATACTGGAATAGCAAAAGTAACAGTAACATATGGAGAAAAAATAGAGCCACAAGTATGTGAAGTATCAGTTATGATATTAAAACCAGAAGGAGAGGCAAACGTAGATAACCCAATTACTACTACTTATGGAAGAATAGATATTGTATGGTTAGATGAAAATAACAATATTATTCCAGAACCAAATGCACCAATATTAGGAACAGAAAATAACAAAATGAAACCAATTAAATGGGAAGGAACTAAAGAAGACCCAACTAATGAAATAAATGAAGTACCAGCAGATGAAACAAATAAAAACTATGATTGGTATCAATATAAAGAAAAGGATATAGAAGAAAGCATAGAGGGAAGTAACTTATCAGACAATACAAAGAGCCGTTGGGCAAATGCTAAAACAAATAATGGAAGCTATTTTGTATGGATCCCAAGATATGCTTATAGAATAACCTATTACGAAGATGAAACAAGCACCACTCCAACAGGATATTATGATGGATATGGAATGTGGAGTGCAGTAAATGGAAAGAAAAAATGTAACTTAGAAGATGGAATAGAAGTAGTTGGTGATAGAACCAAATATATTGTACACCCAGCTTTTGGAACAACGAAAACAGATAGTACTTCAAAATCTCAAAACTTAGATTTAGGTGGCTGGGATAGTCCGTTAAAGGGCTTTTGGTTTGCTAAATTTGAAATGAGTGGAGAAACAGCAGAAGAACTAAAAAGTATTCCAGGAATAAAAAGTACAAGAAATAAAACAATTGGAAGTTTTTATGAAATGGCACGAACGGCAACTTACGAGCAAATAGGAACATTAGATAGTTTTGATAATAGAAAAAGTTATATGAATAGCCATATGGTAAAAAACAGTGAATGGGGAGCAGTAGCTTACCTTACTCATAGTAAATATGGAAGAAATGGACATGAAATTTCTATTAATTTACCTCATGATAATGGAACCGGAGGTGGATTAGAGGTTACTTCATATGTAGAAGCTAACAATCAAAAGCAAAGTACTACAGGAAATGTATATGGCATATACGATATGTCAGGCGGCGCTTGTGAGATGGTTTCATTATTCAATTTCGAAGACCAGTATGATTACTTAACTAAGAATGGATTGGCTAATTCAGCAAAGATTACAAAAGAATCTAACAGTACTAAATATATAACAAAATATAGTAATGATGTTTCGAATAATTCGGGAGATAGACTATATATACTAGGAAAAACAGGTGATGCAAGCAAAGAAGTTAATGCAACAAATAATAGACTATGGTTGTTGGATTGGGGAAGTATTGCATATCCAAACAGTCCATTTGGTTATCGTGGAGGTAGTTGGAATAGTGAAGAAAATGGATATGGAATATTTTCATCAGGCTCACATGATGGAATGGGACATGTATTATTTGGAACAAGAACAGTACTTTGTATGAATTAAAGCAATCCAATAATGATAAAATAATCTAGTAAAAGACAATAAACCTTCTACTAGATTATTTTTATTTTAAAAGGCAACCCACCAAAAAAGAAAATATTCCTATTGACATATGCAAACCAATGTTTTATAATTTATATATTAGGGGAATAATAAAAAGAGATAAGAAAGGGGGGCAAAGGTTGTTTACAATAGGCTAAATAAAGTATTATTTGTAATATAAATAAAAAACAACCTTAATATACATGCAAAATAGTATTGTCATAAAAGGGGCAAAAGAACATAATTTAAAAGATATTAACTTAGAAATTCCAAGAGATAAATTAGTAGTAATTACAGGTCTTTCAGGTTCTGGAAAATCTTCTCTTGCATTTGACACCTTATATGCAGAAGGTCAAAGAAGGTATGTTGAAAGCCTATCTTCCTATGCAAGGCAATTTTTAGGTTTAATGGAAAAACCAGATGTAGAATCTATTGAGGGGCTTTCACCAGCTATTTCAATAGACCAAAAAACAACATCTCGTAATCCGCGTTCTACAGTAGGAACTGTTACAGAAATATATGATTATATTCGTTTGCTATATGCTCGTATTGGTGTACCATACTGCCCAAACTGTGGCAAAAAAATAGAAAAGCAAACCATTGATCAAATTATAGATAGTGTTATGGATTTAGAAGAAGGAACCAAAATACAAGTATTAGCACCAGTAATTCGTGGTAGAAAAGGTGAATATACAAAACTACTACAAGACTTTCAAAAAGAAGGTTTTGTTCGTGTAAAAATTGATGGACAAACCTTTGAACTAACAGATGATATTGAATTAGATAGAAAGAAAAAACACAATATAGATTTAATAGTAGATAGATTAGTAATTAAACCAGACATAAGAACACGTTTAACAGAATCAGTAGAAATTGCATTAAAACATGCAAACAACCTTGTTACAATAGACATACCAGGAGAAAAAGAAATTTTATTTAGTCAAAACTATGCTTGTCCAGATTGTGGTATTAGCATAGAAGAGCTAACACCAAGAATGTTTTCATTTAATAACCCATTTGGTGCTTGCCCAACTTGTACAGGTATTGGCTATTTAATGAAAATGGATGAAGAATTAATTATTCCAGATAAAACAAAGACTTTATATGATGGAGTAAAAGCGTTTGGATCTAGTACTATGAAAAAAGGCGAAACAATGGCAAAAATGTATTTTGAAAGTATTGGAAGACATTATGGAGTAGATATTACTGTGCCAATAAAAGATTTACCAAGATGGTTTTTAGAAAAAATACTATATGGTACAGGAGAAGATATCATAGATTTTGAATATACTTCTATTGCTGGTACCAGAAAATTTAGTACTCCATTTGAAGGCGTTATTCCAACTCTAGAAAGAAGATATAATGAAACAAAGTCTCAAGGCATGAGAGATTTTTACGAAATGTATATGAGTGAAAGTGCTTGCCATACTTGTCATGGAGCAAGGCTAAAAAAGGAAAGCTTATCTGTAAAAGTAGGAGATAAAAACATTAATGAATTAACAGATATGTCTATCGATAAAATAAAAAGCTTTTTAAACTCTTTAGAATTAAATAAACAAAGCAGAATGATTGCAGACCAAATTTTAAAAGAACTAAACAAAAGGTTACAATTTTTAATAGATGTTGGTTTAGATTATTTAACATTATCTAGAGGTGCTGGAAGCTTATCAGGTGGAGAAGCACAACGTATTCGTTTGGCTACTCAAATAGGTTCTGGATTAACAGGGGTATTGTATATCTTAGATGAGCCAAGTATAGGGTTACATCAAAGAGATAATGATAAATTGCTAGCTACCTTAAGAAAACTAAGAGACTTAGGAAATACTGTTTTAGTAGTAGAACATGATGAAGATACCATGTATGCAGCAGACCAAATTATAGATATTGGACCTCGGACCTGGGGTACATGGAGGAAAAGTAATTGCTCAAGGCACTGCGGAAGAAATTAAACAAATACCAGAATCTATTACAGGTCAGTATTTAAGTGGCAAAAAGCAAATTACTGTTCCAAAGAAAAGAAGAAAATCAAATGGAAAAGCAATTGAAGTAAAGGGTGCTTGCGAGCATAATTTAAAAAATGTAAATGTAAAATTTCCACTAGGGCAATTTGTTTGCGTAACAGGTGTTTCTGGTTCTGGTAAAAGTACTTTAGTAAATGAAATTTTATATAGAACCCTAGCAAAAGAAATTTATGGTTCTAATGAAAAACCAGGAAAATGCAAAGAAATAAAAGGAATAGAAAATATAGACAAAATTATTAATATAGACCAATCTCCAATTGGTAGAACGCCACGTTCTAACCCAGCTACTTATACAGGTGTTTTTGATATGATACGTGATATTTTTGCATCAACTGAAGAAGCAAAAATGCGTGGATATGATAAAGGTAGATTTAGCTTTAATGTTTCAGGAGGTAGATGTGAGGCTTGCTCAGGAGATGGTGTGCTTAAAATAGAAATGCATTTTTTACCAGATATTTATGTGCCTTGTGAAGTATGTAAAGGAAAAAGATATAACAGAGAAACATTAGAAGTAAAATATAAAGGAAAAACAATTAGTGATGTACTAGATATGACAGTAGAAGAATCTTTAGAATTTTTTAAAAACATTCCTAGAATAAAAAATAAAATTCAAACTTTGTATGATGTTGGGCTAGGATATATTAAACTTGGACAACCATCAACTACATTATCTGGTGGAGAAGCACAACGTGTTAAACTTGCAACAGAACTTTCTAAAAAAGCAACTGGAAAAACATTATACATTTTAGATGAGCCAACAACTGGCCTTCATATTGCAGATGTTCATAAATTAGTAGATATTTTACAAAGATTAGTAGATACAGGAAATAGCATTATTGTGATTGAACATAATTTAGACTTAATTAAAACAGCAGATCATATTATAGACTTAGGACTAGAAGGAGGAGAAAAAGGTGGACAGGTAATAGCAATAGGTTCACCAGAACAAATTGTAAAAAATGAGCAAAGTTATACAGGGAAATTTTTGAAAAAATATATAGAAAAATAAAAATGTTTTTAAAAGTTATTTATTACTATTTTTTTTAATATAGTAATGGATAACTTTTCAATATGTATTTTTATTATTAAAACAAGAGATACAAAGTTAAATGGGCATTTTAAAGAAAAACAAAAGTAAAGAAAAAACAAAAAAGAAAGGGAATAAAGTAAACTTTTCTATTTGATATTTATAAAAAAATGTAAAATGCCCATTTAACTTTGTATCTCTTGTAATGACATAAAAAGACTTTAACTATCTACATTCATTATTGTTGTTATTTCTTTCATTTTTGTTATTATTTTTATTGTTATTATTGTTCTTGTTGTTATTTTTATTATTTTGTTTATTTTGATTTTCTGACATAAAAAGCACCTCCATTTCTTTTATATCATTAGTGTGTACACAAGATTCAAATTTTATTCAAAATTCAATAAATTTTTAGAAGATTAATTTCATGTGTTTAATTTAAAATATAATCTATAAAACCACCATAAAATTGCCATTTTTAAATTTATTATACATAAAAATTTGTTTTTTCAATCAAAAACTTGCAAATCTAAAAAATAATAGTATAATAAAATCACATTAAAACTATATACAAATATGAAATATAAGGAGTAAAGTTATGAACAATTTAGTAATTGGAATAGAAGGTTTGGTAGGTGCTGGAAAAACCGCTATTTGTAGAGAATTATTAAATAAAATACCAAATAGTATTTTATTACAAGGTGGAAATTTATATAGAGGTATTGTATTTGCATTAATGTCTTCTGGAATGAACCTAAAAGAACTAAAACAAAATATGAAACAGGTAGATATAAAGCAAATTATGGAAAAACTAAAAATTAATATTGCGATAGAAAATAGGGATACTGTTATTTATATTAATGGTAAAAAAATAGAAGAAGAAGAGTTGCAATCAACAAGATCATCTTTGGCGGTTTCAGAAGTTAGTCATGTGGCAGATAACCAAAATTTCTATTTATTTGGAAGAACCATAATTGAAAAATTTAAACAAAACTACAATGTGATTGTGTCTGGCAGAGATTTAATGAAAATTTATTCAAATTTAGATTATCATTTTTTAATTACAGCTACTTTAGAAGAACGTGTAAAAAGAAAATGCATACAATATAATGGAAAAGCAAATGAGGAAGAAGTAAAACAGAATATTATAAAAAGAGATGAAATACAAGAAAAATCAGGTTTTTATAACCAATATGAAAAAACAATACTATTAGATGTAACAGACTGTAAAACAATAGAAGAAGGCACAAACAAAGTTTTAGATTGTATAAATCTAAAGTAATTTATTAAACTTTGAAAATGTAAAAATGATAAAATTCAAAAAATAGGAGGAGGAAAATGGAATTTAAAAATAGAAAACTAGAAGAATTTGAAAATTATATACAAGGTAAAAGGGTAGCTATTATTGGCTTGGGAGTAAGTAATATTCCATTGCTAGATTACTTTTATAATCTAAAAGCACAAGTATCTATTTTTGATAAAAGAGAAAAAGTAGCCATAGATAAAAATGTTTTAGAAAAAATAGAAAAATACCATTTTGAATTACATACAGGAAAAGAAGCATTAACTAACTTAAAAGGTTTTTGTATAATTTTCCGTTCTCCAAGTTGCAGACCAGATACTCCTGAAATAGTACAAGAGGTAGAAAATGGAGCTATTCTTACAACCGAAATTGAAATGTTAATGAAATTATGTCCAGGTACAGTAATAGGTATTACTGGAAGTGATGGGAAAACTACGACTACGAATTTAATTTATAAAATTCTAAAAGAGAAAGGATACAACTGTTATTTAGGTGGAAATATTGGAATTCCGCTATTCACCAAAGTAGGCAAGATGAAACCAGAAGATATGGTAGTATTAGAGCTTAGCAGCTTCCAATTAATGGATATGCAAATCAGCCCACATATTAGTGTTATTACCAATATTACACCAAATCATTTAGACATTCATAAATCTTATGAAGAGTATATAGATGCTAAGAAAAGTATTTTTAAATATCAAAATAAAAATGATATTTTAGTTTTAAATTATGATAATGAAATTACAAGAGAACTAAAAAAAGAAACAAATGGAAAAGTGATATATTTTAGTAAAACACAAAAATTAGAAAATGGCATTATTTATGATAATGGAATGATTAAGTCTTGTAAAGATAATGTTAGAAGACATGTTTTAAACGTAAAAGAAGTACATCTAAGGGGCGTACATAATTATGAAAATATTTGTACTGCTATTTGCGCAACGCAAAGTTTAGTAGAACCAGAAATTCAAGTAGAAGCTATAAAAAAATTTACAGGAGTAGAACATAGAATAGAATTTGTAAAAGAAATAAATGAAGTAAAATGGTATAACGATTCTATTGGAACTTCTCCTACAAGAACTATTGCAGGCTTAAATGCATTTGATGAAAAAATTGTTTTAATAGCAGGTGGCTATGATAAACATTTAGATTATACACCAATTGCAAAACCAATTATTGACAATGTAAGTGCTTTAATATTAATGGGAGCAACAGCACAAAAAATAGAAGAAGTGGTAAGAAAAGAATTAAAGCAGCAAGGTAAACAAATGCCTATCTATCATTGTACTACCTTGAAAGAAACAGTAGAAAAAGCGTATGAAGTAGCAAAACCAAATGAAATTGTTTTGTTTTCTCCTGCTAGTGCAAGTTTTGATTTATTTAAAAACTTTGAAGATAGAGGAAATCAGTTTAAAGCATTGGTAAAGAATATATAGTTTTTAAAGTGTTTGACACATTTAAATTTGATAGTGCATATAATACTTAAGAAAAGGAGGTATATATGAATTATCAAAATTACGAAGAATATATGCGAAATATATTAGGATATTCTTTGCAAAATCCTAATATTTATGAATCTTATCATTATAGCGATGGTGCAACTTATGACAATACATATTATAGAAATAATTATGAAGCAATGCTGACAGAAGATGATATAAAAGAATTTTACCCTGAAATATATCATGTAATAAACCCAATAGTTTGCAAAATATGTGAGGCAAACTCAGCTCCAATTACAAGAGAGTTAGTAGAAAAAATGACAGATGAGGTTTATAGTGCAATTGAAGATACAGATACAGTTGTAAATGTACGAATAGAAGCACCAAAAGAAAATAATAGAACAATAGAAAATAAAGAAAGTAGAACTCCAAAAAGAATAGAAGAAAATAGAGATACAAGAACACCCAAAAGAGTAGAAGAAAGCAGGAGTAGTAATAGTAGAATAGGTAAAGAAAATGTAAAAAGCATACAAACTGCTAATAATATGGAAAATAGAGAGTCTAGAGCACCTAGACGTCGTAATCCGCTTTTGAGAGATTTAATTAAAATTTTAATTTTAAGACAATTATTAGGAGGAAGACCACCAGTAAGGCCACCACATCCACCTTATCCAGGAGGACCAGGAATGCCAAGTCCAAGACCTCCATATCCAGGAGGAAGACCACCAATAGGAGTCCCAGGCAATCCGCCAATAAGACCAAGAGATTATGAAGATTACTTAAAATTTTAATGATAAATAAAATTTTATTAAAAAATGGAAAGATTTTCAAAGATATGCATATTGTTTTTGCATATCTTTTTTATTTTTGGTTCAAAATAATAGTATGCAATATGATATTTTACGGTAAAAAAATATCATATTACTTAAAAAAATAAAAAGTTATTAAAAAGTAAGGTGTTTTAATAATCGAGTTGACTATAAATAATAACAAAAAATAAGCACTTATTTTTTAATAATATTAAGAAAGGTAGGTATTAAAATGAAAGTAAAAGATTGTATGTGTAATGAAGTATGTTGTGTTAACCCTGAAAATACAATAAAAGATTGTGCAACTATCATGTGCAATAAACATATTGGTTGTATTCCAGTATGTGATAATACACAAAATGTAGTTGGTCTAGTAACAGATCGTGATATTATTTTAAGAGCTATTGCATGTAATAAAGATGTAAATACAACACCTGTCAGCGAAATTATGACTTGTGAAGTATGTTGTTGTACACCAAATGCAGATATACAAGAAGTAGAAAATTTAATGTCTCAAAATCAAGTAAAAAGAATACCAGTTGTAGATAATAACAAAATAGTAGGAATTTTAACATTAGGAGATTTAGCTGCCAATAAACAAGTAGATGATCAAGGTGTTAACAACACTTTAAATCATATTTGTGGATGCAACGAAAAAAATGCGGAGTAATAAATAAAAAAGTTAATTAGATAAAATAAATTTGTAGTTTATGATTAGCTAAAATATTATATATTACTAACTTTTACGCTTTCGAAACACATAAAATGTGTTTCTCATGGGATGCTCTGATACCCAAGCTTTACCATAAAGGAAAACTTGGGTACCCACTTGCTTCAAAGCTTAGTAATATATAATAATTAATTATAGAACTAATATTTAAATATAAAACTAATATTAGAATTGACATATTTACCAAACATGATATAATTTTATACAAATTATAACCAAAAAGGAGAGTATACATATGGTAATTGACATGAATTACTGGGGAAAAGTAATGAAAAATATTATAATACTTGCTGTATCAATTATAGGGGTTTATTTAGGGTTTAAATTAGCAATTTTTTATATTCCATTTCTTATTGCCTTTATTATTTCACTATTATTAGAACCTTGTATTAGATTTATTATGAGAAAAACAAAATTAAAAAGAAAAACGAGTTCTATTATTGTGTTTATTGTTGCTATTGTTTTAATTGTTGGTTTACTTGTTTGGTCTGGAGTCACATTAGTAACAGAAGCTTCCAATTTGCTTATGGGGTTGAATGAATATTTTGAGCAGGGCTATGCTTTAGTACAAGAAATGCTGTCCAAAATTGATTTTACTAAATTACAAATACCAGAAAATATTATGAGTACTATTCAAAACTCTGCTATGGAATTTTTAGGAACTTTAACACAATGGGCAAAAAATGCATTAACAGGTGCTATTAACTTTTTAACATCTGTACCAACAATTGGAGTATATACTGTAATTACTCTATTAGCATTATACTTTATTTGTGTAGATAAAGTATATATGATAGACCAATTAGAACACCATTTACCAGAAACTTGGGTAAAAAGAATAGGCATTCATTTAAAAGGATTAGTTAAATCTTTAGGGGGATATTTAAAAGCAGAAGTAACATTAGTTTTTATATCATTTGTAATTACCTTAATAGGATTATACATTTTCCACTTTGTAGGATTAAATGTGCAATATCCACTACTTATGGCATTAATTATTGGATTTGTAGATTTGCTACCAATCTTTGGTTCAGGAACTTTTATGATACCTTGGGCAATTTTAACTGCCTGTACTGGTGACTTTACTTTAGCAATTGCAATCTTAGTATTGTGGGTTATTATTTCTGTTGTGAGACAATTTCTAGAGCCAAGAATTGTAAGTGGAAGTATTGGAATTCATCCAATTTTCACCTTAATTGCTATGTATACTGGATTTAAATTTATAGGAATACTTGGTATGATTATTGGACCAATTATTTTAATTATTTTGAAAAATATTTTTGCTACCTTTATTGATAAAGGAGTGTTTAAATCTATTTTTGAAAGATAGCATCATAAAAATGCTATCTTTCACATGTAATCATAGAGCTAATTAGGTTATAGAACAGTAGAAGTAGGTACAAAAGAATCATCTGGAGGATATACATATTCGTTAGATGGTTTTTCTGCTTTTTGAATCCTTTCTATTTTAAGTATAGGAATTTCTCCATGATAATCTCCTTTAACAATAGTGCCTTCAATTGATATCCAAGTTAAGTCTTGAAATTCACTTATAGTATCACATTCACATAAAAAGCCAACTACAACGGTTTGAAAGTCTGAAGATATTACCATATCTCTTGCAAGTACAAATTGATTTTCTTTAAAGTCTAACATACGATAAACATATCCAGAAAACTGTACTTTTTGCCCAACATAGTCACTTACATTATCATGAACTGTTTTTAAAACATTTGTATAATTATTAGCTGTTATTTCATACACTTTTTTACCTTTTAAATTGTCATTTGTTTTAAAAAAGTTGTTTCCTAAAACACGATAACCGACGATAAGAGTAATTACTAAAATAATTGAAAATAGAATTGCTAAAAATATTTTTCCTAATTTATTTCCATCAACTTTTAAATTATAAATAAACATATGACTCACCCTTTAAATTTAGTTTTGTACAATGTATGTATTAGAACCAAAAGATATACCTAAATTCTAATTATTCAGGATATTTAAATAAAATGATTCTAATAATATTTGCTTTTTGTCCTCATAACAAAAATAATGTTTTTATAGGAAACCTAAATAGAAGCCCTCTTTCATTTGACTTTATGTTAATTTTGTTGTATAATATAATTGATGTGCTTTTTTTAGCCTTCAAATTATTATTTGGAGGCAATATTATAAAGGCTCCAAATAATAAAATAAATTATAAGGAGCTGAAGCAAAATGAAGATTAAACTTATTGGAAAATTCATATTAGGGGAACTTGGATTTTGCCAAGTACCTGAGAAAATGGGGGAAAACTACGCAGAGCAACTAAAAGAGATTCAAAAACAGTGTCCAATAGGAAGTAAGATTGTCATGACTTCTATGACTAATTTTGAAAAAGTTGATGCTGCTGAAGGCAACTATATGCCACAGATAGTCATGTACCAGCCTGAATTACATGATTTGTTTGATCCATGTAGTATTTATGCGAACTGCGTAGCAGGATTAGATTCCTACCGACCAGCTGTCGACTTTATTATTGAAAAAAGTGGCAATCCCAATTTGGTATTAGCAACTTTTTCAAGAGAGGCACCAATTTTAGCCTTTCAATCCAATAAAGGAGATAAGGCTTTAGGGTGTATTACAAGAAAATCCTTAATGACTTATGGTGATTTTCTGTTTCAACAAATCAATAATGCATTTGAGAAAGCAGAGGAAAAAGAAGTTTTTTTGGTATCGTGTAATAAGTATGAATATCCTGAAGGAAGTACTCCATCTGTTGTACATGAACTTGCAAAAAAGTATGAGTTCTGCTTTAGAAATGGACTCAACTCAGAAACATGCGTAGATTGTTATCATAGAGGAGAAAAAGGAAATCATGTAGTTGCTATTTGGTAAAACCCAATTTTTTATCTTTTCTAAATTCGTTTTATTAATGACAATATAATTAAAATTAGGAGGGAGAACAATGGCAAGTTTATTTGCATTATTGGCTCGAATATTATTTTGGGCTATATGGGTGGATTTGGCATTAGGTGTGATTTTGGCACTCATTCATATTTTTACCAAAAATAAGGTGAAATATTTTCTTGCCATAACAATAGGCTTTTACTTTGTTGTTACAATATTTTTTGCAGCAGTTTGGGCAATTAATATACTTTGTTTCCATTCTTACCCTTGGTAAAAGTTCAAATTTGTCTAATATGAGAGAAAAGAGTTAATAGTAAAAAACTGTTAGCTCTTTTTTGTGCAAAATTTTGCTCATTTTTGTTGCGATTTTTATATAAAAGTGATATAGTAACATATGTATAAGTTTAACAATTTAGGAAGGATGAAAAATATGGGATTATTTAAGTCATATAGTGAGAAAGAAGTAAAAAGAGTAAAACCAATTATCGAAAAAATTAATAGTTTAGAGCCAGAAATGGAGAAATTAACAGATAGCGCGTTAAGAGCCAAAACTACAGAATTTAAAAAAGCATTACAAGATGGTAAAACATTAGATGATATTTTGCCAGAGGCTTTTGCAGTAGTAAGAGAAGCTTCTAAAAGAGTACTTGGAATGCGTCATTTTGACGTGCAATTAATTGGTGGTGTTATTTTGCACCAAGGTAGAATTGCCGAAATGAAAACTGGTGAAGGAAAAACATTGGTTGCAACTCTTCCAGTATATTTAAATGCTTTAACAGGCAAAGGGGTACATGTTATTACTGTCAATGACTATTTAGCAAAAAGAGATAGTGAATGGATGGGAAAAGTATATAAATTTTTAGGGTTAACTGTTGGACTAGTAGTTGCTGGAATGGAACCAGAGGCTAAAAGAGCAGCATATAGCTGTGATGTTACCTATGGTACTAACAACGAATTTGGTTTTGACTACTTAAGAGATAATATGGTTATTTATAAAGAACAATTAGTTCAAAGAGAATTAAATTATGCTATTGTAGATGAGATTGATAGTATTTTAATTGATGAAGCTCGTACACCACTTATTATTTCAGGTAGAGGAGCTCAATCGTCAGACCTATATAAAAAAGCAGATAATTTTGTTAAAAGATTGACACCAAAAGTAATTGTAGAAGAAGATGTAAAAAATGAAGAGCAAGCAGAAGATAATGAAAAATATGATTACATTGTAGACTTAAAAGCAAAATCAGCATCTTTAACACAAAAAGGTATAAAAAAAGCAGAACAAGAGTTTGGACTAGCAAACTTTAACGATATAGAAAATTCTGAATTAGTACATAATGTAAATCAAGCACTACGTGCACATGGTGTTATGAAAAAAGATATAGACTACATTGTAAAAGATGGAGAAGTTCTAATTGTAGATGAATTTACAGGTAGAATTATGTATGGTAGAAGATACAATAATGGTCTTCACCAAGCAATTGAAGCAAAAGAACATGTGAAAATAGCAGATGAATCTAAAACTTTAGCAACAATTACATTCCAAAATTACTTTAGAATGTATGATAAACTTTCTGGTATGACAGGTACTGCCATGACAGAAGAAGAAGAGTTTCAAGAAATTTACAAATTGGATGTTATTGAAATACCAACTAACAAACCAATGGTTAGAAAAGATCATTCAGATGTTATTTATAAAAATGAACCAGCTAAATTTAGAGCTGTAATTGCAGATATAAAAGAAAGCTATGCAAAAGGTCAACCAGTTCTAGTAGGTACAGTATCTATTGAAAAGTCTGAAAAATTGAGCAATATGCTAAAAAAAGAGGGCATTAAACATGAAGTACTAAATGCTAAATTCCATGAAAAAGAAGCAGAAATCATTGCACAAGCTGGTAAATATGGAGCTGTAACAATTGCTACTAACATGGCTGGTCGTGGTACAGATATTATGCTTGGTGGTAATAGTGAATATTTGGCAAAACAAGAAATGAGAAGACAAAGATACACAGAGGTACAACTAGAGCAAGCAACAGCATTTAATGAAACAAATGATGAAACTATATTAGAAGCAAGAAACAAATTTAAAGAGCTACAAGAAAAATTTGAAAATGAAATAAAAGAAGAAAAGCAAAAAGTAATTGAAGCAGGTGGATTAAAAATTATTGGTACAGAAAGACATGAATCTAGAAGAATTGATAATCAGCTTCGTGGTCGTAGTGGTCGTCAAGGTGACCCAGGAGAATCTAAATTCTATATTGGTTTAGATGATGATTTAATGAAAATATTTGGCGGAGATACTATTACTAGAGTATACAATACTTTAGGTGCAGATGAAGATATGCCAATTCAAGCTAAAATCCTTTCAAATGCTGTAGAATCTGCACAAAGAAAAGTAGAAAGTAGAAACTTTAGCATCCGTAAAAATGTGCTTCAATATGATGATGTTATGAACATTCAAAGAGGTATTATTTATGACGAAAGAAGAAAAGTACTAGATGGAGAAAACCTAAAAGAGAATATTACCAAAATGATGGATTCTTTAATTGACGAAACTGCAAATGAATATTTAGCAGATGAAGAAAACAAAAATGTAGAAGCATTTATACAAGATATTCAAGTAAACCTTGGTATTACTGAATTAGAATCAATTAAAAAAGACAAAATTAAATTAGATGAAGTAATAGAAGAAACAACACAAAAAGCACATAGCATTTATGAAGAAAAAGAACAAACAATTGGTGAAACAAACTTAAGAGAACTTGAAAGAATTATTATGCTAAAAATAGTAGATGAAAGATGGATGGACCATATTGACGGAATGGATGAATTAAAAGATGGTATTGGTCTACGTGCATATGGACATAAAGACCCTGTTGTTCAATATAGAATAGAGGGAGCAGAGATGTTTGATCAAATGATTTTAGACATCAAAACAGATGTTGTAAAATTCTTGATGAATGCAAGAAAAAGAGAAGAGAATCTTCAAAGAACTACTTCTGTTAAAATTACAGGAGAAGGATTTGAAGAAGAAGCTTTAAAAGATTTAGAAGGCTATGCGCCTAGAAAATCTGGTGGAATAACTACAGTTGTAAATACCGAAGCAAAGGTAGGTAGAAACGATTCATGTCCTTGTGGAAGTGGAAAGAAGTATAAGAATTGTTGTGGTAGAAATCAGTAATATCAATACTTACAGAGATTGAGTAAGTAAACATAAATATGAAAACACACCAAATTGTTTGCATTTTGTTTGCAAAATGTTTTCATACTATAAACTTAAAACTCTGAAATACTTGAAAAATAAGGATATTTGCCTATGCAAACAAAGTGAATACAAATAATAAAAATGTTATCATTCGTGATAGCATTTTTGTTTACATTCGAAAAATGAAAGGAGAAATAAAAAATGTCGAATGTAACAATTCAAAAGAGAGGAAATTTCTATCAATATAAATTTGAAATTGCAAAAGTTGATGAAACAAGAAAAGATGTAAGCAATGTATTTGACAATTTAATGAGTTCTGAAACAATTAACGATATTATTAAATATGAAATTGCTTATTAGAGTATGGAGCTAGTATAATTACTGGCTCTTTAAAATATTAGGAAAAAAGATACAAAATTTTACAAAAATTAAGACAATCAATTTAAAGTATGGTATAATGTTTGGCAAATAGAATAAGAATTGGAGTGATTTATATATGAATAAAATATTTATAATATGTAGTAAAGCTTTTTATAAGGATATACCACCAATTAAAGAAAAACTAGAAGAAAATGGATGGGAAGTATTTTTACCTCATACATACGAAAATCCAAATGCTGAAAATGAATGGTATGCTAAAGGAAAAGAAGAACATGCAAGAATGAAAGGTGAAATGTTTATGAGAAGTAGAGATAGAATAAAATCTATGGATGCAGTATTAACTTTAAATTTTGATAAAAATGGAAAAAAGAATTATATTGGTGGCTCAACATTTCTTGAATTATATGAAGCTTTTATGGAAAATAAGAAAATATACTTATGGAATGAAGTACCAGAGGGGATTTTGTTTGATGAGATAAGTGGATTCTCACCAGAAATTATTAATGAAAATTTAGATTTAGTAAAATAGGAAAGGATTTATACATGGAAATTAAAGTAATAACAATTTGTGGAAGTATGAGATATTCAAAAGAAATGATGAAAATTGCTGAAGAATTGGAACTAAAAGAAGGCTATGCTGTTATTCAATGTGTTTATAATATTGATGGACAAATGTATGAAGGCGTTGATGCTAGTATTTTAGATAAAATTCATAGAAAGAAAATTGATATAAGCGATGCTATTTATGTTGTAAATATTGATGGATATATTGGAAACAGTACAAAAAATGAAATTGAGTATGCTAAAAACAATGGAAAAGAAGTTATATATCATGAAAAAGTAGATTAATTTTAAGGTGGTGTAAAGTATGGATAAATATATAAAAGTTGGAATTGGAGTAATGATTTTAGATGGTAATAAAATATTATTAGGACATAGAGCTAAAGAAAAGAATATGATATAAATGATATTTATTTAGTCAAAAAAGAATTTGAAAATTGCAAAAATTACAACGAATTATTAAATAATTCTATTTTAATTAAGAGATATTTCAAAAAAGCCTAATACTAGAAAATTGATAACATATAAACAAAAGCATATAGATGATAACGGAAATATTTTAAACTAAATTAATGCTAATGTTGAGATTAATAATATAGATGATGCTTACAATATGCTTAAATTAATAGGGTATATGGATCTTATGAAAATTAGCGACCATATTAGTGTATATCAAAAAAATAATGGAGATGAACTTGCTCTGCAATTTGTTAATGATAGAATTTATATAGAATGTGAGCATACTGGAAAAAGATATGAATCATTAGATTATATGAAAAGTATAATTGAATACCTGAATTTACCAATAAAAAATAATAACTATTATGCTAAAAAGGCAGAAGATATTTTAAATGATAAAAAATAAAAAATGGTAGGGTTGTTATAAAACTAGCATTAGGACAAGATGAGGAGCATAATAAAAATTCAATAATAACATTAATGAAGTTAAATAAAAGAACTTGGAATCAAACTATAAGAAATAGACGGAAAAATCATATGGAAAAATAAATCTAAAAAATGCTAGACAAAAATGAATAAATAAAAGTACAATATAAGTAGGTTATTTGAAGTGGACAATAGTGCCATCCACACACCTTTAAAAGGTCAAAAGAGATGCAGGATTTGGCACACCTGCCAAATAACCAACGGTAAAAAAAGGTAGAGATTTAGGTCTTTACCTTTATATTTTTTAGCAAAAAATGTTTGACATACAAGTTTTGATATAGTAAAATATTTTTAGTAAGACCTAGACAATGTAGCTACAAGCTAAGCGTATGTTAAGTACGTTGCAATCTAGGCGTTTTTATTATAATTTAAAAATCGAATGTAAACATTGTTTGCATTTTGTTTGCAAAAAATAAGAAAACATAGACAAAAATAATACTAATAATACAATAAATATAAATGGCTATAATCTGCAATCTTATTAGTATAAATAGTATTTTATAGTATTTATAATACAAAGATAAAGTCTTCTTGTGGAAGTGGAAAAAAATATAAAAATTGTTGCGGAAAGTAAGCTTACTATAAGAGTTTTTTAGTATAGACAAAATGCTAATTGTCAGTATTTTGTCTATATTAAATTTAAAGATAACATTGTTGTTATTTTGTTGACATTAAGAAACTTTTAGGTATAAGGAGAGCAAATGTTAGTAAAAGAAGTAAAAGAGTTTAAACTACAAAATAAAATAGAAGCAAACAAAAAGTGGTCGCTCTATAACATAAGTGATTATAGAAATGTAATTATGGGAATAGCAACATTATGGATAGTGCTTTTTCATTCATCTTTGTTAAACATAAATGAATTAATTCATTCCCCACGTTTATGTAATTACTTTAACTTTATTAAAGATTTAGGAAATGCAGGAGTAGATATATTTTTATTGTTATCTGCAATAGGATTATACTTTTCCTTTTCAAAGCAGTCTAAATTAACGGAGTTTTATAAAAAAAGAGCAATTAGAATATTACCAGCAGCTATAATTGTTATAGCAATATATAGTGCAACAATTATCCAAACTGGTGGTCTAAAAGGATACTTACAAAATATTTCGTTATTATCTTTTTGGATAGATGGCAATCTCGATTTTTGGTATTTCTCATTAATTATAACATTATATTTAATATATCCTATTATACATAAATTAATTGAAAAATTTGATTACAAAGCAATGTTAATTATGGTTCTTGGAGTTATTGGAATAAACTTTAGTATTATGCTTATTAGTAACCAAACCTATCAAATGTATGAAATAGCATTAACAAGAATTCCAGTATTTATTATAGGTGCTTGGATAGGTAAGAAAGTATTAAACAAGGAAAAAATTTCATATAAATGGGTAGTGGTGGCAATGATATTTTTAATAGGAATTGGTATAATTCTTTATAAAAACAATTTTACTGGATGTTTTTATATCAAAAGATATTTATACTGCCCATTAGCTATTACATTAGTAATAACATTATCTTTTATATTTTCAAAACTAAATTTACAATTATTAAAAAAATTCTTTATATGGATAGGTGGCTATTCTATGGAAATTTATTTAATATATGAAATTTTAGGAAAAGGAATGAGAAATATTTTAATTTATCCAGATAAAACACGTATTTCTTACTATATAGCTATTTTTATGATTACCATTTGTTTATCATATATATTAAAAAATGTGTGTAAGGAAATAAATGAAAAAGTATTTAATTCAAAATTATTTAATTAGAGCACCATATAAAAAAGAGGAACTAATTTAAAGTTCCTCTTTTTTGAAGCACACAAATTATTGTGTTTATAACTTATTTTTTCCGTTTGTTTACCACTTCTTGCCAAATCTTGTCAAGCTCAACTTCGCTCATAATTTGCTTTTCGAGAAGTGCAGCTGCAATTGCCTCCAGAATATCTTCGTTTTCTTCCAAAAGTTCTTCAGCACGATTATAGGCTCTCTCAATAAGCTCATCAACTTCATCATTCAGCATATCAGTTACCTTTTCTGAGAACATGGGATAGTTAGCACTATTAATGTAACTACGATTTCCAACAAATTCACTACTCATGCCAAAGCTACTAACTACTTGAAAAGCTCTTCTAGTAGCATTATCCAAATCACTAGATGCACCAGCAGTATAGCAATTGGTAACTTTTTCTTCAGCAATTCTCCCCGCAAGATCAAGTGCAAGCTCATCAATGAAATAATCCATATTATAAACAGGATTAGCATACTCATCCATTTCAAAAGATGTAATTCCAAGGTAATGTTCAAATGGAATGATAGAAACAGCCATCCAATCATTAGCGGTAAGATTCCCAGAAGCTTTACCAACAACATAGTTTCCATCTTCCGCACCATATACTGCTTCCAATAGGAATTGTGCCACAT
>CAMSEM010000014.1 GCA_947057505.1 uncultured Clostridium sp. | reverse complement strand
TGTACAAGTGTGCGTTAGCGAAAGCAAAGCTTTCTTATTTAATTGCTTTTCTTCCTCTAAATATTGCTACATCACCAAGTTCTGCTTCAATATTTAATAAACGATTATATTTTGCAACACGGTCTGTTCTACATGGTGCACCTGTTTTAATTTGACCTGCATTTGTTGCTACTGCAACATCCGCTAAAGTGGTGTCTTCTGTTTCTCCACTTCTATGAGAAACGACTGCTGTATATCCGTTTCTCTTTGCAAGTTCAATTGCATCTAATGTTTCGGTTAATGTTCCAATTTGATTTAGTTTTATTAAAATGCTATTTGCTGTTTTGTTATCTATTCCTTTTTGTAATCTTTTCATATTTGTTACAAATAGGTCATCTCCAACTAATTGGACTTTATCTCCTATACGTTCAGTTAATTTTTTCCAGCTTTCCCAATCTTCTTCTGCTAAACCATCTTCAATAGAAATGATAGGATATTTTTCTGCTAAGTTTACAATGAAATCTACCATTTCGTCTTTTGTTTTGAATTCATCTGTTTTCCAGAAATAGTAACCATCTTTTCCAATTTTTTTAGCTTCATCATACATTTCTGTTGCTGCAACATCTAATGCTAAGCATACATCTTCTTCTGGTTTATATCCTGCTTGTTTAATAGCTTCTATAATTAATTCTACTGCTTCTTCTTCACTTCCTAGGTTTGGTGCAAATCCGCCTTCATCGCCTACACCTGTGGCATAACCTTTTGCTTTTAATACTTTTTTTAGGTTATGGTATATTTCTACCCCCATTCTCATACACTCACTAAATGTTTTTGCTCCTACTGGCATAATCATAAATTCTTGTACACTTAAGCTACTATCTGCATGTTTACCACCATTCATAATATTCATCATTGGAACTGGTAGTTCTTTTGCATTTACACCACCAATGTAATTGTATAAGCTCATTCCTAAAGAACTAGCAGCAGCTTTGGCAACAGCTAAAGATACACCAAGCATTGCATTTGCTCCTAGTTTTCCTTTATTCTCTGTTCCATCTAATTCAATCATCATTTTGTCTATTTTAGCTTGTTCGTAAGCATTCATGCCTTCTAATTCTACACTGATAATTTCATTTACATTTTTAACTGCTTGTAATACACCTTTTCCAAGGTATCTTTCTTTATCTCCATCTCTTAATTCTACTGCTTCAAAGCTTCCTGTAGATGCTCCAGATGGTACCATTGCTACTCCTGAAAATCCTCCTTCTGTTACAACTTCTACTTGTACAGTAGGATTTCCTCTTGAATCTAAAACTTCTAGTGCCTTTACACTCTCAATCTCTAAATAATCTTTCATTTTAACCTTCCTTTCTTCTTATATACTCTTTTTTCTAAAGAAGTATTAGATTGTTTTCTAAGCAAGTTAGAGTTAAATGCTTGTGTTAGTGCTTTAGCCCTTACAAAGCATTATATGCGTTAGAAGGGGACCAACAAGTTAGAAAACGTTAGCGAATTGTTGAAATACAATTCACATTGCGTTTTCTTACGTAGTTGGGTCGAGCAAGAAAACAATATAATACTTCATAGATATTTAAGATAAAATCTATTTTTCTATTAAACTTTCCCCTGTCATTTCTTCTGGTTTTGGAAACTCCATAAGTTCTAACATAGTTGGAGCTAAATCTGCAAGTTTTCCAGTTTTTAGCTTTATACCTTCTCCACCAATTAGCACTAATGGAACAGGGTTTGTTGTATGGGCTGTATGTGGTTCTCCTGTTTTATAGTCTATCATTTGCTCTATATTACCGTGGTCTGCAGTCATCATAATTAAGCCGTTTTTTTCTATTACTTTATCTACTACTTTTTGTACACATTCATCTATGACTTCTATTGCTTTAACTGCAGCTTCCAAATTACCTGTATGCCCTACCATATCGGGGTTAGCATAATTTAAAATAATGGCATCATATTGTTCTTTTTCTATTGATTCTAATACTTTATCTGTTACTTCATAAGCACTCATTTCTGGCTTTAAATCATAAGTTTCTACTTTTGGAGATGGTACTAAAATTCTGTCTTCTCCTTTGTATTGTTTTTCTTCTCCACCATTAAAAAAGAATGTAACATGTGCATATTTTTCTGTTTCGGCAATTCTCAATTGATTTAGCCCTTTGTTTGCTATATATTCTCCAAATGTATTTTTTAATTCTTCTGGTTTAAATGCAATATGCACATTTGGAATGGTTTCATCATATTGTGTCATGCACACATAGTATAAATCTAATTTTTCTGTTTCAAACTCTTTAAATTCTTTATCTACAATGCTTCTTGTAATTTCTCTTGCTCTATCGGTTCTATAATTAAAGAAAATAACAGAGTCATGATTAGAAATAGTTGCTACCGGTTCTTCCCCATTGTATATAACAGTTGGCAATACAAATTCATCAAATATTTCTTGTTGATAAGAGCTTTCAATCGCGCTAATAGCAGAGTTTGCTTTTTCTCCTTCCCCTTTTACTAGTGCTTTATATGCTTTTTCTACTCTTTGCCATCTTTTATCTCTATCCATTGCATAAAATCTTCCACAGATACTAGCTATTTTGCCAACACCTTTTTCTTTCATTTTTTCTTCTAGCTTGGCAAGATAATTTTCTGCAGATGCAGGTGGCGTATCTCTACCATCTAAAAAGCAATGTACATAAACATCTTCAAAATCTTTTCTTTTAGCTAATTCTAAAAGGGCAACTAAATGCCTAATATGGCTATGAACACCGCCATCAGAAACTAAACCCATAATATGCAATTTGGATTGATGCTTTTTGCAATTTTCTATTGCTTCTGAAAATTCTTTTATACTAAAGAAGTTTCCATCTTCAATTGATTTTGTTATTCTAGTTAAATCTTGATAAACAACTCTTCCTGCTCCTATGTTGGTATGACCTACTTCTGAATTTCCCATTTGTCCTTCTGGTAACCCCACATTTAATCCACTTGTATAAATTGTTGTGGTTGGCCACGTTTTCATTAGTTTATCTATGTTAGGTGTATTGGCTAATTTTATTGCATTTGCTTTTTCATTGTCATTATTGCCAAATCCATCTAAAATCATTAGCATCATCGGTTTTCTTCTCATGGTATTAATCCTTCCTTTTTTTCATGATTATTCAATCTATAAAAGTTTGTAATATAAAATTTTATAGCAGAAAATTTACTATATTACATCTTTTCTTAATTAAATTGAATACTTCCTTTATTCCCTTTGTTTTTATGTTTTAATCTTCTTATTTTGTATCTTTTGTGCTATCTAACCAATCTTTATTTTCTTTTATAAATTCTTACAACCTTTTAATACTTTAACTGGTATAGTTTGCTTTCTTAAGTCATATACTCTTTTTATTTTTTAAACTGCTGTTACTATTTTTGAAAATTCATCAGCTTTTAAGCTTGCTCCCCCTACTAAGCCACCATCAATGTCTGTAGTAGAAAATAATTCTTGACTATTGGATGATTTTACACTACCACCATATAGAATAATTGTGTTTTGTGCAACTTCTTCTCCATAAAGTTTTTGTACTTCTTCTCTAATTGCTTTAATGCTGTTGTTAGCATCTTCTGAAGTTGCTGTTTTACCTGTTCCAATTGCCCAAATTGGTTCATAGGCAATAATGATATTTTCCATTTGTTTTGCTGATATTTCTTCTAGTGCTAATCTTGTTTGTGTTGTAATAATTTCTTCTTGTTTTCCTTGTTCTCTTTGCTGCAAGTTTTCTCCTACACATACAATTGGTTTTAGTTCATTTGCTATTGCTGCTTTTACCTTTTTATTTACTGTTTCATCTGTTTCTGCAAAGTATTGTCTTCTTTCTGAATGACCTATAATAACATATTCTACACCAATTGATTTTAGCATTTGTGCAGATACTTCTCCCGTATAGGCACCATTTTCTTCCCAGTGCATATTTTGTGCCCCAATTTTTATATTTGTATTTTGGGCAGTTAATAGGCTATAAAAAAGGTCTGTATATGGTACACAAAGAATGACTTCGTTTTGTGTGTTTTTTACTAATGGTGTAAGACTTTCTATAAATGAAATAGCTTCATTTGGAAGCATATTCATTTTCCAATTTCCCGCAATTACTTTTTTTCTCATTTTCTTCCTCTTTTCTTTATATAATTAGTAATATAAACAGTAGTTAACTACATTTCATATTGATTGGTATTTACTTTTCCTTGGCTTTCATTTTTAGTAATTGTTTTAGTATCATTTTCTAATGCTTTAATTCCTGGCAAGTCTTTTCCTTCTAAAAATTCAAGTGAAGCTCCACCACCTGTTGACAAGTAAATATTATCAAATTGTTTTTCATGTTCTCCATCTGCAATTGCTCTTTTTTTCATTTTTTTAATTGCTGCAACAGAATCTCCTCCACCTATTACACATTTAGCTTTTGTATGTGCAATATAGTTTGCTATGTTTTCTGTTCCATGAGCAAAACTAGGTGCTTCTGCAAATCCAATTGGTCCATTCCATACTACTGTTTTTACACCATCTAGACTATTAGCATACATTTCTAAGGTAGTATCTCCTACATCTAATATATTCCAATCACCCAAGCTTTCAGCTTTTCCTTCTTGTACTTCTTCTTGTTTATATAGTTTTACTTTTTTATGTTCAGCTGCTTCTATTGTTTCTGCAGTTAGTTCTGTACCTTCTGGAATTTTAGCAACACGTGCATCTACTGGAAGTACAATTTCTACGTTTTGTTCGTTTGCTTCTTTCATTAAACGTTTTGCTTCTTCTATTTTGTCTGCTTCATATTTAGAATTTCCAATATCATAACCTTTTGCTTTTAAGAAGGTATTTGCCATTGCTCCACCAACAATCAGTGTATTTACTTTTCCTAATAAATTTTCAATTACACCTATTTTGTCTGAAACTTTTGCTCCACCAAGAATTGCTACAAATGGTTTTTCTGGATTTTCTAATACAGCTCCTAATTCTTGAACTTCTTTTTCCATTAAAAGTCCTGCTACTGCGTGTTCCACATGATGAGTTACCCCTTCTGTTGAACTATGTGCTCTATGAGCTGTTCCAAAAGCATCATTTACATAGATTCCTTCTGTTCCTATTAGGTCTGCTAGTTCTACTGCTAAGCTATCTTCATTTTTCTCTTCTCTAGGGTCAAAACGTACATTTTCAAGTAAACCTGCTTCTCCATCTTTTAAGGTATTTGCCATATCATGTGCACTTTCACCTGTAACATCTTTTGCTAATTTTACATCTTGACCTAATTTTTCTGCTAATCTAGTAGCCACTGGACTTAACGAATATTTGCTGTTTACTTCTCCCTTTGGTCTTCCTAAATGTGAACAAAGTACTACTTTTGCTCCATTTTCCAATAAATATTTAATGGTAGGAAGAGCTGCACTAATTCTAGTATCATCTGTAATTTCACCTTCTTTTAGTGGCACATTAAAATCACAACGAACTAGTACTTTTTTACCTTTTATCTCAATATCACGAATCGTTTTTTTGTTCATATTATTTTTTCTCCTTTATAGTTTAAAGAATAGTTATATTCTATAGAAGAATAGTTCATAAATTCTTCTATAGTAATATAGCTATTTTCTAATTTTTATTTATTTGAAATATAAACTGCTAAGTCTACTAATTTGTTTGAATAACCCCATTCGTTATCATACCATGCAACTAATTTAACAAAAGTATCTGTTAAGCTAATACCTGCTGTGCTATCAAAAATAGAAGTATGTTCATCATGAACAAAGTCAGAAGATACAACTGGATCTTCTACATATTCAATAATTCCTTTCATTTCGTTTTCAGATGCCTTTTTAACTGCTGCACAAATTTCTTCATAAGTAGCTGGCTTTTCTAGATTACATGTTAAATCTACAACAGAAACATCTACTGTTGGTACTCTAAATGCCATACCTGTTAATTTTCCATTTAAAGTTGGAATTACTTTTCCTACTGCTTTTGCAGCTCCTGTTGAAGATGGAATAATATTAGCGCTTGCAGCTCTACCACCTCTCCAATCTTTTTTAGATGCTCCATCTACTGTTTTTTGTGTTGCTGTCATAGCGTGTACTGTTGTCATTAAACCATCTTTAATTCCAAAGTTATCATTAATTACTTTAGCAAGTGGTGCTAAACAGTTTGTAGTACAAGATGCGTTTGAAATAACATTCATATCACTTGTATATTCTTCATTGTTTACTCCCATTACAAACATTGGTGCATCTTTAGAAGGTGCAGAAATAATTACTTTTTTAGCTCCTGCTTCTAAGTGTGCATTTGCTTTTTCTGTTGTAGTAAATACACCTGAACATTCTAATACTATATCAACTCCATCAGCTCCCCATGGAATATTTTTAGGTTCCATTTCGTTGTATACTTTTATTTCTTTTCCATTTACAATTAAGGCTCCTTCTTTATGGCTAACTTCTCCATTAAATTTTCCGTGTACACTATCATATTTAACCATATATGCCATATAGTCTGCTGTAATAAATGGGTCGTTAATTGCTACAACTTCTACCTCTTTCTTACTCATGGCTGCTTGGAGTGTTAAATTTCCTATTCTCCCAAATCCATTAATACCTACTTTTACTGACATAATAAATTCCTCCTTTTTTGAATGCTTATTTTTACATTCTATTTTTTTAATTAGTATACCCTAATCGACTTCATTCTATATCAAAAACATATAATTTTCAAGTGTTCTTTCACATTTTTTCAATTAAAATGTAAATGCTAAAAAATGCACCATAAAATATTAAAGCTTTTACTTTAACACTTTATGATGCATTTTCACTATTGATTTTATAATGTAATATTATCTATTATTTCAATTTCTTGAAACCAAAAATCATGTATACTTTTAGCTGTAATATCTTGATGCCAGAAGTCATGTACCTCTTGTAATACTTTTTCTTGTTTTGGTGTCATTGTTACTGTAATCTCTTGAAATAAGAAGTTCTTTACTTTTGTCCATGGGCTTATTTGTGCTGGTAATCCTTGATTTGCTGCAGTAAATACGGTATTTTCTAGGTTTTCCATTATTTTTCCTCCTTTGTAGGTTTTCTTCTAATGTTTATCATACTATTTATACTATACTTACACTAAATATTCAAGTATTTTTTTGTTTTTTTGTATTACTTTTTTGTTACAAAATTGTTACATTTATATTACAATTAAATTTCCATTTGACTTCCTAAAAAACTAGCTGCAGATTGAGCTACTTTTTGTTCTATTTCTGTCATTTTTGTACTATTATCTTTTGATAATAGTATTACACTGCCTATCACATCACCATCAGAGATAATTGGGTATACCACTTGCGAATTATATCTTCTTTCTTTATTTTCATTTTTAGTAATTGGAATGGCTAAATCGTTATTTTCTTTGCTTGTATACTTTTCTTTGTCATCCATTAATTTTTCTAATTCTTCACTAATATCTTGCTCCAAAAACTCCTTTTTAGAACCTCCAGATACTGCAATAACAGTATCTTTATCTGTTATACATGCAATATGACCAGTTGTTTTTGCTAAAGTTTCTGCATAGCCTGTTGCAAACTCTGTTAATTCTCCTATTGGTGAATATTTTTTTAATATAATTTCTCCTTCTTTGTCTGTAAATATTTCTAGTGGGTCTCCTTCTTTTATACGTAATGTTTTTCTAATTTCTTTTGGAATAACTACTCTTCCTAAATCATCAATTCTTCTAACTACTCCTGTTGCTTTCAAAATGTACTACCTCCTTCTAAAATTAGGGCTTTTTCCCTATATACAATAATTTGAATATTCTTGTTTTTAAACTATTCTTATTATTGCTTTAAAAGGAAATTTTTATACATTTTTTTCGCAAAATTAAAATGAGACTCTTCTAAGTTTGCTTTCTTAGAGGAATCTCTTCTTTTGAATTTTATTCTTCTACTGTTTCTACTTCGTTTATCTCTTCACCTTCTAGTATTTTAACTTTTTGAGCTTGTTTATAAATTTCTATAATATTACCTAATTCATTAGAAAAGTCTTGTAGCAAAACAATTTTAATACTTGGCATTTTTCCATCTATATAGTCATCCATAATTTGCTTTAATTTTTTAATGTTTGGCATTTCTGGTTCTATTTCATTTGCAAATCTTTTTGCTCTATCTGCTAATTTTTCTTTAATGGTTACCATATCTTCATTGCTAGCACAAGAAATTCTTTGGAACATTTGGAATGAATCATAGTATTTAAAAATAGGTACATTCATACATTCTTTATCAAATTTGTCATAAAATTGTTCCATTTTCATTGGAATACATTTAAATATTTCTTCTGCTTTTTCACGGTACATTTTATCTTTTAGTTGTAAATTAATTTCATTAAAATGTATTAATACTTCTTGCATTTCAAAGGCAATATCATCTTCTACTGCTACTTGTGAAAGTTCTTCTTCTACATTATCGCAATAACTTGATGTAAGTGAGGCAATATTCATTCCATTAAAGAAAACACTTTTTATGGTTCTTAAGTCATATCTAATTAGGTCTTTTTTGATAAAATAAATAAAATATGCAAACAATTTTACAATTTGTATTAGTTCTATGCTACCATTTTTTACATCATTTAAGGTTTCTTCAATTACACCATCAAATTGGTCATCTGGTATTTTCCAATATTCTTCTGTTAATAATCTTTTGTATCCTGGTAGCTGACTAGTATCAATGGTATTTCTAATAACTTCCATGTTTTCTTTAAATACTTTCATGTCAAATATACGGGTACGAATATATTTTTCTATAAATTTAAAGAAACGGTATTCTGCTTTAAAGTTATAATAATAGTTATTATCAAATTCTTTAATATAAAATTGCCTATTATCCATAAATACCCTAGAAGATACTAAAATAGATTTGTATTCTTCATTGCTGTTAATATTAACAAATTTATCTTTGGTAATTTTACCTGCTTTTATTTCGAAGGAAATAGCAATAGTAAAAATTAGCATAGTTTGCAATATTCGATTGTTGGTATTTGGATAAGATTTTGCTACCATATCATATATTTTCTTAAAGTTGTTTAATGCATGCTTTAAAATACGTAAGTTTCTTGTACCACTTTTATTAAAAGTAGCTGTAATAAGGTTTGTATTTTCACGTAAAAAGCGAATTAAATCCGGATAATTTTCATAGCGCATTAATAGTCCATTTATAATATAATTAAATTCTGGTGCATATTCAAATGTTTCTCCAATTAGTTTTTCTTTAATTCTTTCATAGTCATTTGCTTTATCGAAAACATATTCAATAGTATCTCTAATTCTTTCTACCATTGGTTTATCTGTTTTAATATTTAGCTTATTTTCTTTATCTAACAAATAAGTTGCAATAAAAGTTTTCATTTCTAGGTTGCTGTTTTTTAGTTTGGTAGATAATTCTTTTTCATTACATATAATAATGGTTTTAATATGATCATGTTCTACAAAGTTATTAATATATCCTAGAATATCTATAACATCTACGTTGGCTCTTTCTAGGTCATCAAAGCAAAGTACTTTATCATCTGTAGAGAAAAACTGACCATAATCTAGTCTATCTCCATTTTGTGTAACACCAAAAAAGTTAGCCATGTCTAAACCTGTTTTTGCATATTCTGGAATATTAGCTACGCCACTTGCATCCATATATTTTTTTAAGTTTTTATCCATTAATTGTGTAGTTTCAATAAAAATTTTTTTGCTTATTTCTTCTAGGTTTGAAATACCATATAAAGACATATAAACAGCCGTTAATTTTTTGCCATTAACTTGCATAGCCTCAATTTTAGGTTTGATTTTATGATTCCAAAAATAAGTTTTTCCACTTCCCCATTCACCATTTATCATAATGGCATAATCTGTATAATCTGCCCTAATATAATCTAATATGCTTTCTACTAAATCTTCCATTTGTTACTTCCTTTCCTTTGTATTTATTGTACTTTTTGAAAATCTTTTGCAATTGTTAAAATCCCTATTTTAGCTGCTCCTGCTTTTTTTAAGGCCTTTACACATTCTAAGCTGGTTGCCCCAGTTGTGTAAATATCATCAAAAAGTAAAATATTTTTTTCTTTTATTTTTTGTTCATTTTGTACTTTATATACATTTTTTACATTATCAAATCTTTCTTTTTTGCCAAGTGAACTTTGTACTTTGTTTTCTTTGCTTTTTATGAGTATCTGTTTTAAAAATAAAATATTATTCTCTTTTGCTAGTTTTCTAGCAATTAGTTCACTTTGGTTATATCCTCTTTGTGCTATTTTTTTCTTACTCATTGGAACTGCAATTATTATATCATATTTTTTTAAAAATCCACATACTTTTTCATTTTTCACAAAAAATTCAAAAAATAAATTAGCTAAATATGGCTTATTATAAAATTTATACTGTAAAATTTTTTGTCGTATAACGCCTTCATAACTAAATAAATAGCAATGTTGTATTAAATTATTTTCATTATCTTTTATTTGTATGATATAACATTTTTCATTTTTAAATTTTGACATGCATTGGGGGCAAATATAATTTTGACATGGCTTGCCACAAAATTCGCAGTCTGCTTCAAAAATAAAAGAAAGCACCTTTTCTAATAAATTCATTTTCTTCTCCTTTAGGTGCCCTCTATTTCAATTTTTATATACTTCTTAATTTGAATTCCAATCCTGTATTTCTTTTTTTACTATCTGCATTTTGAATCATAAATTCAATTACTTTAGGATTTCCAATTAAAATAAGTAGTTTTTTTGCTCTTGTCATTGCAGTATATAGCAGTGTTCTGGTTAATAGCACTGGTGCTGCTTGTATAATTGGCATAATTACTACATCAAACTCACTTCCGTTGTGCTTTATGTACTGTAATGCAGTAGCTATGTTCTATTTGCTCTAATTCTTCAAAATTGTACCATACTATTTTTTCATCATCAAACTTTATTTTTACTTTTTTTTCGTTTTCATCAATATTTTGTATGGTACCATATTCCCCATTAAATACACCTTTTCCCATTTCTAAGGTAGGTTCATGTTTTTCCCAGTAAATATCATAATTGTTTTTTATCTGCATAATTCTATCTCCTTCACGAAAAATAGAATCTATATACTTTCTTTCTTGTTTATTCTCTGCTGATGGGTTAATTGCATTTTGTAAGCATTTATTTAACTCTTTTGTACCTAATTCTCCTTTTTTTGTTGGGCTTATTATTTGAATATTTTGTACAAAATCATAATCTCCATAGTTTTTTAGCCTTCCTGTACTTAAAGAAATAATATTTTCTAATATTTTCATTTTATTTACTTCATTAATATAAAAGAAATCTTGTAGCAACTGACTTTCCTCTTCTATATTGTCTGGTGCAAAAAAACTAATTCCCTCATTTACCTTATGACTATTTAAAATAATTTTGCTTTGTGCTGCTTGCCTAAAAATTTTGTTTAAAGTAATTGTGGTAATTTTTTCTGAATTAATAATGTCTTTCAGTACATTACCAGGACCTACTGATGGTAACTGATTGCTATCTCCTACTAGTACTAATTTGGTTCCTTTATATATTGCTTGCATAAGATAATTCATTAGAAATATATCTACCATAGAAACTTCGTCAACAATAACTACATCTGCGTCTAATGGTGCTACTTCAATTTCAGTTGCTTGTAGATTTAAGTCTTCACTAGATGTTTTTCCTATTTCTAATAATCTATGTAAAGTTTTAGCATCTTCCCCTGTTGTTTCAGTCATTCTTTTGGCAGCTCTGCCTGTTGGTGCGCAAAGCATTACTTTCTTTTCTTCTTGTTTATATAACTCTATAATGGTTTTAATAATTGTAGTTTTTCCTGTACCTGGTCCACCTGTAATAACACATACATTATGCTCCTGAATTGCTTCTACTGCTTCTCTTTGTTTTTCAGACAACTCTAAGTTTGTATTTTTTTCTATTCTTTTTAACTTTTTAGCAAAATTATCTATTTGCTTTACATTGTGGTACTCATCTAATAAAATTAAATGCTCTGCTACATTCTTTTCTGCGTAATAATAACTTGCTAAATAAACCCATTCTTGAGTTCCTCTATCTTCTATCACAATTTCTTTTTTGGTTTGTAAGAATATGATATTGTTTTCTAATAATTCTTCTGGGACATTTAGTAGTTCTTTTACAAATTGTATTAAGTTTTCATATAAAACTGCACAGTGCCCATTATTTGTTGCTAATTTAAGAGAGTATTTTAGTCCACTTCTAATACGTTCATTATTGCTAATATCTAATCCCATTTTTAGGGCCATTTGATCTATTTGACCAAAGTTTGCTCTTGGACTTAGGTCTATTAGAACATATGGATTTTCTTCAATTTGTTCTATTGTGTTAGCTCCTAGCTTTTTATATATTATTTCTGCACTTTGTACTCCTATTCCGAAATTTTTCTAAATATCCTACTATTTGCCATACATCCCAATTTTCATTAAAGCTTTGTGATATTTCTAAAGCTTTTGCCATGTTAATCCCTTTAATGCATACTAGTTTTTCTGGCTCATATTTTAGAATAGAAATAACTTCTTTTCCAAAGGTTTGCACCATCTTTTTAGCAGTAGCAGGTCCAATTCCTTTTAATTTGCCATTTGCTAAATACTTTTCTATTGATTCTATAGATTCTGGCATCAGTTTTTCAAATGTTTCTATTTTTAATTGTCTACCATATTCAGGGTGTTCTACAAAGTTTCCGAAACACTTTTAGGCTATCTCCCTTTTCTATAAAAGGAAGATAGCCTACTACTGTAGTTTCTTCTTCGTCTGTTTCAAATGTTGCTATCATATAACTATTTATTTCATTACGATAAATTATTTCTTTAATTTCACCTTTTAGTTCCAAGCTTTATTCTCCCATAACACTTGCAATTTGGTTTTTCGCATTTTGTACAGAGGTTGCATCTGGTATCATAACATATAGTTTTTGACTTCCTGCTGAGTAAGTAGATTTACTTGCTCCTGTACCTGTTAAACTATTGTTTTTAATTTTCCATGAAGACATGTTTTGAAGTTGGTCTTTTACTAAATTACTAATTTCTTTTTGTTCAATATTTGTTTGGAAGCTTCCTTCCATTGCATTTAAAATATTTGTATATTTGGTTAAAATAGTAGTACTATTTAACACTTTTTTCATAATTGCTTCTATAACATGTTGTTGGTTTTTAACTCTTTGGTTATCTCCTGATGCAAAGGAATATCTTTCTCTACTAAATACTAATGCATTTTCTCCATTTAAATGATTATATCCTTTTGTAAAATAATGCCCATTGATACCTTTAAAATTATAGTCTGAGTAAACATCTACTCCTCCTAAAGTATCTACTAATTTTATCACTGTTGTAAAGTTAACTCTTACATAATAATTAATATCAATTCCTAATAAGTCTTCTACTGTAGTGACAGTTTCACTAACGCCATAAATTCCAGAGTGTGTTAGTTTATCTTTTGCTTTTTTACTGTGTAAAGTAACATAGTAATCTCTTGGAATTGAAGTAAGTAATACTTCATGTGTTTTGGTATTAACAGTAACTACAATATTTGCATCACTTCTAGATACATTGCTAATTTTTCCTGATGTATCTATTCCACTAATATATACATTAAAAATACCACTTTCAACATTATATTTACTATTTTGGCTTTCTACGCTTGCTGTTGTAACTACTTTATGTGTTGCAGTATAAATAATTCTGGTGTTAGCCTCAAAGTCTTTTACTTCTTCTTTTAAAATGGCATATTGAGATGAACTTACCAAAATTGCTTCTAATTTGTTTTTTAATAAATTATCTCCTAAATCATTTAAACTTTCTTTAGTTCTTAAAGTAACATTTGCTTTGCTACTAATCTCTTGTTTTACATCATCTTCTACTTGAAATACATATAGTTCCTTACCATTAATATCTTTTATTTCTTTGTATGAACTTGCTTTTCTTACTACTACATAGTAGTCATCTGTTTCTTCTACTTCTTGGAATACATTTCCTAAAAAATCAGTAGTAGCATTAGCATAATTGCTAACATAGATGTATGCTGATGATATGAAAAGTACAATAATAAGACATAGTATATTTAATTTATATGTTTTGTGCTTTTTAGCAAGCCCAACTAACATAGCAATAGTAAATATAATTTCTGCAATGGTAAAAATAGTTATATATAATGTTGGTAACATGTCCATTTTTACTACTGAAATATAAAATACAATCGTTATAATTAAATAGATTAATGCTAATATTCTAAAAGCAATATCTATTTTGTTTGTACTTTTTTGGGTTCTTCTTTTCTTTTTATTTGAATTATAGTTGTTTTTAATTCTATAATCTTCACTATTATCTTGTGAATGTTTTCCTGTCATTATTTTTTCTCCTTTGGTAATAATTTTTTATCTTCCTATTGAATAATATTCTACCATGGCATTCTTCATTTGATTTAATTCATATATATTTCTTCCATCATAAACTAATGGAGTTTTCATCAATTTCTTATATGTTTCTGGCTTAATATTTTTTATCTCATTCCATTCTGTAAATATAAAGCATACACTTGCTTCTTTTAAAGCCTCTTCTGGATTATTTACATATACTATTTGATCTGGATATTTCTTTTTAAAATTTTCCATTCCTACAGGATCATAAGCATATATTTTTGCACCTTGTTTTAATAATAATTCTACATTGTCTAATGATGGGGCTTCTCTTAAGTCATCTGTTCCTGGTTTAAAGGTTAATCCTAAAATAGCAACTTTTAATCCATTAAATGTAATTAATCTTTCACTTGCTTTATGAAACAGCTTTGTTTTTTGTACTGTATTTACATCTACAGCAGCTTCTACAGTTTTTAATGTGTAGCCATATTGCCTTGCTAAATATTTTAATGCTTTAGTGTCTTTTGGGAAACAGCTTCCGCCATAACCAATACCTGCTTTTAAGAAGTTTGCCCCTATTCTATCGTCATATTTCATTCCATTTGCTACATCTTCTATATTTGCTCCTACTAATTCACAAAGGTTTGCAATATCATTCATATATGAAATTTTTAAAGCTAAAAAATCATTTGAAGCATATTTTATCATTTCTGCGCTTCTTCTACTAACAGATACTATTGGCAAATTAAATGGTTTATATATCTCCATTAATTTTGCTTCTGCTTCTTTACTTTCTGTTCCTATTACTATTCTTTTTGCTTCTAGTGTATCTTTTACAGCTGTTCCTTGTGCTAAGAATTCTGGGTTACTTGCAACTTCTACTTTTATATTTTTATTTGTTAAAGAATCTTTAATGAATTGTTCTACCTTATCATTTGTACCTATTGGTACTGTAGATTTTACAACTACTAAACAGTCATGTTCTACTGTTTCTGCAATTTGTCTAGAAACGGTAGCTACATAAGTAAGATTTGCAGAACCATCTGGTTGTTCTGGTGTTCCCACTCCTATAAATATTGCATCTGCATTTCTATAAGCACTTTTATAATCAGTTGTATAGGTAATTCTTCCTTCCTTATAATTTTTTTGCATTAGTTCTTCTAGGTCTTGTTCATATATTGGAGATTTTCCACTTTTCATCATTTCTACTTTATTTTCATCTACATCAACACATACTACATCATGTCCTTTTTCTGCAAAGCATACCCCTGCAACTAGTCCTACATATCCAGTTCCTGCTACTGCTATTTTCATTTTACAAATCCTCCTCATTATTTTTATAAATATAATTCTTTATTTATTTTATACCATTCTACAAAATTTTCAATACCTTTTTTGAAAGATGTGCTTGGATTATATCCAATTAATTCTTTTGCTTTAGAAATATCTGCATATGTCCTTTCTACATCTCCTGGTTGCATTGGTAATTGCTTTATTTTTGGCTTTTTATTTAGTACCTCCCCAATAATATTTATCATTTCTTTTAATGTTGTTGGAGTAGAATTGCCTAAATTTAATATTTCATATATCTCTGTATGATTCATAACATAATCACAAGATTTTATAATTCCGCTAACAATGTCATCTATATAAGTATAATCTCTTGATGTTGTGCCATCTCCAAACATAGGTATTTCTTTATCTTCCATCATAAATCTTGTGAATTTGTTAATTGCTAAGTCTGGTCTTTGCTTTGGTCCAAATACTGTAAAAAATCTAAGCATTATTATATTCATATTAAACAATTTATGATATACATGTGTCATTACTTCATTTGCTTTTTTAGTTGCTGCATATGGACTTATTGCAAAGTCTACTATCATATCTTCTTTAAATGGTACTTGTTTGCAATTTCCATATACACTACTAGATGAAGCGAAAACACCATTTTTTATACCATGTGATTTCATCTCTTCTAAAATATTTTGAGTTCCCATACAATTTACTTCTTGATACAAGATTGGATTTTCTATAGATGGTCTAACTCCTGCCATTGCAGCCAAATGCATAACTACATCTATTTCTGGATTATCATCAAATATTTTCTTGATTACTTCTTTGTCTCTAATGTCACTTCTGTATAACTTATAGTTTGAATTTCCAATAACATTTTTAATATTGTTTTCTTTTATCTTTACATCATAAAAGTCACAAAAATTATCAATGGTTACAACTTTATTACCTTCTTTTAATAATTGTTCCGCCAGGCTTGAACCTATAAATCCAGCCCCACCAGTTATAAAATATGTACTCATATTCCCAATCGCTCCTCTCGCTTTTACTGATTATTTTTAATTTATCTATGTAGAAATCTTTTTATCAAATTTCTAAAATATTTATTTAATGTATACATTAAAACAAGTGAAATAACACTAATTATTATAGTATCTATACCTACTTTTATCAATAAAGAAATCCAAGATGTTACTTTCGCAATATCAAATATATAATTTATACCTATGCATACTAGAGAAATTATTGCTACATATAATATGACAATTATAAGATTAGTCAAAAGATAGTTTTTGCTTTTTAGTACTTTTTTACACACTAAGTTATAGTTGAATGGAATTAAAATACAATATGTAGAAATAAAAGTACCTATCAATAATCCTAAAATTCCTAATTTCCATACTAATACAATAGAGATAATTATATTAGCTATTGCTTGACATAGAGTATAATTTTTGCTTTCTTTATATAATCCTTTACTATCTCTTGCTATATAAATAACTGGCATAATACATCTATGAATAAATAATAATGTTAAAATAATTGTACAAATTCCTTCTAAAACAAATCTCTCACCTATCCATAATTTAACAAAATCATTAATACATAATAAAAATATTGGTGCCATAATAGCAGTTATAAAATAACTTAAGGATAAAGTTTCATTGAATACCTCAATTGCATTCTTTTCATCTTCTACCATCTTTTTTCCAAATGTAGCTCTTAAATTATCTACTAATTTATTAATTAAGTTAACAGGATATGTTAATACTGTATTGTATGCACTATAAATTGTGACACTGTTTAAAGAAGATACAATTGACAATATTACATTATCTGTAGAACTAAATACTACACTACTTATTTGATGAATCAATATATCTTTTGTCATTTTTTTTGCTTCATAATTTGGCTCACAATTTAAATTTATTACTTCTGGACAATATTTTCTTATTACTATTTTATAAATCCAATTTAATAAAAGATTTACAAATATTCCTATACTTAAAACAACTAATATATCTAATTTAAAGAATATAGATAAAAATATTTCTATTATTAATATTCCAATATTAGCAATACCATCTATTAAATTTACAACTGGTCTTCTTTCATACGCATATAATAAATTTTTCTTATCTATTATTAAATAATATGGTAATACAAAACGTATTCCTAGTAATATGATAATAAAAACCATTTTTGCATAAGATAATGTATTATTTTTAATGATACTTGGATATAAGATTGCAACAATAAACAATACTATTAACATGATAATGGCTATTTTCTTTAAATTTTTTGATAATCCATTATATAATCCATTTACTTTTTCATATTCATTATTAGACATTGGCGCATACATTTTAAATAAGTATGCTGCCCCTAAACCACTTTCTAATAAAACAATATATGAAAATATTTGGTTAGAAAGTTCTACTATTCCATTAGTATCAGTTCCATAAAATTCAATAAATATTTTTGTTCTTATTAATGTTAATATTCCCTGTATTAAAAATATAAATAAACTAATTAAAGTTGCATTAAATATCATTTTAGTTCTATTTAATTTTGCTGACATCTTTTATCCTTTCTTTTAGTCCTCTAATAAACAACTCTCTATGAGCTTCACATTCTATAATATTTAAAATTGCTAATAAATCTTCTTTTTTGTATTTTGAAAGATAATACTTTCTTTTTGAGAGCTTGTTTTTTATTCTCTTTATTAAAGTTATTCGATTTATTACTCCCAAATATGAATTCAAAAATCCCTTTGCAAATTTTTTATATTGCTCATTTACAAAAGTATCTAATTTTATTTGTTCTTTTCTTTTATAAAATTGTTGCATGATTGTTTGATTATTTGAAATCTTTATTAACCCATTATCTTTTTCTATTGGTATGTAATTCATCATTAATTGGTCGTTAGTGATATCTATTTCAACCAATAAAGCTGTATTCCAATATTCATCCTCTATTCCATTATCAAATATGAAATTACCTTGTCCATATAAAATTTTGCCATTATTATATTCTTCTTCTGTGCCTATGCAATGACTATGTTGTGTAATAACAACATCTGCTCCAAAATCAATAAAATTTCTACAGTTTTGTTGTAAATCTGGCGATGGATATCTATAGAATTCTTTTCCTGCATGAAAAATTACAATTAAATAATCGCATTCTTCTTTAGCTCGTTTGATTTCTAAATAATTTTTCACTCCATAAAAAGAATTTGCACCCTTGCTACTGCTAGTTGCTAATGAAAATTCATTTTCACATAAATTGTAAATTCCAACTTTCACTCCATCCTTTTTTATATAATATGTTTTATTTTCTTGTTTGGAGTTTTCTATAATTCCTGTATAAGGTATATTATGCTGTTCTAGAAGTGTAATTGTATTTTCTAATCCTTCTATTCTATAATCAAGAATATGGTTATTTGATAATAATATTAAACTTGGATCAAGTGATTTTATACCTTTAATGGTCTTAGAACTTGCTTGTAAATTTGGACCATTTTTATCTATCTTATTTATGCTTTCTCCTAATGCACATTCTAAATTAAATATTCTAAAATCTGATTTTTTCCATATATTCAAAAAATCTTCTTTAAACTCATCTATTAAACAAGCACTTTCAAATCTTTCTTCATTTTTCTTTGTTGGTACTAAATCTCCTGCTATTAATATCTTCAATTTTATATTCCTCCATTATCATTTGGCAATTCTATCCAATCCCCTAATTTGTAATCCCATTCTTCTGGTGTAAATTCTTCTAATCCACACCCTGGAAAAAATGTTAGTTCACCAAAATATACTTGTCCATTTATTTCATACCAATCCACTCTAATAAATGGAATATTCTTTGCTAATTTTTCAGATAGCTCTATCATTAAATTATAATTACTTGGTTTTTCTATTTCTTTTTTAGATGTAGGATAATGTCTTTCAAATGGTAGCTTATTCCAATTTAAATCAAAAAATGTAACTTTTAGACCTTCTTTTGACCTTCTATCAGTACATACAAAAGAACATTTAACTTTTCCATTAAAACACATAAATTTATAATCATTTATCTCTTGTGTATTGGCATCTTCCATATATTCTTCAATAATAATTCTAGGTTTTACATTTTTATATGGCCATTCTCTTCCAAAATAGAAATAATTTTTCTTCAATGCTTTGTTAATTTTTTTTCTAGCTTTCTTTTTATCAAAATTATTTTTATCTTTGCATATTACCACTCCACCAGAATCGTGTGTGCATTTTATAACGAATCTATTAGGAAGTTTTTCAAAGTCAATATCTTCAAATTTATTCCATATTCCTAATGTTGCAATTATATGCTTTTCTCCAATTATATCTTTTACATATTTTTTTACTTCATATTTATCCACCATTTTAGTATATTCTAGCTTTCTATCATATAATTTTAGCCATTGTAATTTTTCATTAAAAGTTTTTGGATTATCTATATTTATTTTTTTTCTTAATGCTATTTCATAACTTAATTCTATAAATTTTCTATCTTCCATATGTATTATATTAGTTGATGCTAAATATAATTTTATACATTTTGGTTCTTTCAAATATTTTATAATTTTCTTCAAAATCATTTTTTTACCTTTCTCATTTAAGTTCTACTTGAGTTTCTTCTTGTTTATTAATCTCTTTTGTTGAACTTTCTAATACTTCTTTATCTTCGCTTTCTTTTAATACTAAATTAACAATAGAAAATGCTAAAAATCCAAGAATACTAGAATAGCATGTAACTGCTGCAAAATCTATAAATAACATATTAACTATATATAACCAACCTAAAGTCTTTCTTCCCTTATTTGCATTTTTACTTGTTTTTACTATCATTTTGATAGGAAACCAATAATAAAGGAAAAGTCCTAATAGTCCAAAAGAAAATAAAATTTCTGCATAATTATTATGTGTATACATATTAGTTTGATATAGACTACTATAACCATACATTGGAGCAAAAGATGACCATCCATGACCTAATATTGGTTTATCCCATGCTTTGGTAAAAGCTGTTAAAATAAAATTCAATCTAAGTCCAGTAGATGATTGATCATTTTCATTAAAATTCATAATAGATGATACCATATTCTCTATACGCTCACCATAGTGACAGGCACATCGGCAGCGGCGGCAATCATTGCAGCCTTCTCCA
>CAMSEM010000013.1 GCA_947057505.1 uncultured Clostridium sp. | reverse complement strand
TGTTTCACCTGGCTTGATATTATTTAATGGAATACTTACTTCTTTTTCACTTACCTCTACATATTTTTGTTCTGCATAATTGTATTTGGTATATGCAGTTCCTTCTGGTATAGTCATATTTAATTTTACATTTTTGGCTTCTACTTTTGCTGTATTGGTAATTTCTGCTGTAAATTTAATAATTTGATTTTCTGCCACTCTTGCATTATCTTCTACATTGGCTGTTAGTTTTACATTAAAATTAGGTGCTTCGTTTGTTGTAATTCTTAAAATAGCAGATTTTTTACTTTCTCCAATGGTTGCTGTTCCTAGTTGATTATCATAATATACTTTATACATGTGTGATGTAGTGTTTGCATGTGCTAATTTTTCTGGTAATTCTACTTGATATTGGAAGTTTAGCTTTTCTCCTGCTGCCATTTGTTTTGTTACAATAATTAAATAGCTTTTTACTTTGCTTAAGTCTTCTATATTTGTTTTCCAACCATTTCCTGAATTAATTAAGTCTTTGGTTGCAAGTTCATTTTCGCTATAATAAACTTGAAATTTACCTTCTTCTATTCCTTCTACCGTAATTTTTTTAGTCATTGGCATCGTAAAGGTATTTCCTAAAGATGTTTCTTCATCAATTACTTTTGCTTGTTTCAATGGTATTCTTCCAAGTATCATTATATTTTCAATGCTATTGGTATAATTGTTGGTAATAGAGCCTTGTATAGTTACAGTTTGTTTTTGGTTATTTGCGTTAATCATTACATTTTTTTCTTTACTACTGATTTCTTCTATTTCTTCTCCATTTGTTCCATAACCTTTCATAGCGTTTGCTACCACAACTCCTGCTGGTGCTACAATGTTTAAACTTGCTTTTGCAATTCCCTTTGTTTGAGCATTTGTGCTTCTTGCTTTTGCCTTCATGGTAGTTTCATAAACAGATGCGTTTTCATTGGTATAGTACATGGTTACCTCTTCTGTTTTTGTAGTTGCTTGTTTATTTAGTGTACAATCTAAGTTAAGTACTATGTTTGCACCTTTACTAATTACGTTTTGTGTTTGCTCTATGTATTTGGTTTGTGTTCCTTCTAATATGACTTGAATCACTTGTTTCCCACTTTTTTGTATTACTTTGGTTTGTTTTATTTTTAGTTCATCTTCAAACATTAACTTAATGCTATTGATACTTACCTTTTCTATTTGGCTTGGTAGTTCTACTTCTATTACTGGATTTTTATATAAAGCATTTTCAGTATTAGATGTATTTAATATGATGTTCATTTCTACATTTTGGTTATTTGATACAGTGGTTAAGTTTTGACTTTTTTCTGCTATACTAATCTCTGCTTTACATGTTGGCTCTGTAAGTAAAATAGTATTTTGGATTGGTATTTGTTTTTCTTGCATTTGGCTAATAGCACTTATTTGCATTTTGCTAAAGGTTTTCATTTGGTCTTTTGAATAGGTTTGTTCTGCTGTTAATGCTTTTTCTATTTCTAATTTTAAATTTCCTTCTGCAATTGGCTTTGTTGTTTTGATAATGATTTCGTTTTCTTTTTTATTTTGTATTTGAAATACGTAATTTTGGTTTGTGTCAGTTTCACTTTCTTTGTTAATGTTTCCTATTTCTTTACCATCTTTTTGAAAAATTTTGATATTTCCTTCTTGTCCTAATATTTTTTCAAATACAGCTTTTGCTATTTTTATTTGTTTTACATAGCTATTACCTGCTATTTCATATTGTTTTTCTTGGCTGTCTATATATTTTTCTGGCATTGTTTGTAACTCTATGTTTTGTAGTAAATTTACATCATTTACTTGTACATTGTATGCTATGGTATATGGTGTTTCTTGTTTTGGTTCTATTTCTTGACCAACTTGCTGTTTTTGTGTTTTATCATAGTTTGCATAGATGTAACCTTTGCTAATATTGTTTTCTCCTTTTAGGGTAGTTTGTACTAAATTGCCTCTTGCTTCTTTTTCGTTACAGGTTAAGTCTTGGGCTTTTTCTACTACAGTATGATTTAAAGTAATGACCTTTGCTTTTACATTCATATTGGTATGAATTCCGTTTTGGATTGCTTGATTGTAAATGCTTTCTCCTACAAATACAAAGTTTACTATATATTGGTCTATGTCTTGATTTGTCCATGCTAACATTTTATTTTGATTTTGTGTATTTTCTACTTTAATTTGTAATAGCCCATTTTCTTTTTCATAACTATAGTTTTCTTTTGTAAAATTTACTCCTGTTTTGTCACTATTAGTAGCCATAGTTTTAGCTACTATGGCAGTTATTCTCTCTGGTTTTTGATCATTAATTTGTGGTACCCTAATACTTAAATTGGTGCTTTGTATTGGAAGCATGTGGTCTTTTAGCTCACTTTTTAATACCATTTGTAGTAAAATGCCATATTCTTCTCCTATATGGTATGGTACATATTTTGCTATGTTTGTTTCTAAATTTAGCTCTGGAGTTGCCTCCCAGCTTACTTTATTGTTTACTATCTTTTCTACTGTTTTTTCTTGTTCGTTTTTATCTATATAGGTTGCCATGAATTTTACTTGTGAAGTTTTGTTTAAATAGTCGTGTGGTATTTGTTCTAATTTTTGAATGCTAATTGGAACTGTTAATACTAGTTCTTCACCACCATTTATTTGTTTTAACATGATTTGATTTTCAGTTACCTTTTGCACTTTTTCGTGCTTTATGTCAGCGCTGTTAATTTGGTAATTGGCATCAAAAATATTGACTACTGCATTTTTTAAGTAGCCTTGATTTTTTACCTTTATTTTGAAATATAGATTCATTTCTTCTCCTATATTTGCTTTTTTACTATATTCTTGCCCTTCAAAATAGCTGCTAAATTCTACATTGCTATTGTTTGTTTTACTATTTTGTTCTTGCAAGCTTGATGCAATTACGCTATTTTCTAGTGTTAATAGGTTCATTCCTATTAATACTGTTATCACTAATATTGCTATGATTTTTTGTTTTATTTTCATAGTAACCTCCTATTTTACTTATTACTTTAGTCCTACTTATCTATTATACGACATTTTTCCATATTTTTCAATGGTTTTATGGTGTTTTTTACATAATGTTGTATTTTATGGAAATTTGTTTTGTTAAGTTATAAAATAGTTAGGTAGTAATTAACATTAAAAATATTTAGAAGTTAATATAAAGTAAAATTAGGTTATTGAAAAAAGAAAATAACCATTTACACAAAATTGTTGATAAATTTATAGTTTGGAAGGATGAGAGTTAGAAAGATAACAACCAAAGTAAAGGAGTTAGAATTTATCCTCTAACTCCTCTCTAAATTTAATTATCTTGTGCTAATTTTGTTCTTATAGATATTATTTTTATAGCTATTAATTGATTTTTTTAATCATATATTTGTTACTTGTATAGTTTTTCAAGACCTATTCTTTCTTCTTTAGATAAATCTCTTTCCTTTATTCTGCTCATTTTTCACTTTATTTATTTTTAACAATATACTTTTGATTACTTGCATTTACACTTTTTTCATTTGTATACCTTAATATTCCTTCTTCTAGTAAGGGTTTTATAATATTGGTGTTAACATAGTTTCTTGATGATAGTTTTAGAAATTCTCTAATTTCTTTTGCACTTTTCTCTTCAATACAAAAATTTGTAACTAATCTTTTATAATTATCTATTCTGTTCATGACTTGCTCACTAACTTGCTCACTAACTTGCTCACTAACTTGCTCACTAACTTGCTCATCAGTTATAACTGAATTTCTAAAAATAACTTTAAAAGCTCCTCTTTCCTCTACAAACTCTGGTTCTGGTAAATTCATTTTTCTCATTTCTCTTCTCATTGTAGGTATTCCTGAATGTCTATTTTCAATTACTGCTCCCTTTTCCTCTAAAATTCTTACAATGGTTGAATTTCTTGATTCCATAATAGAATCTGTTCCTAACTTCTCAAGCTTATTCATTCCATATAAAGCCCCTGGATTTTGAATTACAATTCTATCATTATACATATATACTTCTATAAATGCACTTTCTGTTTGCACACTATAATCCCTATGTATAAGTGCATTTGCAATTGCTTCTCTTAGTGCCAACATAGAATATTCTGTAACATTTTCTCTTTTTCCTGTTTTTGGATCAATTATGACTTTTGTTCTCATATTTTTTCTCAAAAATATTAATGTTTCTTCAAGCATTTGCTCTATTGTTCCCTCAATTCTTTTATTATCGTCAAATCTTTGGCCAATTTCTCCAACTTCACCTATTTCATTTCCTGGAATAACAGCACAAGCAACAAATAATTGTGGATAAAATGCTTGTGGATATTCTCCAAAAATCATTGTTCCTGCCAATGTAGGATATATGCTTCCATTATCCATAATTCCAGACAATCTTAATATCTTTTCCTCATTGTTTTTAGAAAAATTTGGCTTTTCTTGTTTGATTTTTTTTAAGTATTCTTCTAATTGGGTAGCATCTAAATCTTCAATAGTTGCTCTTTTATTAGGTCTTAAGTCTTCTCTAATGCCATCATTATAGCTTTGTAATGCATATATTTCGTAATTTGTCATCACATCATCCCTATCTTCAACTCTAGTGTATGAACCCTTAATTAATCCTTTTGGCTTATAATAACAAGGCTTTTTGCTTTGAAGCATTTCTTGAATTTCAACAGCTAATAACTTTTTTCCTTTATATTCAATTGGAAGAAAGTCTGGTCTAACTGTTGGCTCCATCGAATCACTACATAGTGAAGAAATTTGCTTTTGTAAATCATTTATATCATATACACCTGTTATTTCAAAATCATTTTCCTCATCTATTCCAAATATTATAATTCCTCCATATTTATTCGAAAAACTTGAAATTGTATCATAGCACTTTTTAGGATAATCTGTTTTTGCAGCTTTTGTTTCTAAATTAACTGTTTCTGTTTTAAACTTATCTATAAATTCTAACTTACCTAAAATATCTTTTTGATTCATACTGTTCTCCTTATATTTTATTACTTTTTTCATTTTTTATACTTTTTACATTATACTACTTATTTATTAAAATTCCAAATGTTTTCTCAATTAAACCATTAGGTAAATAAATTCTCCTTTACTTTTTTCAAAAATTATTGGATTCCTGATGTCAAGAAGGCAATCTGCTAGTATAACTTCGTTATTTTCACATACTATTATATCTTTATCTATTACCTTTTTTAATTATTCAGTCTCTTTTAAACAAAAAGACTAGGAATAAAGTTTTTTTACTTTAGTTCCTAGTCTTAATTATTTTTTATTCTTTTGTTTTTAAAACTACTTTTTTAATTACCACAATTCCTACTGCTAAAATTGCTGCTACTAAGCTTCCTAATGCTACATATAGTATAGTTCCTCCATTTCCAAATGGTGGTAAGATTAGCACTTGCTCTGCTTTGCTTGCGTCTGCTTCTTTTGGAAGCTCGCTTGGTTTTTGGTTACCTTGTACAGAGTATGCCATTCTTCTTCCTACATCATTTGAAATTTGTACAATTTCTGCTATATTGTTATAGCTTAGGTCATCATTTTTATTTTGTGATGTAATTAATTGTGATAGGACAAGTTGCTTATGAGTATAAGTTTTTTCTGGTTTTTCTTTATTTCCTTCTGTTAATGGCTCTAATGGTGTTCCTAGGCTTTCTGTTGTAATTATTGTATTGTAGTTTCTAAGCTCATTTGCTACCTCGCCGTTAACATATCCTTTTTGCTTAATTTCTTCTTCTTTAATTGTTGTCCATCCCCAACTGTTATCATTATTATCTTTTCTAAATTGTAAGTTATTTGCTACATAGTCTATTACAACATCTGCTGATGTTTTTACAAGATTTTGTTTATTTCCTACAATTCCATGATAATAATATTTTGCTTCATTGTAGTCTTCTTCTCCTACGTTTGTAACAGTTAAATCATAAGTAATTTTGATAGTAGCCCCATGCATTAATTCTTCGTCCATAGTGGCTTGAATTAATCCATTTTCTTTTGTTACTTTGTTATAGATTAAGTCAGTATTAATATTATCTCTAAGTCTTTGATATTGATTATAGTAATCACTATAAACATTTTTATCACTACCAGCCTTTTGCATATTTGGTCCTTGCGTATTATAGTCATTTGTTTGCTTTTTGCTGTTTACATTATATGCAGATTTTGGTTGCCAAATTAAGTTACTTACACTTTTACTTGCGTCAAATAGAACTGTTTGATTTGCTAATGTAATTTTTACATTGCTTACTTTTTTATTTAGCTCTAACTGTGCTTTTGGTCTTTCTTCTAATCCAAAGTCTACATCTTCTATATGATATGTGTTGTTGGTAGAATCTTTATATCCAATTGCATCTCTTGAGCCATCTCCACGATATCCATTATTTGAATAAGTGTTATTACCTGCTGTAGTTTGTCTATTATATTCAAATTCTATACGCATTGCACCAGTTTCTGCCCTCATTTGTGTATTAGTATATTCACCTTTTCTTTCTCTTTCGTTATCTAATGCTTGTGCCAATTTATTAGTAACACCATTATAGTTATTACTACTATTTGCATTTACAGATTTTCTAGTTGTATTTTTTAACCAATTTGTTTGTTCTTCTGCTGAGTTCTCCCATATGTCTCTTGCATCAGATACATTGATTTTGTTTCCTCTATCGTCTACATAAGTATCTGTCATATAAATATTATAACCTAATCTATTTTGGTTTGTAGCTTGATCTCCTGATTCTTGATGTCCTGATGTAATATTGTGCTTACTATTATTTACATCATAACCAGAATATCCTGTCCATCCATCACCACTGATGTCTGTTCTTCCATTTGTTTTCTCACTTTGTGGGACTTGCTGTTTCTTGATAGCATGGTCATATTGGTAACTGGTTGATTTGTAATCTTGTCCATTGTATTTTGAATTATGTTCTCCTCCATAGATGAATCTTACAATATAGTCTCCTGGAATAAATCCTTTAAACTCATATTTTCCATCTGCTCCTGTTGTAGCTTTAGCCTCAACCCAAGCATTTCCATCCCATACTTTTGCAATATCATTGCTGGTTATACCGTTTACAATTTCATGTAATTCTACGCGGATACCTTGTATGGTTGCTTCACCTGTTTCTCTAACGCCATTTCCTGCAAGTGCATTTGTACCTTCTGCTTGATAATTTCGCTTATCTTCCCATACAGTTCCACTAACAATTCTTATTAAATCATCTTTTACATAAACTTTTAGTCCTCTTGCTCTATCTGCATCGTCTTCAAAGTTTTGTTCATAACGTGTAGTTCCTTGTCTATTGTCTAATGCTGCTCTATCAAAGTTACCAGCTTTTGAATCATAATCTATTAAACCTGCTCTGTCTGTTCTTCCCTTCTTAATTCCATTTGGTAATTCTGTATTATCTTGATACCATGTAGTATATCCGTTAATTTCTGCAACATTTTGTTTTCCAGCTTCTGATCTACTAAGGTCTAGATTTGGTCCATTACCATTAATTTTAAAGGTTAAGTAAAGATATTCTGTTTCACCAGTTCCTAATTGATATTTTTTAAGTCCATCTACATATAGTGTTTTATATTCGTCACCTAGGTTAAATCTAGTTGGAGAATTATATTGTCCTTCTTTTGTGTTATATCCGTTAGATGCTACATCTCTATATTTTTCTTGTCCTACTGCATCTTTAGAACCTTTTGTCATGATATCATAATATTCTTGGTCTGTTACCTTGATATTTTTGGTTGTTCCATCTTTCCACATTGCCCAAGATAAATTTGGCATAAATTCATAGCTTGAGTCATAATAATCTACAATTTCATCAATATTTGCAAGTATTCCTTCTGATTGGTTTCTAACTGTAATTTTATAGGTAATATATGCTTCTAATTGATTATCTCCTGTATAATTTCTTTCAGATGGATATAACTCTCTTGAATAGGTTTCTCCATAGTAGGTATTATAATTATTGCCAATCATTCTAGTTTGAATTTCCCAGAACCTATTTTCAAATTCTTGTTGTTTATCTAAATATTGTTCACTATCTCTACCATATTGTCTTTCTAAGTTCTTAAGTTCTTCCTTTTCTGCCTCTGTTGTCATATCTCTTTCATTATAGTCATATACTTCTGTTCTGCCATTAATTTTTAACGTTGCTTTGAATACATCTTTTCTTAGTGCTGCATCAAATTTTTGTCTTCTTCCTAAACCTAAGTTTAAGTAATATTGACCATTATATAGTGCTTTGTAGACGGTTTCTACTGTTTCTTGTGCTCCACTATTATCCACAATGGTTATTGCTCTTGGTCTTAATTTAGGGTCTAATTCTTCTCCTACCCCATAATGTAAATCTTTATTGTCCTTATGATAGTATGATAAGTCAATATAGTCTTTTGTGTCTATTACAAATCTTTCATAAATTGGATATACATCTAATCCTCTATCATTGTTGTTTCTAATATTTCCTGTGTATGCATTTATTTTGCAGTCTTCTATAAATTGTAGTTTTCTCCATGTTTCTGCTTTGTCTCCACCTATTTGATTTACAATTCTTTGATAGATTTGTTTTTTCATGTCAGTTGGATATTTGTGTTCAGCATTGTCTCCATATTTATTACTAATATAATTTCTAATAGTATTAGTAATTAGTCCTTCACTATATTCTGGAGCATCAGATTTTTTTGTATCACTTATTGTTCCTTCTCTTGTAATAGTTAAATAAGTATCTATTAATTGCATTCCACCATTTTTTGAATAAGTACCATCTGGTTGTAATGTAATTCCTGCTAGTTCATATTCTGAATAGGTTTTGTTATATCCATTAGATAATACACTGCTTTCTAATGGTTCTTTTGTTCTAATTTTATAACTTTCAGGTGAGGAACCTATTTGTGCAAAGCCATTGTCAAAGTTATTTCTATCAGTAATTGTTTCTGTTGATTTAGAATTTATTCTCCAGTTATAGTTATCTTGTACACCTGGGTTTTCACTTACACTGTCGTATTCTGTTTCTAGTTCGCCTTTGCTTCCTACTTTATAGTCTACTGGCATGTAAGTTTGTCCATTATAGGTGAACATGACAACATATTTTTTCATTGGGTCTACACCTTTAAATAGGTATCTACCGTTTTCATCTGTTAATGTTGGGTTTTGTCTATTTTTCTCTTCGTATACAGTGTTTTCATCACCAGCAGTTGTACTTTCTTCAGTTGCAAGCTTTGCTAATTTTCCAATTCTTCCATTTTCAAATTCATAAAGGCTTACTTCTATACCTGATAATAATACATCTTTATTTTCTGCTACATAAATACCATTCGTAACCATTTCTTTAGTGCCTGCTGCATCTTCGAATACAATACCTCCAATTTCCATACCTAGTGGTAAGATTGAGGCATATAATTCTAACTCATAAATGTCATATACACTGGTAGGTCTTACATTATTCCAATATTGTTTTTCTGTTTCTGGTTCTCCATTAAAATCTAGAAGAATTTTATATGAGCTAACAGATACTTGTATTTGTGGTATATATGTTCCATTTGCTTCTGGTCTCCAATAAGTTTTCTTCTTTTTACCTTCTCCTACTTTATATGATACCCATTTCCACTTTTGCCCAACACCTTCATATCTATCATATTTTCCTAAACAGTTTCTAAGGTACCTAAATTTAACACGTACTTTTACTGATTGTAGGTCTAATTTTTCTCCATTGTCATCTTCATTTTGGAATTTAATCCAGAATTTTTCTGCTGACATTGGTGCATTATTTTCTGGTCCTATTAAATCTTGCTCTTCTGTAACTATTTGAATATTTTCTTTTTTATTTCCATTTTTGTCTATTAAATAGATATCTTCTATCCAATCAAAATAGGTTCTTGTATTGTCTTTTTCAAAGTATTGACTTGGATATTGCATTGAAAATGGTCCTATGGTATAAGTTTGTGTATCTTGGTCTACTAATACTTTTACTTCTTCTTTATCGGTTAAATCTGCTACTGTATTTGGATAATTGGTATCTTTTCCTGTTTCTGTTCCATCTTCTGATATATAGTTTTTATAAAACATTTCATATGCTTTTGCTTTTCCAAGCATTGGAGTAGTTAATGCTATTGCTTCATCTAACTCTTGTTTAGACTTTTCTATTAGTTCTGGAAGTTTTTTATTGATTTGATTAATAATTAATGTGGCTTGTGCTTTAATATAGCTCGCTGCATTAATTATTTGATTATATTGTTCATCAAGTGCATATATAGTAACTGTTTGATTAGTATTATTTATACTAATATTTATGCTAGCATGTCCATTTTCTACTAATTTAGTGTCATTGGTAAGTTCGTCATGTATACTTAAAAGTAAGTCTCTTAATTTTTCTCTCTCTTCATATTCTTCACTGTAATCACCAAAATCTACAACTATTTTATAGTTCCCTGAAATTCCTGTTGGCACTTTCTCTATATATATGTCTGGTGTATCTCTAATTGCGTCTATTTCTGCATATATTTGGTCTATAAGACTATTTTGTATATTGTTCATTCCTTGTTTTTGACGTAGCTCTATGTTGTTTTCATCATTATTACTACCAACTAAATAAAGTGTATTCTTTTCCAATGAATTTACTGAATCATCAAATCTTTTTGCAGTAGTACCTATATTAGTCATTGCTTCTATTATTGGGTTATAGTATGAGTTTATATCTGTAACATCATCATCATAGGTAATTACACCTAATTCTTTTTCTCTTAAATTTTTAAGATTTTGTATTTGTGTTTCATTTTGAAATAATTTTTTTCCATCTTCTATAAGGTTGCTTATACTTAAACATGTTTCTGATAGTGCTTCCTTGGTATCTTGTACATGTGGTTTTACTATCACTTTCCTTATTTTCTCAATGGTATAATCCTCTCCTCTCCATGGAAATTTTCCATTATCATCATATATAAATGTATTTGAAAGTTGATTTTTTAAATCTGTTATTCTTTCTTCTATATCTTCTGCAAAGGAAACTAGCTGTGATGCAATTGCACTTTGTTCTTGTAATTTTTGGTATACTTCATATGATAGCATTTGTTTATATGCATCTGGGTCTGAAGCCATCGATACTCCTTCATTAAACCCCACATCATACCAAAGTGCAATTTGCATATTTCTTTGTTGTCTCCAAGACATATCTTTTAAGGCTACATCTTTGTCTTCTGTCAATAAATAAGCCCAAAATTTTGGCAAATCTTTCGTAGCAACGCACTCATATTGTGATGCATCATAATAATAATCTGTTCCAGATGGTTTACTTCTATAATGTGGTTCGCTTGCTACATATCCAAGTCCTACTGTTCCTAAATATTCTTTACAAAATACTGTACTTTCTTCACCTTCAATCACAGTACTAAATGGTGTTTTTCTTTGGTGATATGTTCCCCCATGTTTTTGTGGAATATGAGTTAAGGTTTTTGCAAGTACTACTGGCATAAGAATACTTAAAAATATGAGTATTAGTACTGATATAATCTGTATTTTTTTCTCTTTATTCATTTTGGTTTTCCTCCTTTCTTTAGTATTTTTTATCTTTAAAAACTTTTTTTATCATAATAACTCCTGTTGTTAGTATTGCTAGTACTCCTAGTGTTAAGCTTGTGTATAGAATTGTTTTACCTGTTGTTACTGAAATAATAAGATTTGCTATGCTAAAGTCATCTTCTGTTTCTACTTGGTTTGCTGCTTTTGAATCTATATCGCTAAGTCCTTGTTCACTATAGCTTTCATATATTTCTGCTTTGTTAGAAACTACTTTTCCAAAATTTTCTTTGCTTACTGTTTTACTAATTACTACAGTTAATTCTTTACTTTCTCCTGGATTAATTTTAATATTTTCTAAGCTATTATTAAATATGTTGTTGGTATCTTTTCCTAGGTACCAATCACTATTTATTTCTGTATTAAATTTCCATCCTTCTGGTAAATAGTCTACTACTTTTTTAGCATATCCTGCTGTATTACCTTCATTGGTAATTATTATTTTATATTCTATTACTAGACTTGCTTTTCCTGCATTTCTACTTGCAATTTCCACTTTTTCTAGTTGTGATTTTTTGTTTACTGTTTTCGTTCCTGCACTTGGTGTTGTTAGGCTTAATTTTGTAATGTATTTATCTAATTTTAAGTCAAATACATCGTTTTCTATTAGTCCTAAGTCTATATTGTATAGGTTTCCACCTGCTATTTTTAAGTTTTGTGCGATTGCTACCATGGTGTCTTTTCCATTTAAGGTAATGGTTGAAGGTACACCATCTTGATTATTGGTTTCATTTCCTTGTTTTTCATTTACTGGTGCAATTCCATACCTTTGTGTGTTATAGATAAAGATTGCTATATATTCTCCATCTGGTATGTTTTTAAATGAGTAGAATCCATTTTCATCTGTTTTCATAGTTTTATTTTGATTGGTTTTACCATCTTTTACAATTTGTAAAGTTTTGCTATCTATAATAACTACTTCTACATCTTTTACTCTTGGTTCTTCTACTGCTTTTAGTCCATCTTGGTTACTATCTAGCCATACCTCTCCACTGATTTTATAGGTATTTGGCAAGCTTGGTTCTTCTTCTCCTCCTGGATTACTTCCTATTGATTTAATAATATGTTCTACTGAATTTGAAGAAGCTGTTCCATATCCATCTGCTGTAATTTTTGGTGTATTTACTATTTTTAATTCGTTATTTCCTTTAAGGTCATTTGCTTTGCAATATACATTTACATATAAAGTTTGTTTCTCTGAGATATCGCTTGTAATGCTTGCTTTTCCATCTTTTATATTGTTTGCAAAGCTTTCTTTTCCATTATCTAGGTAATATCCCATTTTTTCAAAGGTTAGTCCTTGTGGTATTTCATCTTCAATAATTGCCCCTGCAATTGGTTTATTAGATATATTTTTTACTTGTAATTGATAAACAATTTCGTCTCCTTCATATAAATATTTTTCTTTTATATTAGAAGTTTGTGAAATTAGAAGTTCTGTTTTTACAATATCTACTTTAACATTATTTGAAGCATATACTTCATCATTTCCTGGTAGTGAAACTTGCATATTAACTACTGTGCTTTTTTGTGTTTGATTATTTGCTAAGTCATCAGCTGTAACTTTTACTTTTATTTGTTGTTGTTGCATAGCTTGTAATTGATTCATTGTAACTGTTACAGTTTTGTTAAATGCATTATAGTTTACCCTACCTTGTACTTTGTTTTCTCCTTCTACTAAGCTTGCTTCTTTATATGTTAGCCCTTCTGGAATTGTTATTTGTGCTACTACATTTTGGAAGTTATTTGAATAAAGATTTGTTACTGTAGCTAAATAAGTAAATTCTTCTCCTACTTTTATAGCATCTTCTGTTCTTTTTAATGGGTCATATTGTATTTTTCCTTCTTGTGCATTAATTAATTCTACTTCAATTGGGTACATTGCAATTGTATTTCTAACTTCTTTTGATTTGTAAAATTCATTATCATCTAGTAAGCATACTTCTGCATTAGTTTCTACGACAGTTTTCCAATCAGAAATAGGATGAATGTTATCTACTTTGTGTATTCCGCCTGAATAGTGAGTTGGTTCTTCGCAAAAATCTTCTACATAGATGGTATCTGCTTTTACAGAGTAAGTAAATTGTTTGGTTTCTCCAACTTTTATTTTTTCTATTTCTTGTGTGTATTTTAGCATTGGGCTTTCTTCTTCTTTTCCATTTATAGTAGTTAAATAAACGGTATTATTTGGTATGTCTCCCATAACAATTACATTATTAGCATCTTGTGAACCTACATTTTTTATTGTAATGGTGTAGGTTATTTTCTCTCCTTTATTGACAGGTGTGTTTTCTGGTACATTAGATGTTAAATTAATTTCTAATTTTGCACCTGAACCTGTTGTAAGTTCTATCATAGAAGAGTCTTTTGTTTGTGCTACTGCTCCTGCTTCTTGGTTGTTTTGGTAATATACTTTGTACATATAATATGCTAATTCATCATGAGATAATCTTTCTGGTAATTCTATGCTGTATGAAAAGTCAATTGCTGTTCCTGTTGTTATTTCATAGTTATTGGTAAATTCAATTAACCATGATTTTATATTTGAATAGTCTGTTACACTTTCTTGCCAATTATTTGCTGCATTGGTTATATCATTAGTTGCTTCTTCTTGTGTACTATAATAAACTTTATAATTTTCTGTACTTACACCACTTAAGCTAATTGGTCCTTTCATTATCGCAGTAAAGGTTGATCCTAATTCTTGTGCTGTGTCTATTTTTTTGTTTCCTTTAAATGGTGTTCTTCCTAATATTTTTACATTTGATATGGTATTGGCATAGTTGTTAATGATTTTTCCTGTTATTTGTGCAGTTCTGCTACTATCTCCTGCTTTTATACCAACTGTTTGCATGGTTTCTGTTGTGTTTAATACATTTTCTGCACCAGCACTATATCCATTAATTCCGCTTCCTGTTACTAAACCTGTTGGTGTAACTAAAGTTAGATCTGTTGTTGCAATACCTGCTTCTTCTGCATTTTGTATGCTTAATGCTCTTGCTTTTTTAGGTGCTGATACTTTTTGTGTATTTTCATATAGGTTGCTATTTTCGTTTTTGTATAGCATTTTTATTTGTGTGTTGGTTGTTGGTGTAAATTCTTTTATGGTAATATCTGTGTTTACTACAATGCTAGTTCCATTTATCATAGAATCTAATGTGTAATTTGTTTGTGTTCCTTTTAAGTATACTTGTATTACCTTTTGATTTGCCTTTTGTGCGATTTCTACTTTTTCTACCTTTAATTCATCTTTTGGTGTAACAGTAACTTCTTTTACATTTATATTTTCTACTGCTTCTGGCATATAGAATTCTAATACTGGATTTTTGTATAGTGCATAATCTACACTAGATGTGTCTAAAATTGCTGTGATTTCTATATTTTTATTTTCTGCTACTGTTGATAATTGTTCTTTATTTATCATTACTTTTGCTTTTGCTACTGGTTCTTTTAAGCTAATTTGATTAGTTAGTACTTGTTTGTTGGTGTTAGCTGCTATATTAGCTTGTAGTTCTACTTTTTTTACTATTTCCATTTGGTTTTTCTTGTAGGTTTGTTCTCTTGCAAATGCTTTTTCTACTGTTATTTCAAGCTGTCCTTCTTGAATAGGTTTACTTGTTGTTATTTTTATTTGATTTTCTTGATATTCTTCTATATTTAGGGCATAGTTTTGTTCTTCTACTGTGGTTTCTTTTGTAATTGTTCCTAATACTTTTCCATCTTTATTTTGTATTTCTATTTTGCCTTCTTCACCTAATATTTTACCAAAAATAGCTACTGGTATTGTTACTTTTTTGCTATAAACTGCATTGTTAGAACTGTATTTATTTTCTTGTTCGTCTATCAATTTTTCTTCTAATGTTTGGATTTCAATGTTGTTTATTATATTTGCATAACCTATTTTACTTATGTATTTTACACTATATGGTGTTTCTATTTTTTCTTCGTTTTGCTTTTTATCATAGTTTGCATACAAATAACCTTTGCTAAGTTCTTTGGTAGCTTCTATTTCAAAGTCTAAAAGATTTCCTTTATTTTCTTTTAGGGTATAAGTTTCTTCTGTTTTTGCTTCTAATACAGTAGGTTCTGCATGATAAATAGTAAGGTTTGCTTGTACATTATTTTTTAGTGTTATTTCATTTTCTTTTACATAATTGTATATGTCTTCTCCTTGGTAGATGTAGTTTACTAAATATTCATCATCTACTTCTTTTTCCCAGCTAATTGTTTCTTGGTTATTTTCTACTGTGATAATTACTTCTCCAGTCTCTTTATCATAGGTATAGTTTTGGCTACTAAATTGTGCTGATGTTGTTTGCCCATTGGTTGCTTTTATATGGTTTGCAATTACTTTTACATCTGCTGGATAATTTTTATTTGCCACATTTTCTTCTTGTGTTGTAGCACTTTCTTTTATATTTAATTCTGGTGCTTGTACTTTTATTTCAGATTTTTGTACTGGCATTTTGTTTTCTTCTATTTTGCTATTGATTTTTATTTGTACTAAAACGCCATATTCTTCACCTTGATGATATGGTATATATTTTACTATTTCTTGGGTTACTTGTGCTTTTGCATCTCTATGCCATTTAATTTGATTTTGAATTGTTTTTTCTACTTGCTTTTCTTTTCCGTTTTGGTCAACGTAAGTTGCTGTAAACTTAACTTCTGATATTTTATTAAAATTGTCTTTTGCAAGTTTATTAGCTTCTAGCATTTTGATTGGCAATTCTATTGTTACAGTTCCTGTATTGATTTGTTTTAATTTTATTTTGTTTTGCTCTATTTTTTCTATATTGTCATTTTTTATTTGGTTACCGTCCACGCTATAATTTGCACCTATTAATTCAATAGCTGCATTTTTTAAATATCCATTTTCTTTCACGTTAAGTTCCACATAAAGCTTACCTTGTTCTTCAAAGGTTTGCTCATGTGTTTTATTTTCTAAATAACTATTAAATTCTACATTACTACTGCCAGTTTTGGTGTCTTGCTTTCCTAGATCTGTTGTAGCCGCTATTACATGATTTCCTACTGGTAATAGGTAGCTGCTTAATATGACCAAACTTAGTGTTGTTGCTATTAATTTTTGTTTAATTTTCATAGTAACCTCCATTATATTTTTGCTTATAGGCATAAATCCTCTATAATATCAATTTTACCATTTTCTACGTTTTTTTCAATGGTTATGTATTTCCAGAAATGTCGAATACTGGAAAATTATCTACGGAAATGAGTTTTTTTGGAGAAATATTAAATTTTTGTTACAATTATATTTCCATAAAGTAGTTGGTTTTTTCTTTATTTTTTGTGCACATAATTTTTTTATTTAGAACTGTTTTTTATTTAAATTTCTTTCTATTTTTAGTAACATTTTATTGTCTTTTGGAATATATATAATTATAGATAAAAAAGCTTTAACTTTGTATGAAAGGATGGATGGATATGAATAATAATATGGATATGGCAAAACTTATGGGGATGCTTTCTAAAATGGATAAGAGTCAATTAGAACAAGGACTTTCTAAGTTGAACCAGATGCTTAGCGCTGAAGATAAAGCAAAAATTATGAGAGAACTTAATAAGGGAAATTAGTGTATGAGTGATGATATGTCTAATGTCATTCAAAAAATGAGTGATATGCTTAAAAATAATCAAATACCTGATGATATTAAAAATTTAATGAATCATTTTGGCGACGATTCTTCTAAGAAAGAAAGTAAATCTTCTGCCAATTATTCTAATGATACTAATGTAAGTTCTAATTTTGATGCTAATGATTTAAAAGATATGATGAGTCGTGTTTTTGCTAATAGTAGTACTAATTCTACTAGTGATTCAAATGGCTCTTCATATGAGCATGATGATACCTCTACTTCAAATACAGAGCTTCCAAATTTTGATATTGGTACTATGCTTAAAATGAAGTCTATTATTGATAGCATGAACAAGCCCCAAAATGACCCCAGGGCTAATTTGCTTAAGTCTTTAAAACCATATTTAAAGAGTAGTAGAAAAGATAAAGTTGACCAATATATTAAGCTTTTTAGCATGGGAAAAGTGTTTGAAATGATGGGTCCTTTAGGTGGTGAAAAGAAAAATGATGTATAATTATCCGTTCTTTAGTTTTCCTCGTTTTAAAAGGTATTCCTCTTATGAGCAGTATCCTTCTTATTCGAATATTTCTATGCCATATCACAATATGTCTACTAATAAAGTGGCATTAACTTCTGCTAAAAATTATTCTAATTATAGTCATACTAATATGGCAAATAGGAATATAGCACAGGAAAATTCTAAACATTCTAACTTATCATTTTCTTCCAAAAATACAAAAAAAAGTGGTTCAAACTCTCAAGTCCGTAAGCGTGAGGAAGATGCGGAACCTCTTTTTGAAATTTTTGGATTACAATTATATTATGATGATATTTTACTGATTTGTCTTATTTTCTTTTTATACCAAGAAGGTGTACAAGATGAGTATTTGTTTATTGCTTTAGTTTTACTTTTGCTTAGCTAAATTGCTAACCCCACATATTAAGCCACTGTGCCTAATATGCGGGGTTTATTTTTATTTTGTCTTACTCTAATACAACTTCTCCTTGTTCATTGATGTATGCATAAGTTTTTATCTGGTCTTCTTGTGTTTTTTCTATTTCTTTTATTACATTTGCAATACGTACTTGTACAGATTCTATAGCTGCTGCTGCAATCATGGCTTCTTTATTACCTTTTGCTCCTGCATGTGCCATTCCTCTTAGGATACCTAATACAACAATATTTTCGCTTGCTAATACTTCTGCTCCTGCATTAACATCACCTAAAACTACTAAGCTACCATCAAATTCCAATTTCTGGCCAGATCTTAAAGAGCCTCTATGGAATTTAGTTTCAGATGTTGCTATTTCTTTACTAAATGTTCTTTTTATTCCATGTAATCCTAACATTTTAGGTATATCAAATTTTACTTCTACAGGAAGTATTTTTTGTATTTGTTCTTGTATTTCTTCCATTTCTTTATTCTTAAATACTTTTCCTGTTATGAGTATTGGAGTAGTATCTTCTTTGTATAGTTTTTTTAGTTCTGTTACTTTTTTCTTTAGTTGCTGTAATATTTGCTTTTGTTCTGCTGTTTCTTCTATTTTAATTACTACTTGATTTTTTTTAGTTTGTGTACTAATGCAACTATTCATTTTCTTTTTCCCTTTCTATTTTACTCATTTTTAATTTAACATAATTTTTTATTCTTTGCAATAGTAATTGAAAAAATTTTATCTTACTCCTTGTGTGCTTGGAATAGCAGTTACATCTTCTACTACTTTTTCATTATTCATACCAAAGTATGCTTTCATAATTTCTTTTGCTGCCGGCGCTGTGTTACTACCAGAACCTGCATTTTCAATTAATACTACTACTGCAATTTCCGGGTCATTATATGGTGCAAATCCTGCAAACCAACCATTTACTTGTTTTGCTATGTTGGTTTCTGCTGAACCTGTTTTTCCACCTATATCCATTCCAAAGTCAGAAAAAATATAGTAGGCAGTTCCTCCTTGTTCGCTGGTAACTCCTTTCATTCCTTGTAAAACTGTTTTTAAGTTTTCTTGCTTTATATTTAAGTCTTCTAATTTTTCTTGATTTTCTATTCCTAGTTTCTTATTGACAGTTTGCTCTATTTCTTGCTTTGAAACTTGTTTTCCATTTACGTCTGTTATAGATTTTATTAAAGTAACATCTACCTCTTTTCCTCCATTGGCTAGCATACTAATATATTTTGCCATTTGTATTGGTGTATAGCTATTATAGCTTTGCCCAATTACTGCAGATAAGGTGTCTCCAAATTGCCATTCTTGTCCATAGAGTTTTTTACATTCTTCTTTTAAATCTACAATTCCATTTGCTTCTCCAGATAGTTCTATTCCTGTTTTTGAGCCTAAGCCAAATGCTCTAGCATACTGAATTACTGGGTCTATTCCCATTTTGTATCCTACTTCATAGAAGAAGTAGTTACATGATTTTTTGATTGCATCTGTTACATTTAAGTAACCATGTCCATAATGATTTTGTGTATAAATCCAGCATGCTGGATGATAACCTCTTGGATAAATTCCTGTATCATTTACTTTTGTTGCTTTTGTAATGGTTCCATTTTCTAATGCTGCTGTAGCTACGACCATTTTAAAAATAGAACCTGGTGCATATGTTCCTGATATTGCTCTATTAAATAAATTATTGCCTTTATTATATTCTTGTAACTTGTTTTGACTAATTCCTTGTATAAATAATTCTGGTTCATAGTCTGGGTAGCTTGCTAAGGCTAAAATTTCTCCTGTTTTTACATTCATTACAATAGCAGATCCAGCCTTTGCATCATATTTTTTACCATAGCCGCCTTTTGCTATTTTTTCTATATTTTGTTTTAAAGCTTCTTCTGTTTTCTTTTGAAGGTTTGCGTCAATGGTAAGTGAAACGTTATGCCCTGCAATAGCTTCTTTTGAAACAGTTTCTTCTGTAATGGTTCCATCTACTGCCATATCTATTTGTTTGATACCATCTTTTCCTTTTAAATATTCTTCTAATGTATATTGTATTCCTGTTTTTCCTATTAAGTCATTCATTCCATAGCTTTGCTTTTTTTGTTCATATTCTTCTGGAGATATGGCTCCCACATATCCTAAAATATGTGATGCTAAATTTCCATATGGATAGGTAACTACTGGTTCTGTTATAACTGCTGTTCCTGGAAAACTGGCATTTTGTTCTTTTATTTGACTTACGCTTACATTGCTGATTCCTCTAGAAATAGTAATTGGCTTTATATTACTAAAACCATTTCTTGTAATTTCATAACGTACTACCATTATTTTTCTAGCTTTTTTACTGTCTTCTTGCTTAATATCATACTTTATTTTTAACTTTTGAAAAGATTCTTCTGCATTTGCATTTTCATCTATTCCATTTTCTTTTTTCCATCTTTTTTGTGTTTCTTCATCTTTATAAGTAAATTCATAAGGTTCTACTGTGATTGGTAAATTATCTATGTAGGTATCTTTATTTTTTTCTAATAATTCTACAAGGTTTAATATAGTTTCGTTAAGCTTTTGATTATCTATTTTTGTTTTATATAGTTCTAAGCTAGAACCTATATTGGTGGTAACTAATTTATTTCCCCCTCTATCTGTCAAATCTCCTCTTGCTGCTTTTAATGTAGATTCTCTAGTAAGCCTTGTATTAGAGGTTTGCCTGTATTCTTCTCCATGTAAAATTTGCAAGTTAAAAAGTTGGATTAATAGAATAATTCCAACTATATACACAATAATACTTATGATGTTATATCTTACTTTTT
>CAMSEM010000012.1 GCA_947057505.1 uncultured Clostridium sp. | reverse complement strand
TAGCATATATTGTTATATATATTAAAGTTATCCAAGGTTGATAATCAATATAAAATTCTTTAAATGATAAAGACCATGGATGTTTAATTAGTACCCATCCAATTAAATCAAATACTATTGTTATTGTTCCCCATATAATTGATGTTGCTATAACATTTAATAAAGTTACTGTTTCTAGTCCAGTAAAATAAAGATATGCGAATATGGGAAATACAGTTATATTATACAAAGTATGCCAAGGTTTTGTTTTTTCGTATCCCTCTCCCATACCATGGCTATTTTTCATTGATTTCATATGTAATACTACAATATTAAAAATTGTATGTAATACTCCTATACTTGTAACTATAAAATATGCTATCCAATACCATAACATCAAGAAACCAAAATTCTCCATTTGCCTCTCCTTCTATTTCAAAATTAGATGCTTTATCTACTATAAAATTAGTGCTTTTTTAGGACAAAAATTCGAACATTTGCCACATTTTATACATTTATTATGATCTATTTTTGGTGCTTCAAATTCTTTTTGTGTTAGTGCCCCTACTGGGCAAACTTTTACAGCAGGGCATTTGTGGTTTTGGGGACAATTCTCTGTTATTATTTTTAATTTTCTTTGCATATATTTTTTCTCCTTTTTTCTATACACTTACTACATAGCATAACATAAATAAAAACTGATAAAGCTTTTTCTTTCTAAACTATGTACTATTTTTTATTTCTTGCTTCTTCTTATCTTTCTGTTTGTTTGGTTGCTTTATAATTCCTACTTTTTTTCTTAGTTTTTTCTCCATATTTTTCTTCTAGGTTACTAGCAACAATATTTAATAATTTTATTCTTTTTCCTATCTTTTCTGGTGCATGAGCTTTTGCATCAGCATACTGCAATTTCAACCTTTTTTGTATCATTTCATAGGTATTATCTAAATGATATGGATCAATTTTAGTATCATGCATTTTTACCAAATAGCAAACATCTTGAATAAAGCTTTCATCATATCCAAGTCTTTTTAGAATAGCTTCTGCCATTTGAGCTGATATTTTGGGATGCCCATGAAAATGCCTCACCTCTTCATCTTGATAGGAAAATGGCTTTCCTATATCATGTAATAAAGCTGCCATTTTTATCTCTATATCGTTGCTTTCTACATTTTCTATGACTTGTACAGTATGTTCCCATACATTTAAATGATGATGTGGGTGTTTATGTTCAAATCCTATCATATAAGTCACTTCTGGAATTTCTTGTATGATAAAATCTAAATTATCTTGTATATTTCCTGTTAATAGTATTTTCTCTATTTTTTTTATGTTTTCCTCCATTTGTACTTTCTCCTATAATTTCTTCAAAATTTTCCTTTATACGATAACAAACTAAATTTATAATTTAATTACTTTTTCCCATGATAAGTTTTCTCTTCCAAAATGTCCATAATTAGTAGTTTGTTTATAAATTGGAGCTTTTAGCCCCAAATATTCAATAATTCCATTTGGAGTCAAGTCAAATTTTTCTTTAATTAATTCTACTATTTTTTCTTCTGCTATTGTAGAAGTTCCAAATGTATCCACATAAATAGATAATGGTTCTTCCATTCCAATAGCATAAGATAGTTGAATTTCACATTTTTCTGCCCAATGATTAACTACTACATTTTTAGCAATGTGCCTAAGCATATATGCTGCTGATCTATCTACTTTACTAGCATCTTTTCCAGAAAAAGCTCCTCCACCATTTCTACTGTAACCACCATAAGTATCTACAATGATTTTTCTACCTGTTAATCCAGTATCTCCTAATGGTCCACCTATTACAAACCTTCCTGTTGGATTAATATAAATTTTAGTATTTTCATCTATATATTCTAATGGTATAACACGATAAATTACTTTTTCTATAATTTCTTTTTTCATTTGCTCCAGGTTTATTTGTTCTAAATGTTGATTAGAAATTAATATGGTTTCTATTCTTTTAGGGATATTTTCTTCATATTCTACTGTAACTTGTGTTTTTCCATCTGGACGTAAATATGGTATTTCTTTTGTTTTTCGTACTTGTGTTAGCCTTTTTGCTAGTCTATGTGCCATTTCAAGTGCAAAGGGCATATAATTTTTAGTTTCATTGCATGCATATCCAAACATAATGCCTTGATCTCCTGCACCACCAACATTTACTCCCATTGCAATATCTGGGCTTTGGGTAGTTAAATTGATATCTATTTCACATGTTCTATAGTCCATATCTGTTTTTTCATTATCATATCCAATTTCTTTTATGGCATTTCTTGCAATTGCATCTACATCTATTTGGGCCTTTGCCATAATTTGACCTGCTATTGTTATTTTCCCTGCTGAGGCAAAAGTTTCTACTGCTACCCTTGAATTTTCATCTTGCTCTAGACAAGCATCTAAAATGCTGTCTGATATATAATCACATAATTTATCTGGATGTCCTTCTGTTACACTTTCAGAAGTAAAAAAATATTTTTTCATTTCTTAGTTCCTTTCCTTATCCAATGACTTTTTATAATGTTTATTTTACTAAAGAATAGCTGTTTTTTCAATAGAGTTTTAGTTCTTTTTATATTAAATTCAAAAATGCCTGGTAATAAAAAACTAGCTAAAATATTTAAAGTGATAAACTTTAAGTATTTTAGCTAGTTTTATTTTTAGTTAGACAAAGTTAAAATATTGATAAAACTGGTCTAAAAGAAATACTAATTTCTTTTGCACCACCATTACTGCTACTCATATTATACGCTCCTGCTCCAACAGAATCATACATTCCACCTCTAGCAAAGAAAGGGCTCTTTGTACTTGGATAGTTTGTTTGAGAATCATGCCAAGTTAATCCACCAATACTAACTTTCGTTGTTACTTCATAAATAGCATCACCATAAATATTTTGTATTATGGCTTCTAAAGTAGTACTTTCTCCTAATGCATAAACATCTTTGGTATAATCCTCTCCATCAATTAATGCTTTTGCATATTCAGTTGTATAAATGCTTTCATCTTCTTTTGTGTTTTCACATTCCAAATATGCTGCTGTATACTCTCTAGCACCTCCACTTATATCATATATGCCATAGACATTACCTGTTGTACTTTGTCCTTTCTTATTTTTAAATGCATTTCCACTTCCACCACCTGTATAATAAGAATTACTGTCATTTCTTTCTATATTGCTATTTTTTCCATAGCTACTTTCTGTTAAATAAGCTACTGCTCCCCATTCGCTATTTTTCATCAAATGACTGTTAGCATTTTCGTTATACTTTAAGCATATATCATACATTTGGCTAATACTGATATTTCTCCAACTGCTTACTCCTGGCTGTATTTTTAATATTTCATTTGTTCCAGTAGTTGAAGTTTGTCCTGCATCACTTTGACTTGCTTCAAACTTTGCCACCCAAATTCCTGCTATATCCATTCCATAGTCAAATGCTGGGTGGATATTCCAATTTCCTTCTCCACTAGCATTATCCCAAGTTGTTTTTCCATCTGCTGCAGTATTAGTTACACCTTTTAAAAATTTTATGTTGATAGTTCCAGTTTCACCTTTATGATAATTGCTTGATATTTGATAAGCATATCTTGGTATCCATACCCATAGGCTTCCATCTTCTGTCATTGCATTTGCCCATTTTTTTGTTTCTACACTATAATCATACCAATCATCAATATTAGTTGGTGTTACCCAATCTCCTTGTCCATCTTTTGCAGTTTCATCCCATACAACGGCTCTCATTCCTTCTAACAAGTTAGGTTCATTTACTCCTTTTTCTTCATTAAATTTTCCTGTTGCAACTATAACTTTCACTATACAAGTTGCTTGTTTTTCACTACCATCTTTTGCTTTTGCTGTAATGATAGCTGTTCCAACCTTTTTAGTTGTTATTTTTCCATTAGCATCCACTGTTGCCACAGCTTCATTATTACTTTCCCAATCCAAGTCTTTTATTGTTGCATTTTCTGGTGTGATAGTTGCAATTAATTGTGTAGTTTTGCCTAATCCTATTGTTGCATTTGACTTATTTAATGTTATCTCTGTTACCAATAGAACATCTCTTGCTATTATGTTTTTTATCTTTCTTTCCTGTGTTTCAAATCCTTCTTTTGTTACTACTATTTTAACATCATATTCTACTCCTTCTACTAGTCCTGTAGCTATTGCTTCGTCTTTTGTTTCATTTAGGTTCATAGCTATATAGGAACTTTCTTTTTCCTCTGCACTACTTAATTTATAGTAATAGTTTATGGTTGCGTTTTCCGCTCTTAAAAATTCTGCTTTTACTTTTATACTATTAGCCGTTGTTTCAATTACTTTTAGACTTTTTATTTTTGGTCCCAAACTTCCTTTTTCTATATCTCCAATTGTTATTTTTCCATCATCATCTATTATGATTTCTACTGTATAACCATCATTGGTTTCTATTATATAATTATTGTTACTATCTGGACCTATCACCTGTTCTTCTCTATTTGTTATAATCTCTGGCTCTAACATCTTAAAAAAGTCTTCTACTGTTACGTTTTCTCCAGTAACTTTTTTGGTCCACCAGTCAATTAGTACATTATTTATTTTTTCTCTTTCTGCTTCTATTCCAAATTTAGTAGTTGCATTCTGTGCAGTCCCAAATATTCCATGCTCTCCCCATAGGACTGTTATGCTCACTCCTGCTAAAATTAAAAGTACTACAATAGTTACAACTAAAGCAATTAATGTAATACCTTTATTATTTATTTGATCTATTATTTTTTTGCTCATCTCTTTTTCTCCTTTTTCTTATGTTATTTTGTTTAATTTTAGTACATTTTATACAAATTTTATATTTGCTTATATTATATCTCGATTTTTAATATTTGTAAACACCTTATTTTAACTTAAAATTATATTATTCAATACTTTTAACATAAAGTAGTTCTAGTAGTATTGTTTTTATAATTTTCAAAATTTTCAAGTTATTTTTCTTGTCTAAATTTTCTGGTGCCTTAGCATTTTCAAAACAAGAAAACTTTTATTTTTTACCAAATAAAAAGTAGAAAACTACTATTTTTAAGTTATAAAAATTGTATACTTTTAATACTATAAATTAGGTGATTATTTTGTTAATTAAATGTATTAAATTATCTAAAAGGGTAATTGTTTTTTGTACCATTACTATTGTTTTATTAGGTTCACTTTCTTGTGCCTTTTTATTTTTAAAAAAACCTTCTGCTACTTCTTGTAATACTTTAGAAAATAATACAACTACTCTAATAGAAAATGTTACTCAAAACAATATTTCTTTAGAAGATAATACAAATAGCATACAAGAGGAAACTAAGAAAGAAGAAAAATCATATATTAAGTGGTTTGAATTTAAAGTAAGCTATGATGTTTTAGTAAAAACTTCTCAATTAGATATTAATTCTCATACGAAAAATGAAGATATAAAGTATAACTGGATAGAATTAATTTCTTATCTTGCTTGTAAATATGGAAATGATTTTAAAAAGTTTAAGCAGGCTGATTTAGATTCTCTTACTAAAAGGCTAAAAAGTGGAGAAACAATGGAATCAATTACCAAAGATATGAAACTTTATTCTTATTACTACGAAGGGTATGATGCTGTTTTATCTCAGTTTATTGGAGAGTATGAAATTCAAAAACCTACTAATGTAAAAGCATCTTCCACTAACAAAAATACTATTTTAAATAATACAACTACCAATAGTGCAATTACAGAAAATGAATATCCTTTTACTACTGTTTATGGCATAAAGTCTTTTCATCCTCTTGCTCAAAATTATAGTTATTCTCATTATGATGATTTTGGCAACTCAAGGTCTTATGGTTACAAAAGGTTACATTTTGGAAATGACTTAATGGGTAGTATTGGAACTCCTGTAATTGCCGTAGAGTCTGGCATTATAGAAGCTGTTCGGTTGGAATCAGTATGGTGGTTGGAGAGTTGGTATTCGCAGTTTTGATAAAAAGCGCTATTACTATTATGCCCATTTAAGAAAAGGTCATCCCTATGCAAAAGATATTTATGAAGGAAAAGTTATTCATGCAGGTGATGTAATTGGATATTTAGGTATGACTGGTTATAGTACCAAAGAAGATGTAAATAATATTAATGTTCCTCACCTTCATTTTGGTATACAACTTATTTTTAATGAGGTACAAAAAGATGGACCTAATCAAATATGGGTAGATGTATACCATTTGATTGACTTTTTAAAGAAAAATAGAAGTACTGTTATTATGAATAACACAAAAACTAAAGATTATGTAAGAAAATATGAGATAATTGACCCTATTGTGCCAGAATAATATTCTTTTCATTCATTACAAAAAATAGAGAGGTTCTTTCTATTAAGTACCTCTCTACGCAACTTTTAGTGCACTTTAGATATCTTTTTCTTTTTACTCAACTAATTTTATCCAAGTCTTTCAAATAAGACTGAAGCTTAATTGAGGCTTTCTCTAATTTTTGTGCAATTTGTTTTTGAGCTTCTCTACTTTTTTCGTCTTGTACTGTTTCCCATCCGCTACTAAGTTCAAGCATGCTTAGCCCTAACTCAATAGTAGCAATTTCTTTCATGATTTCTCTTCTTATCCGTTTTGCTTCATTTTCTTGTTTCATTGTAAACCGCTCCTTTTGCACTTATATTTATAAGATTAAAATGGCCTATAAAAGTTGCAAACTTAAGCCTTCAACATTACATAACTATATTATATTAAAAAAGTTACTATATTACAAGCTCTTCCCAGATAATAATTATGTTAATTGTTACTGTTTGTGTTTTTTAACAAAATTTCCTCAATATTCACTTTAAATAGGTATAAGTATTTAATTCTCACTGTATAATTCTTGATAAGTTCGATAATAATTTAATATTTTGCGTACATACATATTTGTTTCTTTATAGGGTATATTTTCTAAGTTAGAACCATCTTTTTGAATAATTCCTTGTTCTAGCCACTTATCTACCCTTCCCATTCCAGCATTGTATGCTGCTAATGCAATGCCTATATTTTCATATTGTTTTGTTAAGGAGGCAAAGTAATAAGTACCTAATTTTATACAAGTTTGTGGCTCATATAAATTAATATTGTTTGCATCTAATATTTCTATTTTGTTTGCCACCTCTTTTGCTGTGTTATCCATTAATTGCATTAATCCTTTTGCTTCACTTTTAGATGTTGCATTTGGATTAAAATTGCTTTCTGCTTTAATAATAGCAAAAATGAGCAATGGGTCTACCTCATATTCTTTTGCGGATTGATTAATATATTGTGCATAATGTTGTGGATATATTTTTTTCATAATTACATTGTTTAGGTCAAATATTTGAATGATTATTATTCCTAATAGTAAAATAATAAACAAAATAATTAGTATTGTTCTTAACTTGTGCAATTTTTTTCTCTCCTTCAATTTAGTCTTCTTTTGTATGTTTATTTTACATCATACCAATTATCTGCTTCTGATATTTCTACTTCTAATGGTACTTCTAGTGGCATTGCTTGTTCCATACAGTCTTTTAATATTTGTTTTACCTTTTCTTTTTGTTCTTGCTTACATTCAATTAAAAGTTCGTCATGAATTTGTAAAATAAGTTTTGCTTGTAAATTTTCTTGTTTTAATTTTTCAAAAACTTTTATCATAGCAATTTTCATAATATCTGCTGCAGTTCCTTGAATTGGTGTATTCATAGCAGCTCTTGAGCCAAATTGTCTTACCATATAATTATTAGAAGAAAGTTCTGGAATATATCTTCTACGGTGAAATAGGGTTTCTACATAACCTTGCTCTTTTGCTTTTTCTACAATTTCATCCATGAATGTTTTTACACCTTCATATTTCTCTAGGTATTGCTGTATATATTGTTCTGCCTTCTTTCTACTTATTTTTAATTGCTCAGCTAATCCAAATCCACTAATTCCATATACAATTCCAAAGTTAACTGCTTTTGCTGCACTTCTTTGTTCTTTGCTTACTTCTTCAAGTGGTACATTAAATACTTTTGCAGCAACTTGTTTGTGAATGTCTTCTTCATTTAAAAATGCTTCTATCATGTTTTTGTCTTTTGAAATATGTGCTAAAATTCTTAGTTCTATTTGAGAATAATCGGCATCAATAAAAACATTGCCTTTACTTGCTTTAAACGCTTTTCTAATTTGTTTACCTTGTTCTTGCCTTGTTGGAATGTTTTGCAAGTTTGGTTCAGTAGAGCTTATTCTTCCTGTTGCAGTAATGGTTTGATGAAAATAAGAATGTATTTTTTCTGTTTTTGGGTTAATATATGGAAGCAAACCTTCTATATAAGTAGAATTTAGTTTTACAATTCCTCTATATTCTAGTATTTTTCCAATAACGGGATGTTCTGGTCTTAATTTTTCTAAAATGTCTACATCTGTTGAATAACCTGTTTTTGTTTTTTTGTATACTGGAAGCTTTAACTTTTCAAATAATATGGTACCTAATTGTTGGGTAGAATTAATGTTAAATTCTTCTCCACATAGTTCATAAATTACTTGTTTTAAGTTTTCTATTTCTTGTTTTAGTTTATCTCCATAAGTAATTAGTTCTTGTTTATCTACATAAATTCCTTCATATTGCATATCTGCTAATACTTGTACTAATGGCATTTCTATATTTTGAAATAGCTCTATAGATTGTGCTTCTTCTAATTTTTTTAGCATAACTTCTTGTAGTTTTGCAATGCTATATACTAAAATACCATTTTGATATTTTAAAGTATCTTCCTTATTTTCTTCTGTTTGAAACAAGGTCATTTGTGCATTTTCATTTTTATTTGCTCCAACTGTTTCTAAATATTGTGCAACATCTAAATTTAAATATTGGCTTGCTAATTCTTCTAGTGCATATTGATTATTGGTTGGATTTAAGTTATATGCTGCAATTTTAGCATCAAAATAAATGTTAGTAAGTAAAATGCCTATTTGTTTTAATAGAACATAGTCTTCACTTAAATGATAACTATATTTTTGTATTTCTTCATCTTCGAAGATTATTTTAAAATAATCTAGCCATTTTTCTTCTAATTTTATTTCATATACAGTTTGATTATGATAAATATAAATGGCTGTAATTTCTTTTGAAATAATTTTGTTATTACTATTTGCTTTAGTTTTAGCTAAATAGTAAAATAATTGTTTACTTTCCTTAACTTGCTTTAATAAATTTTGTAATTCATTTTCGTTTGTTATGGTTTGAATGGCAAATAACTCTTGCATATTTTGAGCTGTAGCTGTTTCTCCATGTAAATGAAATCTTTCTATAAAGCGGTTAAAGTTTAATTCTTTAAATTTTGCATAAACAGCTTCATTGTTCCATTCTTTTCTTTTTAAGTCTTCTATTTTTTCTTCTATTGGTACTTGTAAATTGATAGTTCCTAATGTTCTAGAAAGCTCGGCTAATTCTTTTCCTGCTATTAATTTTTCTTTCATCTTTGGTTTTAGGCTATCTTCGTTATTTTCTATAGCTTGATACAATTTTTCAATTGTATCATATTTTTGAATTAAGTCTAGTGCTGTTTTTTCTCCTACTCCTGGTACTCCTGGTATATTATCAGAGCTGTCTCCCATTAGTCCTTTTACTTCAATGAGTTGTGCTGGGGTAACACCATATTTTTCTTTTACTGCTTTTTCATCAAAAATATCTACCTCTGTTTTTCCTACTTTGGTATGTGGGATACGAATTTTAATATGATTAGAGGTTAGCTGAAAAGTATCTCTATCTCCTGAAACAATAGTAACATCTAATCCTTCTTTTTCTGCCCTTTTCGACAATGTTCCTAAAACATCATCTGCTTCATAGCCTTCTTTTTCAATGATAGTAATATTCATATCACGTAAAATATCTTTTAAAATTGGCATTTGCTCTGCAAGCTCATTGGGCATTCCTTTTCTATTTGCTTTATAGCCTTCATACATTTTATGTCTTGCAGTTGGCGCTTTTAGATCAAATGCTACCATTAGGTATTCTGGCTCTATGTCTTCTAGCACCTTAAATAAAATAGCTAAAAAACCATATACAGCATTTGTATATTTGCCATCTGCGGTTGTTAACATTTTAGAACCCATGATTCCATAAAAGGCTCTATTTAGAATGCTATTTCCATCTATTAATACAATTTTGTTCATCTATTTATCCTCTTTTCTTATTCGTAAATTCCAATTCCTTTCATGTAGTTAATATAGCTTTGATCAATATTGCTCCACTCTTTTACCTGGGTATTTAAAATATTTTCATCTATTTTAGTGTTAGCATATTTTTCGTAACTTTTAATAATACTATCTCTAAAGCTTTCTGGACACCTTCCTATAATTCTAGCAACATCATCATAACTATTTCCAAAGCCCGCAAAGCCAAAATCTATGACTGCAGTTACTTTGTTATTTTCATCTAATAATACATTGCTAGAGTTTAAATCTCCATGTACCAAACATTCTGGCGCACAAACTTTTTTATCACATTGCCAAAATGCCATTTCTTCTGCTGGAATGTGTTTTGTTAAAAGCTCATCTAGGAATTCTCTTAATTCTAATCCTATGTTATTTATGGTAAATATTTTTTCTTTTTTTGGATTAATGCTATGTAGTTCATACATAAATTTAGATATGTCATCTGAAATAGCTTCAATTTCTTTTCTCGATAATTCATTCATTTTCTCTGCAAGTGGTGTTCCTGGTATTTTTTTATGAACACTAAAAGGTCTACCTTTATCTTCTTTTAATTCTAATTTGCATGTGTTGAAGTCTGTTTTTTGATAAATGTATTTTGCAAATTCACAGTCTTTTACAATTGTTCTTGACCAAAATTCATCACGTGGGAATCTAAAAAAGTAGTTTCCTTCCACTGTTTCTACTTCATATACAATATTGGTCCATCCTGTTGTAATTAAATGCATATTATATACCTTTTTATCTTTAAAAGTATTTTTTATAATTGTTTCAAAGTCTTCATCAATTTTAAAATAGATATCACTCATAATATTCCCTTTCTAAGCTAAATATATTTTAACTTTTCATGATTTTCTTAATTAATTGCATTATTTTTTCTTTTGATTGTTCATCATAATTATTATATACAATATAATCAAATTGCTTTTGTATTTCTTCATTTTTCATAAAGTTTTGATATTGTTCTTGTATCTCAAAAATTCTTTCTTTTTCGCTTTCTTTACTTAAATTTCTTTGTTTTAGTTTTTCTATTGCCATATTGATATCTTTTGGTAATATATATATTGTTTTAATATGTGGGGCTACTTTTTTCCAATCTGCTATTGTAGTGTAATGCATTTCAAATACGTAATTATCAGTGGATTCTATTTCTTCTTTTAAGTAGGCATAGGTACCTTCAAACACTTTAAAATCATAAATAATTTTTCCTTGTTTTTTTAATTCGTTTAGTTGTTCTTCATTCATAAAAAAACCAGTTTTTCCATTTATTTCACCTTGGCGCATTTTTCTTGTTCTAATGGTATGTACTTTTTTAAAGTCTAATGTTGTTGAAATTTTTTGGGCAAAATATGATTTGCCAACTCCTGTAATTCCTGAAAGTGCTAGTAACATATGTATAAAACTCCTTTGCTATATTTTAAATTTCATATTCTCATTACATATTTTTATTTTTTCTACCATAAATAATTAAGACTTCATTTTTTCTTGTGCAAATATTTTTTATATCTTATCATACTTTTTTATTTTTTTCCATACATTTTTGTATGTATAAAAAAAGTATTACATTTATTTGCAATACTTTTTTTCAAGTGAATTTATTTTTTTAATCCATTTTGACTTCTATTACTTAATATAAACAAAGAACAAATAAGAGCTTTCACTTGTTTCATTTGGAATTGTTAGCTCATTATAGCCACCCCAGTCATTTGTAATTGCATTGCATTGTGCATACTTGAATGTATAACCAGTTGGAATTGTTATACCCAAGCTTGATAAATTACTTGCATCTTTAAAATTAATTTTAGTTCCAAGTGGTATATTTAATTGCTGGCTAGTAACCCTTGAACCTCCTTCTAGACAAAAATCAAATGTTACAGGAATTGTCCTAACTTTTTCGATTATTTGTCCTTTGTATCCTTCAATACTGTTGGTTGAAAAAGCTTGTTTTATTTTTATTCCATCTTGGGCAACTGAATTTTCAATAGTTACTTTTCCTATACAATTTGCCAATAAATCGTCATCCCACATATCTGGATTTGCAAATTGTATAGCATAATCTGACAATTTCTCACTAGAAACCTTTAAGCAAATTTTCCATTCTCCTGCTTCTATATCACTTGGTACATAGAAATAGAAATTAATATCGCCCTTTTCTCCTCCTCTAATATTGTTCACATTAATGTTTAATGTAGTTTCGTAATATTCAAGATTTTTTCTTAAAATAACAGATACTTTTTGTTCTTTTACTATATTTCCAAATCCTACATTTTCTATTTCAAGATTAACACCACAGATATCTCCTTTTTCTACTGAAGATGAGATTTTAGAATTTCTTACAACCATTCGATATCCTAAATGATCTGTTATGTATTTATAAGTTGTTTGTCCATCATATTCTGAATTTGAAGATGTATAATATTGATTTTTCCACTTACTATCTATTATGCTTAGATTATATTGACTATTTAAGTATGTGGTATGTGTTTTGGGCATTTCTGCTACCACAAAACTGGTATCACTATATGGTTCATCACTTGTTTCTCCAGACTTTGTAACTTCTCCACCATATAATGTATATTGTCCTTGAGTTTGCATCCAATTTACAAAATCATTTCTACTAATTCCATTATCAAAAGTTCCTAAATCTGTTGAACTTCCTAAATATCCATCATTAAATATTCCTAATCTATGTTGGGAATCATTTAATTCTCCTACCACTAATTTAAAAAAGTATGGTTTTCTTACATTTATTTTCATCTCACTAGGAGTATTTTCTAATAATGTTTTTATTAGAGTTTTATAATAATTATCTGATTGATATTGTCCCGCAGTATGCATTTCACCCCAAGGTCCTAAAAATCCAGTTTCTACAGTTGATATAATATCTTTATTTGTATAAAAGAAAGATGCCAATTGCCTAATATGATTTTTTATAGTTTCAAATGACTTTGGCTCTTTCCCTGTATTTCCATCGAAGTCATAAGCAAATCTTATAATAACATTTAACTTATTTTTTCTAATAGTATCTACCATTGTATTTAATGAAGAAAGCTGTTCTAATGTAATATCTTTATCAATTCCATCTGTATTTACATTTCCAGAAAATTGTCCTAAATCAATTCTTAAGTGTATTATTTGTATATTTTCTTTTATAGCTTCTATACATTGTGCCTGTATGTCAACACTGCTTCCTAATATTACTGTAACAGGTCTGTACCAACCTCTATCTGGGTTCATAATGGTAGCAAGACTATCTTGAAAACTAATTTCTTGGTTTACCATTTTTTGGTCTATTTCTGAGGTGTCAGTCTTATCTGGTGTTTCTCCCCCACCTATATCATCTTCTGATAACAATTGGTTTAGCATTTCAGCTTCCTCTTTTGCTATCTTCTTATAGTTATCTACAGCCTCATTTGCTTTTGCAAATAGCCCATTTTCTCCAGCTATTATACTTATTGATACTCCTGCTAATATTAACAATATTATAATTGTTACAACAAGTGCTATTAATGTAATACCTTTTTCTTGGCTATTTCTTACCATGCATTTTCCCTCCTCTTTGGTATGGTTTTCTTTCATATCTTACCAAAAAATATATAAAAATCAAGTTGTTTTGATAATTTTATGATTTACATTATCTTTTTCTATTTGCTTGCTATATCTATCTTCTTCTGAAAAAATGCAACCACAATATTTTTGCATATATAGTCCTAGTTCTCTTGCTTTTGTTTGCCCTTCTCTAAAGCCTATTCTAAAATCCCTATATAAAAAGTTTAATTCATATTTTTTAGCAATTTGCTCTGCTATTTCTTTTAACTTTTCATGGTTTTGATAAGGGCTTACTAATAAAGTGGTGGTAATGGTATCATATCCATTTTCTTTTGCATATTTAGCCGTTTGTTCTAAACGTACTTTGTAACAATAGTCTGCACATCTTGTGTTTAAGTTGTTAACCACATTTTTGCAAAAGCTATCTAGTCCATATTCTTCTTCGAAAATAGCTTTTATATCAATACTTTGCGTATATTCTTTTAAACAGTCTCTACGTGCTTTATATTCCATATATGGATGGATATTGGGGTTATACCAATAAATAGTTGGCTCTATTCCTTCTTTTCTTAGACTATCTATACAATATACACTACATGGTGCACAACAAGTATGCATTAAAAGTTTCATTTTATTTGTTCATTCCCTTCGATTTATATAATTTATTTTAATACGTTATTATAATTTTAATACTGACTATACTATATCATAGTTTTTATAATTTTTCTACTAGTAAATAGGTTAATTCGTGAATTTGTAATTTATTTGGCATTTTTAGTATATATCAGTCCTAATAGTATTTGGTTGCTCAGTTTTCAAAATTCCTGAGTTGTTGTTCTTCTTTGTACCTTCTACCGCCTCAGCATTTTGAAAACAAGAAAACGAATACTATTAGGACTTTTTAATTAAAATTCTATCGTACAATAAAACAAAAACACCCTATTAAAGAGTGTTTTTGCTTAATGTAGCCAAAATTAATCAATTTTAACTATAGTTTATTACTTATTCAAATTATTCATTCAGTCTTATGCAGTTATGCCTTTTCTCTTAAGGTTATTTTCAAATCACTGTGATAAGGTGGCACTCCTGGATAATCTATTGTTCCACCCTGGTCTAAAATATATTGTGCATAATTTATATATATATCCTTATCATTTTTTTGAAATGCATGAGATATAGTTGAATTTCCAAGCGCTGCCATTATATACTTAAATGAATCTATTCTAGTAACGCACCAAGCTCCTTGTATATTGTACATTTTTATGTAGCCAATATTTGTTTCATTGCAATTTACTGTTAACTTTCTATAGTCTATTTCTCCATCGTAATATTCAAGCGATTTTTCTTCCACAATATACCTTTCGAGTTCCTCTTCTACTATTTGCCTTGTTAATTCTCTTAACTTTCTGCGATACTCGATATAGTCTTCTAACTCTTCAATTTTGTCTTCATCAACTACAAACCCCTCTGGCTCTGTTTCTATCCATTCCTGAAAAAGCCTTTCAAAGTCTTCTGGCTTAATAAAAACTTGCAGTTCTTCCTTGATGGTTCCGCCTGTTCTTGGTGGCGGCGGTGGAATTATTGTTGTTGATGGTGAAGGTTGGTACCCTTTTTGTTTTTGTGCAAACAGTCCAATCATAGTTTGTTCCCCCTTTAGATGTCTATTTAATCTTTAATGTTCATTGTTTCCTTACGGTACCATACTTACATCTTTAGATAATGCTTGCTTTTCTATTTTGCCCTCCTTTATAATATGTAATTTAACGATACTAAGAATAAAATTTTTTATTCTCTTTCAATGTACTTTATATCAATTTGATAGCACTCAAATTATATCACTTTATTTGTGTTATGTCAATTTTTTATGATGATTTTAGTGCATAAAATTAAAGCTATATATTATTCAGTTTCGAAAGCGAAAAAACTTAATAATATATAACTTTTTTAAATAAAACAAAGCCCCTTATTCCTCATAAGGTATTCCCATATGCTTATATGCTGCTGGCATTGCAATTCTACCTCTTACAGTCCTTGTAATAAAACCTATTTGAATTAAATATGGCTCATATACATCTTCCATTGTTTCTACTTCTTCTCCAATCGTTGTGGCAATAGTTTCTATTCCTACTGGTCTTCCGTTATATTTTAGTATCATAGTTTCTAATATTTTTCTATCAACATCATCTAAGCCCATTTCATCTATTTCTAGTCTTCCTAGTGCAGTTTTGGCAATCTTTAAATTGATGTTTCCATCTCCTAATACTGAGGCATAATCTCTTACTCTTTTTAATAATCTATTGGCTATTCTAGGGGTTCCTCTTGAACGCCTAGCAATTTCCATAGCAGATGCATCGTCTATTTCTATTTCTAAAATGGTAGCTGACCTTTTTACAATGGTAGTTAATTCTTCTGGTTTATATAGTTCTAAATGATGTATAATGCCAAAACGTTCTCTTAGCGGTCTTGCAAGTGAGCCTGCTCTTGTGGTAGCACCAATTAATGTAAATTTTGGTAAGTCTAGCCTAATAGACCTAGCACTTGGACCTTTTCCTATCATAATATCTAAGGTATAGTCTTCTAATGCTGGGTATAAAATTTCTTCTACACTTTTATTAAGCCTATGAATTTCATCAATAAATAGTACGTCAAATTCAAATAAGTTTGTTAACAATGCTGCTAAATCTCCTGGCTTTTCAATTGCTGGTCCTGATGTAATTTTTATATTAGAGTTCATTTCATTTGAAATAATATTGGCAAGAGTTGTTTTTCCAAGTCCTGGAGGTCCATATAATAAAACATGGTCAAGAGGCTCGCCTCTTTTCTTGGCAGCCTCTATATAGATTTTCATATTTTGTTTTACTTTTTCTTGTCCAATATATTCTTCTAATACTTTCGGTCTTAAAGAATTTTCCATTCTTTCTTCTACTATATCTTCTAGTTCTGGACTAATTAATCTTTCTTCCTCCATGTAACTTACCTCTGCTTTTTATACTTGTAAAAAAATATCTTACTTTCTTTTTACTTTTTCACTTAGAGTACTACATTTTTGTAGTGTTACTGCTTGTCTTCTCTAATGTGTGTTATATTTTGTTCATTTTCTAAAAATTGCTCTGTGTGCTCTGCTATTTGTTTTTGATTTACAATATCTTTGTATCCTATTGCTACAATTGCTACAATTAACAATGCAAAGGATATTGCTTTCCATGGTCCACTTTCTAATAAAATAATAGCAAACATACCAAGTGTTGCGGTAAGACCATATAAAATAAGTACAGCTTGCTTTTGGGTATACCCTTTTTTCATTAAGCGATGATGTAAATGCCCTTTATCTGCTTGAAATACTGCTTTAATTGATTTTCCTTTTATCATTCTTCTAATAATTGCAAAAATAGTATCAAATATTGGAAAAGCAAGTACAATAATTGGTGCAATTAAAACAATTGCTGTATAGGTTTTGGCCACTCCTAAAATAGAGATAATGGATAGTGAAAAACCTAAAAAGTTAGAACCTACATCTCCAATAAAGGTTTTGGCTGGGTTAAAATTAAATGGTAAAAACCCAACAATCGCTCCTGCAAGTGCTGTTATTAATAAAATAGCAATTAGTGGAGAGCTATTTAGTGTAAAAATAATAATTAAGGAAATACAAGAAATTAGCGTAATTCCTGAAGATAGTCCATCTAAACCATCTATTAAATTAATTGCATTGGTTACACCAATAATCCATCCTATCGTAAGTATATAGGAAAACCAATCATGAAACCAAATTTTGTTATCAATAAATGGTAAGTTGATATTTTCAATACGTACACCACATGCAACCACAATAGCTGCTGCTATAATTTGTGCAATTAACTTTACCCAGCTAGGTATGCCTTTGCTATCGTCTATAAAACAAGTAATTCCTAATACTAGTATACCAAGGAAAAAGCCTATTAATTTAAGCCAATATTGTTCTTCTCCAAATAAATTGATAGAATTTTCTAAATTCATTACAATGAGTAAATAAACAGTAGAAACTAAAAATCCACAAATTACTGCTAAGCCTCCGCAATCTTGGCATTGGCTTTTTATTTACTCTTCTATCGTTTGGCATATCTATTGCACCTACTTTTTTAGCAAGCCTCATTGTATATGGTGTTAGTACAAAGGCTGTAATAAAGGCAAGTAGAAATGCAATTGCAATATCTCCCCACATTTTTCTCCCTCCTTGGTTTGGTTCTTATTTTATAGGAACATGTTAACTTTTTCTAATTCTTATTTTTTAGCTATATATGTATATTTTTGCTTATCTTTTAGTGTAATACCTCTATAGAGTATTCTTGAAATAACCCGCTTTCTATTACACCTGTAATAGATTTAATATCTTCTTCTAATGTTTCATAAATTTCTACAAATTTAGTATCTAATATTAAATTGTGGTTTTCTGTATATACTGGACCATCTTTTTTTTCTGCTTTTCTTAAAGTGCACTCTACCATTCCTAAATCTAATAATGCTTCTTTTACACTATTTACTGCATCTGGAAATACTTCTATTGGTATACTAAATTTTTCGCCTAGTTTGTCCACAAATTTACTTTCATCTGCTAATATGTACGTTAAGCCGCTATTTACCATGTTTAACTTTTCTTTAAACATAGCAGCTCCTCTGCCTTTTATTAACCAGTTATTATTTTTATCTATTTCATCTGCTCCATCAAAAGCCCAATCTGGTCTACAAGCCATTAAATTAGCTGTTGGAATTTTTAGTTCTTGGCATAGTAATTGTATTTCATAAGAAGTAGGTATTGCTGTAATGTGTAATTCCTCTTCTTCTATTCTTTTAGCAATTTCTTTAATTGCTAAGTATGAGGTAGAACCTGAACCAAACCCAATGACATCTCCATCTTTTACTTTTTGAGCTACTTCTCTAGCTACTTTTTCTTTTTGCTCTCTATTACTAATATTTTGTGGTTCTATTTCTCCCACAGTGTTATTAATCCATTCCATATTATTTCATTCCTTTTTTCATTAAATTCTCGAATAAACTAATTCTCCATACGAAGTTATTTTACTATATCATTTGTTAAAAGTCTAGTTTTTTCCCTATTATTTAGTAAATTTACTTTCTCTTTTATTTTAAGCCCCTTGATTTTTCAATATTTTATGGTAAAATATTGATAAAATTGTATAAACTTGAAAGGATGAAATAAATAATGGCAAAAGAAAATGTATTTGATATTTTAACAAAAAGAGGATATGTTGAACAAACAACTCACGAAGAATTAAAAGAATTATTAGGAAAAGAAAGTGTTCCTTTTTATATTGGCTTTGACCCAACTGCGGACAGTCTTCATATAGGGCATTTTATTTCTTTAATGGTTGCCTCTATTATGCAAAAAGCTGGTCATAAACCTATTATATTAATTGGTGGTGGTACAGCTACCATTGGTGACCCATCACGGAAAAACAGATATGAGAAGAATGATGTCACGTGAAGAAATTAATCATAATGTAGAATGTTTTAAAACACAAATGGCTAAATTTTTAAATTTTGAAGGTGAAAATGGTGCAATTATTGTAAATAATGCAGATTGGCTTTTAAATTTAAACTTTGTAGATTTTATGCGTGATATTGGCTCTTTATTTTCTGTTAATAAAATGCTTTCTGCAGAGTGTTATAAACAAAGAATGGAAAAAGGTCTTACTTTTTTTGAGCTTGGCTATATGTTAATGCAATCTTACGACTTTTTAAAACTATATGAGAAATATGGTTGTAAATTACAAATGGGTGGAAATGATCAATGGTCTAATATTTTAGGTGGTGTTGATTTAATTCGTAGAATTGGCCATTCAGATTCTTTTGGGTTAACTTTTAAATTGTTAACTACCAAAGAAGGTAAAAAAATGGGTAAAACAGAAAAAGGTGCATTATGGCTAGATGCTTCTAAAACTTCTCCATATGAGTTTTACCAATATTGGAGAAACATTGCAGATGTAGATGTAAAAAATGTACTTTCTTTACTTACTTTCTTACCTATGGAAGAAGTAGATAGATTAACTTCTTTCCAAGATGAGAGAATAAATGAAGCTAAAAAAGTGGCTGCTTTTGAGATTACCAAACTAATTCATGGCGAAGAAGAAGCAAAAAAAGCTGAAGAAGCTTCTAATGCTTTATTTGAAGGAACTGGTAGTTTAGAAAATATGCCTACTACTAAAATTGAAAGTGCTAATATTTCTATTTTAGATGCTATGATTACTGTTGGTTTTGCACCTTCTAAAGGGCAAGCAAGAACTTTAATTATACAAGGTGGTATTTCTTTAAATGATGAGAAAGTAACTGATGTTAACTACATGTTATCTGCTGATGATTTTAAAGAAGGGTATGCTATTTTGAAAAAGGGTAAGAAAGTGTTTCATAAAGTTGAAATATAAATGTCACTTTTTTTAACAACTGTATATAATAAAATGTCATAAATTATATCAATAATTCATGACATTTTATTATATTAGATCGTTTTTTATTTTAAATACACAGTGCCACTCTATAGCCAATATATGAATCAGCAGTTCCTCCTGAGTTTATTACATAAAATATACCTATATTATTGCCACGTCTCATAAAAGGTGCATTATCAGCCCCAGTGATTCCAATATTAAAATCTTCAAACCAACATTGTTGACCACTTACAATAAAAACTTCTTTTATTCCATCTCCTGTTTTAGATATTTCATAAACTTCTAATCCAGTTACACTCTTTTTGTTAATATATCGTGTAGCATATTTTGTACTAGTAGACGATGTACTTAATCCAGTAAACTTTTGCCAATCACTTTGACCTTGATATAAATTTTGAGCATCTACATTCCTAAATATCGAAACATATTCACAAATTCCATTAGACATGTCATATATCCCATATGCATTTCCTGTTGTACTTTGCTTTTGATTTGTAGTTTCAATATATGCTGTAGTAGCGGAACCTCCACCAGTATATTTAGTATCGTTTATATCTATTTTATGTCCATTTCTTCCATATTGACTATATGTTAAATAAGTTACTGCTCCCCATTCGCTGTTTTTAGTTAAATGGCTATTCATAAAGCTTTCTTTTCCATCAAACTCATCCATCGTTCCTGTTTGTCCGTAACACGCACTCCTTGCATGTTTATACATTCCTCCTATAGTTATATTAGTTTTTGATTCAACTCCAGGAACGGTTACTAGGTTTTCACTATTTGCTCCACTCATTTCAAATTTTGCAAACCAAAAGCCTGTAAGTGGTTTGTCCCAGCCACCTAAGTCTATATTTTGTGTTT
>CAMSEM010000011.1 GCA_947057505.1 uncultured Clostridium sp. | reverse complement strand
TGTGGGGCATACCCCTCCATGGTAGCAGGCAGTGCACCGGCAAAGTGTAATACTGGAATACAATAAGATAATATAGCTATGATACTAATCATAATTCCTATTTTTAGAATAGTTTTAACTAATTCCTTATTATTTTTTGCTTTACTAATAATAATAATGCAAAGTATTATTACTAATCCAATAATTCCTTTTTTAGAGCCAGTAAGAAGCATAAAGACAATTCCTAAAATAGCAAATGGAATATATTTATTAGATTTATCTATACCAATTTTATAAAGAATTGGTATTAATAAAAATACATAAGATATTGCTGTTGCATTTACATTTCCAGAAGCAGTAGCTCCTATTCTTCCTATTTCTCCATTAGTAAATATTTTTATAAACATAGAAAAATCATTGAATAATATATATGTACTCATTGCAGTTATTACAATTGACGCCGTTTTTGCCATTATATCTTTAGTTTTTCCTTTATGATTTTGCAATATAATAAGTACCATAAAAATCCATACAAGATTTAACATATGAAATTTTAAAGAATATTGTTCAGTCTCCTTGCCAAAGAAACCATATATAAACATTTCTATTGCAAAAAGCGTAATCCAAATCAGGTGATAACTTTTAAATAATTCTTTTATAATATTGGGTTTCTTAAAAATTAGAAACATCACATATGCTAATGTACATGCAATTGCTATATATATATATACAAGATACTTTCCATTTTCAATAACTAAATTTGTAAATAAAATAATCGATATAACAATAATGCTTGCTATTTCTATTAGCTTTTCTTTTTCTATTTTAAGTTCCATATTGCCATCTTACTCCTTGTATCATAATATTTAGTTTCTTAAAGGTTATCTAAACCTTTATTTTAATATTCTCAAAAAATCCTCATAAAATTTGTCATAGTTAAATTTATTCATATGTTCTTTAGCTTTCCTAGAAACTTCTATCATTTGTTGTTTGTTTTCATAAGCAAAGCAAATTGCTTCTGCTAAACTTTTTTCACTAACTGATATTTCTTTTTTAGTATATTGCCTATCTGATACTAATTCTTTAGATAGTATACCATAATCACCAATATAAAAATTTTTATCTTCATATATAAATTCTTCATCATTTTCAAATAAAATTTCAGAAGGTCCTGATTTGCAATTAACTGAAACAACTGGGGTTCCTATACACATAGCTTCACACAATGCATTTGGAAAACCTTCACTTAGAGATGATAAAACATATAAATTTGCTTTTTTCACATACTTATATGGATTCTTTTTGCCTTCAAGTAATTTTATATGTTCTTGCATCTTATAAGATTCAATCATCATTTCTAGTTCTTTCTTTTTATCTCCATTTCCCAATATAAGTAATTGCATATCATTATGTTTCTCTACAACTTTTGAAAACGCTCTTATCAAATGATTATATCCTTTTTGATTTGCTAATCTTCCCATAGTAATTACATAATATTTGTCATTTTCAAATTCAAAATCATCAACTACTTCTAAAGATTTTTGTTCAATTGTTTGTATATTATATGGATTATAAATAACAATATTTTGATTTCTAGGTATTTGCCATATTTTTTCTGCATCTTTTGCAATTAATTTTGAAACACTGTTTACTTTATCTGCATGTTTCATAATCCATTTATCTATCTTAGCTGCAAAAAATGGTTCTGTAAGCCAATCGTAAGAACGTATTCCTACAATTGTAGTTGGCTTTTTCATTACAATGTAATTGGATAATATATTTAAATAATTTGAATACATTCCAAATGAAAATACAATATCTGGTTTTAATTCTTTTTTCATTTTTGCTGTTTTTATAAATCTCTTAATAAATGTTACTATTTTTTTATTAGATGGTGGTACATTTAAATTATAATATTCCTCTTTAATCTCATAGTCTGCTGATTGTTGATATAAAGTAACTATTGTAACATCATACTCTTTTGCTAATAGTTCTTTTGCTATAAATGCTACTCTTTCCATTCCTCCAAAATTTAGCCCACCTATAAAAAGTACTAATTTTTTCTTCAATTGTTTTTCTCCTTTTTTACAATTTTTGCTGGTATTCCAACTACTGTGCAGTTAGATGGTGTATCTTTTAATACAACTGCATTTGCTCCAACATTTACACAATCTCCAACTTTTATCTCTCCTAAAATGCAACAACCAGCTCCTAATACACAATTTTCTCCAATTATTGCACCACCTTTTCCATTCCTTCCACCAATGCATACATTTTGGTAAATGATTGTTCCTCTTCCAATCTTGCTTTTGTGGTGAATTACAATCCCATGAAAATGTGCAATATCTACACCTTTTTCTAATATTGCTGTATATGGAATAGTACAACCTAAAATTATTTGCATAAAATGATAAATAATCTTAGCAATAATTTTCATTTTATGTACATAAAACCATCTTTCTAATCTATAAAATTTAATTGCAATTGACTCTTTTGGTTTATTCATTTTTTTCTCCTTTAGAAGCTATCACTTTATAAAGTTCTTCTAATTTTTTTGCTTGTTTTTTAATGTTATACCCTGCATCACAAATTGCTTTATTAGTTATGTTTTCATCTAATGATTTCTTTTCTATTTTCATAACTGCATCAGCCCATAACTTTTCATTATGTTTTAATGATAATATCTTATTATTTTCTTTTAAAATATTTGCTTCTTTTGGCACAACACTTGAAAATACACATGGTACACCAAGTGCTTGTGCTTCAATTAAAACAATTCCTAAGCCTTCATATATAGAAGGCAATACAAAGCAATCAAAAATATTCATAATTCTATTGACATCATTTCTTATGCCTAAATAAATTATTTTTTCTCTAATACCTAATTCTTTGCATCTTTGTAATACTTGTTCTCTCATTTTTCCATCTCCTACAAGCACTAAAACTGCATTATCCTTCATTTTTTGTAATTCGTAAAAAATTTGTATTAGGAAGAAATGATTTTTTTGTACATTGAAATTCCCTACATGTCCTACTACATATTTGTCATTAATTTTTAATTCTTCTCTTATAGTATTTCTTATTGTATTATCTGGTTGAAATTTTGAAATATCTATCGCATTATATATAACATGTCCATTCTTTCTAAATTTTTTACCAAAGCATTTTTCTCCTGCAATAAAAGAGCAAGCAAAATAATAATCTGGAATAAATCTATTTGGAATAGCAGCAATCCTATTTCGAATACTTGATAACTTGTTTTCAGAAAATTTTGTAGTGTGAGCATGTGATATTATTTTAATATTTTTATTTTTACCTTTTATTCTTAGTAACGCACCAATCAAATAAATTTCATGTATGTGAATAATTTGGTAATCATTAATATGTTCTTTTATAAAAGTATTTATTTCAAAAAATAGTTTTAAGGGATTTTTTGAACGCTCAAATTTATAAACTCTTCCCCCTAATTTTTCAATTTCTTCTTTATATGTAATCTCTCTATCATCAAAGTATAAAAATTCAAATGAAAAATCTTTTATATTCATATTTCGATAATAATTCATTATAATAGACATAACACCACTTCTAAGAGAAATATTTGATACAATATGTAAAACTTTCATTGTGTTCCTCCCTCATTTTTATTTTCACTTTATTCTTAATATTTTTATTACTCCCCAATAGCATATATGAAATATTGAACGAAGAATAGATAGTTTTTCTATTTTTCTATATTTATACCAATAATATTTAACCAGTTGTAGTTTGTTACTTGATATTGAATTATTTCTTACTCTATATTGCATTAATACTTCTTCTAAGCCATAAATATATTTTTCTTTTTTTAGCATTTTAAGCCATAATGCATCATCATTTCCTTTTCTTATGTTTGGAACTTCAAATTTCCCCAAAGCTTCTACATTATATATAACAGTAGAATTTCCAACTGGACAATCCAATAAAATTCTATTATAATCAGCTTTTTCTTTTGGCTTTAAGATTTTATTTAACACCTTGCCTTCTTCATCTACTTTTTCATAAGCAGTACATGTAATATTGTAATTATGTTCTTCCATAAAATTAATTTGCTTTTCTAGTTTGTTTTCTTTCCATATATCATCACTATCTAAAAAAGCCATGTATTTCCCTTGAGCTAATTTCATAGCTTTATTTCTTGCTATTGCTGCACCACTATTTTTTTCTAATTTTACATATTTTATTCTTTTATCATCATATCTTCTTACTATTTCTTCTGTATTATCTGTAGATGCATCATCCACTATAATCATTTCCCAATTTTCATAGGTTTGCTTCATAACAGATTCTATCGTAACTCCTATGAATTTTGCACAATTATAAGTAGGTGTAATAATAGAAATCAAATCCTTCATTTTTTTCCTCCTTAGTTGTTTCTATTTTATTTGAGCTGCTTCTTCTATTTTTTTATTATAAATTTCTTTTGTAATTTTATTTGTTCTCAATAAATAATCTCCTAAGTCTTCTGCTGTTTCCATTCCCTCTGTTTCGATATCTTGTTTTTTTACAACTTTAAGTATTGTTCCTAATATTATTTTGCAATCTCCTATGAATGAAATATGATTAATATATTTTATATCATAATTTATCTTTTGTTCCCATGTAATATTGTTTCTTCCATTGATTTGTGCTAATCCTGTTAGTCCTTGTCTAACTTGATGTCTTTTTCTTTGTTCTTCATTCATGAATACCATATCTTTAACCAGTTGTGGTCTTGGACCTACAATGCTCATATCCCCTTTTATAATATTAACTAATTCTGGCAATTCATCTATGCTTGTACTTCTTAGGAATTTTCCAAACTTAGTTAATCTTTGTTCATCTGGTAATAAATTGCCTTCTTCATCTTTTTGCTCTGTCATTGTTCTAAATTTATATAAGGTGAATATTTTTTCATTTTTTCCTGGCCTTTCTTGCTTAAATATTGCTGGTTTTCCTAGTTTTATTCTTACTAATATATATATAATAAGCATAAATGGCATTAATATAATAAATGCCATCAAACTTAATAGAAAGTCCAACATCCTTTTTATGTATTTTTTATACATTTTGTTACTCCTAAAACTTAAAATAATTCTTTAATAATTTCTATTACTCTTTCTTGTTGTTCTTTTGTCATTTTTGTATCACTTGGTAAACATACACCTCTATTAAATAAATCTTCTGCTACTGACTTATCGTTTTGACACACTTTAATGAAATCGTATTTGGCAAATACTGGTTGTAAATGCATTGGTTTCCATACTGGCCTTGATTCTATATTTTCTTTTTCTAGCACTTCCATAATATTTAATGGACTTACTTTTGAGCCTTCTTTTAATGTGATAACAGATAACCAATGATTTGGTTTTGTTTCATTTGGTATTGGTTGCATTTCAATTTCTGAAATATCTTTAAATGCTTCTTTATAATTATGATATATTTCTTCTTTTTTAGCAATTCTATCGTTTAGTACTTTTAATTGTCCTCTACCAATACCAGCTACAATATTGCTCATTCTATAGTTATATCCTATTTCTTCATGTTGATAATGACGTGCTTTTTCTCTTGCTTGTGTTGACCAAAAACGTACTTTTTGAATTCTTTCTTCATCATTTGATATCAACATTCCGCCACCGCTTGTTGTAATAATTTTGTTTCCATTAAATGAATAGATACCATATTTTCCAAATGTTCCAGTTTGTTTACCTTTATAAATAGAGCCTAAACTTTCTGCAGCATCTTCTACTAATGGAACATTATGTTTTTGACAAATTTCTACAATCTCATCTAGTTTGGCTGGTGTTCCATATAGATGTACTATTACTACTGCTTTTGGATTAGGATATTTTTCAAATGCTTTTTCTAATGCTTTTGGATCCATATTCCATGTTTCTTTTTCACTGTCAATAAATACTGGAGTAGCATTTTGATAAATAATTGGATTTGCAGTAGCTGAAAATGTAAGTGATGAACAAAAAACAATATCTCCTTTTTTAACATCTAAAGCTTTTAACGCCATGTGAATTGCAGCTGTTCCTGCAGATAATGCTGCTGCATGTTCTATTTGCACATAGCTTGCTAATTCTTCTTCAAACTTATTTACATTTTCTCCCAATGGAGCTATCCAGTTGGTATCAAATGCTTCTTTTACAAATTTTTGCTCATAGCCTTCTTTTGACATATGAGGTGATGCTAAAAAAATTCTTTCTTTCATAAAAAATCCTTCTTCCTTATTTATTGTTTTCTTTATAAGTTGGTACTATTTCTTTTATATTTTGTTTTACTTCTTTGATAGAAATATTTTCATTTTCAATAGTTTGTCTACATTTTTCTAGTTTTTGTTCTAATTCTTCCATTGTAATACTAGATGGTTTTGCAATAAATATCTTTTGATGCTCAGTACTCTTTAATCCTTCTTCTGCCATTAATATTTCTTCATATAGCTTTTCACCTGGTCTTAATCCTGTAACTTCTATTGGCATATCTACATTTGGTTCTAAGCCAGATAATTTTATTAAACTTACTGCTAAGTCGTAAATTTTAACAGGCTCTCCCATATCTAGTACAAAAATCTCTCCACCTTTTGCATAGGTAGTTGCTTGCAAAATAAGTTGCACTGCTTCTTGTATAGTCATAAAAAATCTTGTAATTTCTTTATGTGTTACAGTTACAGGTCCTCCTTTGGCTATTTGCTTTTTAAATAGTGGTACTACTGAACCATTGCTTCCTAATACATTCCCAAAGCGTACTGCCACAAATTCTGTTTTACTTACCTTATCTTTTGCTTGTATAATCATTTCACATAACCTTTTGGTTGCCCCCATAATATTAGTTGGGTTTACTGCTTTATCTGTTGAAACTAAAATAAATCTTTTTACATGATATTTATCACAACAATTTACTACATTGTAGGTTCCAAATACATTGTTTTTAATTGCTTCTAATGGGCTATATTCCATTAAAGGAACATGTTTATGTGCAGCTGCATGAAATACCAAATATGGTTCATATGTTTCAAATATGTTTTCCATTTTCTTTTTATCTCTAATGCTTGCAACTACAGCATCTATTTTAATATTTTTATATTGTGCTTTTAATTCTAGTTCAATATCATATAAATTATTTTCATAAATATCAACTAATACCATTTCTGTAGGTTCAAATTTTGCAATTTGTCTACATAGCTCTGAGCCTATTGAACCACCTGCACCAGTTATCATAATTACATTATTTTTAATTAATGTGGCAATATTATCATTGTCTAAAACAATAGGATCTCTTCCTAAAATATCTTCTATTTCTACATCCCTTAAATTTTGTATAATATTTTTTTCATTAATTAAGTCTTGTATTCCTGGCAATATTCTTAGTTTTATTCCTGTTTCTTGGCAAATAGAAAGTATTTCTTTTCTATCTTTAGCCGATATACTAGAAATTGCAAAAAATATAATGTCAACATTTCTTTGCTTGCATATTTTACTAATGTCATTTCTATTCCCAATAACTTGTACTCCACTAATTTTACAGTTTTGTTTTTTATTATTGTCGTCTATAATTCCCACAATATTGTAAATATCGATAAGACTTGATTTAATGCTTTTTACAACATCAGTACCAGCTTCTCCTGCACCAATAATAAGAAGATTTTTTCTTTTGGGCTCAGGCTTAATTGTTATTTTGGTAGTTAATAAAAAACGAATAATTGCCCTATAAAACACCATAGCTACTGCAATAAAAATACCTGCTAACAAATTTTCTTTTATAGATAATATATTTAAGTCAAATATAATGCCTAGCATAGAAACCACATTGCAAGAAACCATACACGCTAATGCATAACAAAAATATTCTTTTATACCTTCAAAAATTGTAATTGTTCTATATAAATCAAATAAATGTAAAAAGGTTTGATATATAAGTATAGAAATTAAAATAGAATTTACCATTTTTTGAATTACTATTTCATTAATAGCTCCCCAACTATTTTGTACAAATATCTGCGTTAAGCTATAGGCAATAGCTATAATGATAATGTCAATCATTAATAATATTAATTTTGTATATTTCCCCATCGATTTTATTTTCTTCATTTTTTTGTTACTCCATATCTAGTTTTAATACTATATTAATTATAAGATAGTATTTTCTATTGTCCTTTTTATTCTATACCATTCATAATTAAAAATCAATGCAATTTTCGACTTTTTTATAGTTTTTTGGTTAATATTGAATCTTATTTTAATAACTTTTACATAATTTTATAGCATTATGTAAAAAAAGATGCTTATTAACCACTGAATGCTATCTATGTTTAATAAGTATCTTTTCATTTAAATCATATAATTATATTAATCTTATTTTACTTGAAATAATCTCTTTTACCTTTTCTTTTGCTTGTTCTATCGTCAAATTAGTTGTATCTATTATAATTGCATCTTGTGCAATTTTTAGTGCACCTACCTCTTTGTGCATGTCATTATAATCTCTTTGTTTTACTGATTCTAATGTTTCTTCATAACTTGTTTGCATATTTTTTTCTAGGTTTTCTTTGTATCTTCTTTTTGCTCTTATTTCTACATCTGCATCTAAATAAATTTTAACATCTGCATTTGGAAATACAACAGTGGTAATATCTCTGCCTTCCATAATAACATCTTTTTGCCCTGCCATTTTTCTTTGCGAGTCTACCATGATTTTACGTACTTCTGGAATAGAAGATACAGGAGAAACAAATGCAGTTACTTCTTTACTTCTTATTTGTTTTGTTACATCTTGTCCGTCTAAAAAAACAGTTAATTCTCCTTCATTATTTTCCATTTGAATATTAATATTTTTTGCTATTTGAATGATTTTCTCTTTTTGTTCTAAAGAAGTAATTTCTTTTTGAAGTGAGGCTAATGTAACACAGCGATACATAGCTCCTGTGTCTATATTTAAAAGCCCCATTTCTTTTGCAATCAATTTGGTAATGGTTCCTTTTCCAGTTCCTGCTGGTCCATCTATTGCTACAACAAATGACATTTTTATTCCTCCCACATCTTCTAAATTTACATTACTATATTTTAATAATTTTCCTATACTATTTTGTTTCCTCTTTGCTTTCTTGTGCTTCTGGCATATGAATTCCTTTTGCTACAATGGTAACACTTTGCACATTCATGGTAGTTAGCTTTTCTATTTCTCTTTTGATTCTATATTTAAATTCTCTTAATGTTTCTAATATATTATAGCCATATTCAATAGAAACTTCCATATAAATGTTTGGTCCTTCTGGTGTGCTTTCTACTCTTGTTCGTATTACTTTATAAATAGCATCCATTCTTTTTGCTAAAAACTCTGCCATTTGACGAAATACAGTATCTGAAATAGTAAAGTTTCCTAGGTAGCTAAATGTAGGTCTTATAATAGATTTTTCTGCTATATATGGGTCATTTCCTTTTCCTTTAAATTTAAAAATTTGTAAAGGGTCTAAAATATAACCTGAAAAGTCTTTTTTTATTTCAAAAGTTGGTACTGGAATAACGTGTTTTCCTTGTGTGGTTCTAATTCTTTTAGCAGTTTCCATTTCTGTTTCTGTTGCAACATCTTGTATATATATTCTTTTTTCTGGTCTTGGAATTTCTAAATTATCTGCAATTTTATCTATCATTCCATCTGAGGTACCTAAAATCAAAATAGAATCTGGCTTATATTTTCTAATTGCCTTTTTCATTTCATTTCTATCTTCTTCATTTACAAAAATAGCTTTTTTAACGGTTTCTACTTTGGTGGGCGCTTTTTTAGCCGAGGTACCTGCAACTACATTATTTTCATTAATTAGTAGTCCATCATCTATAATATAGCTAATTTTATTTTCATTAGCTACCATTTGTGCTCTATAGCTTTTTCCAGTGCCAGATGGACCGAATAAAGGCATATACTTTTATGTTTTCGTTATTGTTTGCTAAATTATTAAAAAGTTGCATTTGCTTTTCTCCCTTCTACTTTTAAAAGTATAAAACTATCTAATATGCAATCAATTTTATATTGTTTTCTAAGCGAGTTAAGGTGGGGACCAACAAGATAGAAACCGTTGAAGAATTGCATGGATATCAATTAAAATTATGAGATGCAATTCGATTACAGTTTCTTCGCAGTTGGGGCGAGCAAGAAAACAATATAAAATTGATTACATGCTAAAAATTGTTTTCTACTTTTCCACCGTAACAATATGATAAATAAGGTTTCTATATGCAATATTAAATTGCTTTCTTGCAAGTTCTTTTAACTCATATTTTTCTTGTAATTCTTTATATAGTTCTAAACCTTCATGGTCAACAATAATAATTTTGCCATGATAGTTTTCTAAAAATTCTTCATTTAAAGTAGTTTTTATCCATTCAAATGGTTTTAAATTGTCACTGGTTTCTTGTTGATATTTATACCATTCATATTGTGGAGTTTGCACTGCTAAGTTACTTCCATGAAAGAAGTCACTATATAACAAAATAGTGTTTTCTCCATATTGTTCTTGCAAATATTGTATTTCTTTTCCTCTATTACTATCATAATTGGTTAGTATTCTAATGCTATTATCATATATACTCAATCCTAAAATAATCATTACAACTATTGTTGTTATTATTTTTTGTATTTTTGTTTTGCTATTTGCCATTAAGTATGCTAGAGCAAAAACAACAATTCCACTGGTAATTACCATATATCTATAATACATAATTGGTTTAATGGTTATGCTTACAATTAACATGGCAAAGTATAAAATGAAGTGTATCAATAAGCAATACCCTACTATTTTTAATTTTTGCTTCTGCTTTTTGTAACATATGATTTGATAAACAAAGTATGTATACATAAATAGTGTAAAGATAGCTGCTGGCATAATTCCTAAACTGCCATGAAACTGAACCCCTAGTGGTGCTATTACTGTTTCTGCTAGATTTAATGGTATCCAATATCCTTGGCTTACTGATTTTGCTTGATTAATAAATACAAATAGCCATGGTAAATAGCCTAAAATTTGTATAACTGCCATTGCTAAAAAGTATATTATATAACGCTTTTTTGTTTTTTCTTCTTTTATTTTTTTATTAAATAGAATATATAAAAATAGTAATCCATTGATAATAGCTACTGTTGCTAATCCATAATAATGGCAGTGTGCAGCAAGCAAATTAACAATAGCAAATATGAGCCAATTTTCAAGTTTATTTTCTTTGTTAATTCGATAAGCATAAATGGCAGATATTGTAACAAATAGTATTGTCCATGTATACATACGAATTTCCATTGCATAGTTTGGCATAAAAGGTAAAAAATACATTAAAAAGGAAAATGTTAGTCCTACTTTTGCGCCAAAATCTTTACGTATATGAGTGTAGCCTAAAATACCTACTAATATAGCTGGTATAATAGAAAATATTCTAGCTACTATTGCTGATTGTCCAAAAATAAGCATAAATGTTTTTAACATTAAATAATACAAAACTGGGTGTACATCAGTACTGTCTATTGCAATAATTTGTGCAAAGTCATGTTGCATTAGTCCCATAGTGTAAGATTCATCAAACCATAATTCTGTATGAAAAATGCTAGCTGAAATTAGAACAGCTCCTATTACAATTATCAATATATGAAACCACTTTTTTTCTAATATTTGTTTAATTTTTTCATTCCAATTTTTCATTTTTATGTTTTAGCTTTTTTATCGCTAAATTCCTCCTTGTATTTTTATTCATACTTTTCTATTAGTTCTATTCTAAAAGTGTAGTTTTTATATGGTCTCCAAAATTTTCTTTCTTCTATTGAATTGATATGATATTTTTCTTTCATTTCGTTATGAAGACTGTAATCATCATAACCTTCTACTAACCATATTCTTCCTGTATAGTTTTGTACTGCTTGTTCTAGGGTATCTGTTATTTGCATATATGGTCCAAAGGCTTTATACGATTCTTTTACAGGCCAATTATCTTTGTTATAAAAATAAGATTGATTATCTACCTTATCAGAAAGTTCAGTGGTAACAACTGCTCCATTAATTGCTCCAGAATATACGATAATATCTCCTTGCTTGATATTGTTTTGCATATAGGCAATCACATTTTTATTTTCTTCATGATAATTTTCTTGTATTGCTTTTGTTTGACTAATAACAGACATGATGGTAATTATACTGCATATAGCAATCATTCTCCATGTTTTCGTTTCTTTTGCCATAAAAAAGGCAAGTCCAAATATTAACACTCCTGTTATAATAAGCAAATATCTATCTAACAAAATAACACTTTGCATACACAACGAAATAATAAGAGCAATTGCAATAATTGCTATGTAAATTGCAAATCCCCAAGTTGCTGGCTTTCTTTCTTCTTTTTTCGTTTTAAAAACAAGGTACATAATATAACAATATAGTAAGGTTGTTAATATAATTGGTGCATTTTCTAGGTTACCTTTATATTGCATTGTTAAAACTGAGTACAAAGTACCTGGAAATGAAAGTGAAATCCAAAAACCATGTGAAACTTCTTGTAATTGTTTGATAAAACAAATAAGCCATGGTAAATATGCTATTACTTGTATTACTGCTGTAATGATAAACTTTTTTAAATCTGTTTTTCTTGTTTTAGCATTTTTGCATAAGTAAGCAAAAAGTAGCAAGTTGATAATTCCTGCAAGCATTAATCCATAATAGTGTGTATATGAAACAAGTAAGCTACTTAGCCCAAAGAAAATGTAGGTAGTTTTTTTAACATCTCCTTTGTAAATTCGATGTGCATAAATACACATAAGACTTCCTAATAATAGTCCCAATGAATACATTCTAATTTCTCCTGCATAACTACCTGCTACTGGTAAAAGCAATGCTAAAAATGAGAATAGTAGTCCTGTTTTTTCTCCAAAGTCTTTACGTATATGAGTATAGCCAAGTATTCCTAACAATGCAAAGGCAAGTACTGAAAACATTCTATATACTATGATATTGTTTCCAAATATTAAATTTAATATATGTAGGCAAACATAATAAAAAACTGGATGTACATCAGTTGCTCCTATTTGCCAAATTTCTATAAAAGAATGTTTTGCCATTGCAATAGAATAGCTTTCATCAAACCAACTGTTGCTATGAAATATTGGTAGTGCTATTAGAACAATACCTAATAAAATTATGATGATGTGTAGATATTTTATATTGATTTTACTAATTATATTTTTCATTTTCTTCCCCTTTTATTATTTTCTTCTATACTATATCAAACTTTATCCAAACTTTTCAAGCCTTTTGAAAAATTTGGAACATATTCTTCTTCATGTTCTCCTAATTCTTGTATATATCCATTTTTTAAATTTAATGTATATAAATAGTTTTCTATTTGTGTATATTCTTTTTTATTCAATTTACGATTTAGTAATTTATCTTCCTTCGCGCGATAGGTAGGAAAATATTGTGCCATAACACTTACATAAATATCTTTTGGCAAGTTTTGTTCAATCCATTTTAAAATATGTTTACTATTTTGTATATGGTTTGGCAATACTAAATGCCTTATAATTACTCCCTTTTGTATTATGCCTTCTTCATTAAATATAGGAGTTCCTACTTGTTTTATCATTTCCTTTATTGCTTTTGTTGCTATTTCAAAATAGTTATCTGCATTTGAATACTTGATAGCTAATTCATTGGAATAGTATTTTAGGTCTGGTAAATAAATATCGATATAACCTTCTAATAATTTTAATGTTTCTACTTTTTCATACCCATTTGTGTTATATATAATTGGAATATTAAGTCCATTTGCTTTTGCTATTTTTATTGCCTCTATTATTTGATATACATACATAGATGGTGTTACTAAATTGATATTGTTTACTTTCTTTTCTTGCTGACTTAAAAATATTTTTGCTAATTGTTCTACTGTAATTTCTTTTCCTTTTCCTAGTTGACTTATTTCATAGTTTTGGCAATACATACATTTTAAATTGCAGTTGCTAAAAAATACTGTGCCTGAGCCATTTTTTCCGCTAATACATGGTTCTTCATAATTGTGAATAGAAACTAGTGCAATTTTTATTTTATCCTTACATCCACAATAGCCTTTAGCTTTAGTTCTATTTGCTTTACATTCTCGTGGACATATGCTACATTGTTCTAATGGTGTTTTCACTTTTGAGTTTACTCCTTTTTTACTTAATTTTATATGCTTCATTTTAATTTGATTTATTATAACACTTCTAACTTTAATATACAATTAAATATTTTAATTTTGAGGGTCATGCACTTTTATAATACTCCCCTCATATAATTGCTATATATCTATTGGGAGGTATCTATATATGTTTGCACTTTCTCTTTCTGGCTTTTTAGCTTTTTTACAGGCTAGCATTTTTTTGGTTGGCTATATTTCTAATAATTCTTTATTTCCAGAACCTTTAAGTAGTGATGAGGAAAGAAAATATTTAGACCTTTTAAAAGAAGGTAATGAAGATGCTAGAAATATTTTAATAGAACGAAATTTGAGATTGGTAGCTCATGTTTGTAAAAAATATGCTACTACAAAAGTAGAACAAGATGACCTAATTTCCATTGGAACAATTGGGTTAATTAAAGGAATTAACAGTTTTGATAATTCAAAAGGAGTACGTTTAGCAACTTATGTTTCTCGTTGTATTGATAATGAAATTTTAATGCATTTAAGAGCAACGAAAAAACTAAGTAATGAAGTATATTTAGATGATCCTATTGGTAAAGATAAGGATGACAATACTGTTACGCTTCAAGAAGTACTAGAAAACAATGATAAAAATATTGAAGATGAAATAGATTTAAAATTTAAGGTAAAGCAATTATATGATAAAATGAAAGATGTTTTAAAACTTAGAGAGAAAACAATTTTAGAGCTTCGATTTGGGCTTGGCGGTCAAAAGCCAAAAACACAAAATGAAATTGCAAGTAGTATGGGAATTTCACGTTCTTATGTTTCTCGAATTGAAACAAAGGCAATTAATAAGCTTGCTAAAGAAATTAAGGAATAATACTTTTTATAAAGCAAGTTAGAAACCGTAAGCAAAATGCTAAGATACAATTTGTTTACGGTTTCTTATGTAGCTGGGGTGAGCGAAAAAACTAATAGAAACTACTAATTTGTTTTAAAAAGACTAAATAATTAATACATTGTTTTATTTTCTGTTTTATTTTTAAAATCTTCAAAAGTTTTAATCGTTTCTTCTCTGTCTATAGCAATTAATTGTAAGGTTTTGTCTTCTTCTTGGTTTGCTAATTTTTGTAAATAGCTATAAATCATGTCATCTCTAAATCCTATATCTGCTGCATCTTCTTTTGTATTTCCATAATATATGGTTTTAATGTTTGCCCAAATACTGGCAGATAAACACATTGGGCATGGATAGCAACTTGTATATAGTTCACATCCTGTTAAATCAAATGTATTCAAATTTTTACATGCATCTCTAATTGCCATTACTTCTCCATGTGCAGTTGGGTCATTATTGGCTACTACATGGTTATTTCCCTTTCCAACTATTTTTCCATTCTTTACAATAACTGCACCAAAAGGTCCTCCATCATTTGTTATAACATTTTGTTTTGCTAGCTCATCTGCAATTTTCATATATTCATTCATTTGTTTTCTCTCCTTTTCATATTTTTCTAATACATTCTATCATACTTTTCCTTTTTTATCTACTATAACCTTTTTTGTTTAGTCTCTTTCTAATTCTTGTTTTATTCTTCCTAGTCTTTCTATTGCTTCTTGCACATGTTGTTCTTCTATTCCTCTATTTTCAAACATATTTGGTTTTATTTGATATGTAGTTAATTCATAAAAGTCATGAAAAATATCATCATCAATTATAATAAATTTTTCTACTTGTTCTTTATAATTAGTAAGCCACTTGCGTATTTCCTCTCCTCTATTTTTACCTGATTCACCCAAGTCTGGAGTTTCATCTAAAATTCCAATTCCTTCTTTTGCAAGATATTCTTTAAATTTATTATAATCTTTATCTTTTCTCCAAGTACTACTTACTACAATCTTTGCACCTGTTTCTTTTAGAATTTTCTTTAAGTTTAATAAACACTGCTTATCCACATTTCTTTCTATATAAGATAATTCCTGTCTGTTTGGATATATTTGTTTTCTATATTGAGCAGAATTTAAAACTCCATCAACGTCTAAAAAAATCACTTTCATTTATCGTTTCTTCCTATCCTTTTTATTTAAAATACTTAATGGTAAAGCAGCTTCCTTTCTCTATTTTTGAATTAACACCAATGTAGGCATTGCTACTTTCTATGATAGATTTTGCTAAAGCAAGCCCTATTCCAACACTTTCGCTTGAAGAATTTTTACCCTTGTAAAATCTTTCAAAAATGTGTGGTAAGTCCTCCCTATCTATTCCTTTTCCTCTATCTTTAATTTCTATTTTAGTATACATGTTATTTTGTTCATAGTAAATAGTAACTTTCGAATTTTGCTTAGAATGTTCTACACAGTTCTTTAATATGTTTGTAATTGCTTCTACTTGCCATTTAAAGTCACAAATAATAGTAATATTATTTTTCCCTATCATTTCTATTTCAATATTTTTCAAATCACATAGTCCTGCTACATTTTTAATAGATTCTTGTAATATTTTTTGTACATTTTCTTTTTTGTTTATAAAGTTGATGGTATTGCTGTCAAATTTAGATAATTTTAACAAGGTATTGATAAAAAAGTTAATATTGGTAATTTCTCTTTTAATATCTTTTATAAATTCATTTCTAGTGGCTTTATCTAGTTCTGGATTATCTAAAATATTATCTAACATAATCGTAATAGCAGTAAGTGGTGTTTTCAATTGGTGTGAGATATCTGAAAGGGATCTTTTCAAACTTAATTTATCATTTAATGAATTTTCTGCTATTTCTTTTAACATAATGGTAGTTTTATATAACTCATTTTTTAGAATAGATAGTTCATCTTCTGTGTTATCTCCTATGTCTAATTTATAATTTCTATTATTAATTTCTTCAATATACTTCGTGATTTCTAGTAGCTTTTTATCTTTTGATGAGTTATACTTTAGAAATAAACCTATTACAAGACTTGCTAAAATTATGATAATAGCTATATTTATTATGAGGTATTGGTAATGTAATTGTTCATTTTCCAATACAATAGAATTTTGTTCTAAGTCTATTCCATATTCTCTTAAAATATTATTCTCATTACTACTTGCATTTAATATTTCTATTATTTGTGTTTTGCTTACATTAGGATATTGTGTTATTACTTTTGCCACAATGCTGTTGATGGCATTATTAAAATTTTTAGTATATATTTTATATTGATACAAATTAACAATAGCAAAACAAGCACTTACTACTATGATAATACTCAAACTAATAATTATGGTTTTTTTAAGTTCTATTTTGTTTTTCATATTTTTTATCCTTCCTATTGGTGCTTTTATATTTAGTTGTTTTTATCTATTCTATAGCCTATTCCTTTAACAGTTGTAATAATATTACTATCGCCTAACTTTTCTCTAATTCTTTTTAAATAAACAGTTATTGTATTGTCATTTACATCATTACCTGTCCATTCCCATATTTTTTCTATCATATCATTTCTAGTAACTACTTTATTTAAGTTTGAAAAAAGTAAATGTAATAATTTTAATTCTAAGCTAGTTAATTCAATCACATTTTTTTCTTTATATACTACCATTTTGTCCATATCAAATTTAATATTTTGTACTTGTATTTCTTGATTTTTTCCTCTTAATAGTATTTTGTTCATTCTAGCTATTAGTTCTTTGGTAGAAAATGGTTTCGTAATATAGTCTTCTGCTCCCATTTCTAAACCTTTTACAATATCATCTTCATCATCTTTTGCGGTTAAAAAAATGGTTGGTATTTTTTTGCTTTTTATTTCTTTTTCATACAAACAAAATCCATTTCCATCTGGAAGTGATATATCTAAAATAACTAAGTTTGGTTTATTTTCTTCCTCAAAAAAGCTCATGGTTTGTTTTACATTTATTTTATGTACCACTTTATATCCATTTTGATTTAATGAATATATTAGTCCTTTTGCTACCATTTCGTTATCTTCTACTAACAAAATTTGCATTTTTCTTCCTTTCTAAAAATGCACCTCTATTCATATTAGAGATGCATTTTTCTATTTTTGTTTTAAATAAACTTGCTCTATCCTATGATTAACTAGTTTTTTACTTCATTAGTATACCATACTTTATATAAAATTACCAATATTTTGTTAAACATTTTCTTTTCTTATTGTTTCTATTGTATTTTGTTTATTAATTTTACTAATACTATACCTCATAATAATAAATACAATAACAAATACAAATATTGCTGAAATAATAATAGGTCCTATTGGTATATACATTCCACTATCTATTTTAATACTAAAGGCTTTATACATTGCATATGTTCCAAGTAATCCAAATATTACTCCATATAATAGCGCTTTTGTTCCATAAAATATGGTTTCTAAATTAATCATTCTATTAAATTCTTTTTTTGTCATGCCAATGCTTTTTAGCATTGCAAATTCTTTTTGCCTTAATTCCATATTAGAGGTAATAGTATTAAATATGTTAGTAACTCCAATGAAAGTAATTACTGCTATAAAGCCATATAAGAATATATTAATTACTAATACCATAGAATTTTCTTTTTTTGTTTCTTCTTGTAAATTAACAATATTAAGAGAATTATAGATATTTGAAATGTTTTTTATGGTTTCTTCTGGCTTATCTGACTGAATTGTAATAGTATTTAGTGTTAAACCTAATTCTTTATGCATTTGCTCATTTACAATTAAATAGCCACCATAATAGTAATTTCTTTCCATTCCATATGGTCTTATACTACTTACTTTTCCTACTTTAATACTTAAGTTCTTATCTTTATAAGTTCCTATAATCATATCATTTTCTTTATATGTATATGTTCTTACTGTTTTTATGCTAGTACTTTCTTCTTGATATTGATAATCATCGCATAAAATTCCACTTTCCTTTACCTTTTCGTAGTCTGCCCCTATTTTTTCTGCATATTTTCTAAAAGATATATCATCTAATGCTTTTATTTTTATTCCTGAATATTCTTCTCCAGTATAAATCACTTCATTGGTAGCTGGATCTACATAGCCATCTTGGCTTAAAATCTCTTCTTCAAACTTATTGATTTTGCTCTTATCTGTTATTTTTAATGTTACATTTTCATAACTGTGATTATCATAAAGGAAATAACAATTATTTTCTCCTGCTATTTGTCTTATTTTTTGAATATCTTCACTTGTAAAATCTCTTATTGTTCCACTATTTGCTTTAATGTTGTAATCATATTGCAAATAATAATTGCCTGCATATTGAAATGTGTTTGTAATAAAGCTATTCATAGTAATAAATACGAAAATACTAACAGCTAGCGAAATAACCGTGGTTCTATATTTCTTTTTACTTCTTTTTAGATTTTTATAGGCTAATACTCCACCTGTTTTAAATAACTTTTGTATCCTTTTAGGTGTTTTTAATTTTTTACCATTTATTTTAATATCATTGCTATTTCTTAATTGTTCTATTGGGCTTACTTTACTTGCTTTTTTAGCAGATGCCCTAGCTGATAAATAAATAGTTACAGCTCCTAGTATTATTGATAATGCAATTGGCAATAAGGTAACTTTAAACACAAATCCTTCTATATGGTCTAGCAAATAATTTCCTAATAATGCATTTATAATTTGTATTAATACAAAAACTGCAAAAATTCCAGCTAGTATTCCTAAAGGTATTCCAACTATCCCCAGTACTAATGCTTCAAACAAAACGCTCTTTTTAATTTGTTTTTTTGTTGCTCCTATGCTCGCAAACATACCATACATTTTGTTTTTCTCTAGTGTAGAAATAGCAAAAGAATTTCTAATACAAAATACACTTGTAATTAAAATAATAACTAGAACTACTGTTACTACACTATATAGCATAGATATGGTAGAGTCACTTACTGCAAAAACTTCCCATCTTAATAATTCATGATTTAGCGTATAGCTATATTTTCCTTTTTCATAGTCTTCAATAGTATTTATAGCATTATAGCTACTTACTCCTAAGAGTTTTGGAATACTTTCTTTATAATTACTCGGATTTTTCAAAGTACAGTAAGCATCCATTTTATTACTTTCTTCATTTGTAGTTATTCCATAATAAGAATAGTTTTGTCCTGCTTTGTTTACAATACCTACTATTTTGTAAGTTTTCTTTACCGTGTTTACTAATTTTTCCTTAGATTGCTGTACTGGATTTTTCTTGTTTAATTCATAATCCTCTATAGTTTTTCTATTTCCTATTTCTAGTTCTATCGTATCTCCTATTTTATAATTTGATTCAAACATAGCTGATTTGTTAAGAACAATTTCGTACTGATTGGTTGGCATTCTTCCTTCTATAATTTGGTATGCTAAATCTTGTATTTCTTCTGCCTTCATCGAATAAACATGAATGTATGGATTATCTTCTTGTTTTCCGCCATTAAAGTTAGAATAGCCTATATCATACATTATTTTTATATTTTTTATATCACGATTATTTTTTACATTTGAAAAATCTTCTTTACTAATTTCCATTAAATTTATATGATAGTACCCTGTTTCATTTACAGCATTTTGTACTAATGTTGCTTGCAAGCTGTTAGCCATTGCTGCAACAGCGCAAATAAGTGCTACTGAAAGCATAATGCCAATGATTGTACTGATTGTTCTTTTTTTATTTAGTTTTAAATTTTTTAAACTTACTTTATTTAGAACTTTCATCTTTTTTCCCTTCTTTATTATTTATTGAAATGTTATTAAAATATAATTTTCCCATCTTCTATCTTAATAATTCTGTCTGCTTGGTTTGCAATCTCTAAGTTGTGTGTTATCATCACAATGGTTTGCTTGTAATCTCTATTTGATTTTTTTAATAGTTCTACAATTTCCTCACTTGCTTTTGAGTCTAAATTTCCAGTTGGTTCATCTGCCAAGATAATAGCTGGTTTTGTTATCAGGGCTCTTCCAATAGAGGTTCGTTGTTGCTGACCTCCTGATAGTTGGTTTGGTAAATGATTTTTTCTGTTTTGCAAACCTAATAACTGTAGCATTTCATCTAATTTTTGTTGTTCCACTTTTTTATTATCTAAATTTAGTGGCAATGTAATATTTTCTTCCACATTTAAAATAGGAATTAAGTTATAAAATTGATAAATTAATCCTACTTGCCTTCTTCTAAATATAGCAAGTTCATCATCATTAAATTTATAAATATCTTTTCCATCAATAAATACTTTTCCGTGAAGTTGGTCTATCTACTCCACCAATTAAATGTAAAAGTGTAGATTTTCCGCTTCCAGATGCGCCTACAATAGCCACAAATTCTCCTTTATTAATTGAAAACGAAACATGATCTAATGCATTTACTTTTGTTTCTCCTTTTCCATAAGTTTTGCATAAGTTTTCTACTTTTAAAATTTCCATAAAGACCTCCCTGTTTTTGTTTTATTGTTTTTATTATAACTGATGTAAAGTGACAAGTAAGTGACTTTTTTATTTTTTATATTGTAAGTAATCGAGTAGAGAATAAATAATTATTTTATTTATTCCCTCTCACACCACCGTAC
>CAMSEM010000010.1 GCA_947057505.1 uncultured Clostridium sp. | reverse complement strand
CTCATTTTCTATGTTTACAACTATATAATATTATTAGGTAAAATACAAGCAAACAAAACAAATTTTTGAAAAATCCTCTCTTCGTAGAAATTAAAATATTATGGCTACCTTTTTCCAATAAAATTTTTAATTATAAACAAAGAAACTTGACTTTAATTAAAATAAAAAGTATGATAACAGAATATAATAAAAATGTAGGGAGTGAGAAAATGCTACAATTAAAAAATATTACTAAGAACTATCTCTCAGGAGAGAATGAAGTTCAAGCACTAAAAGGAATAAGCATACAATTTAGAAAAAGTGAATTTGTTTCCATATTAGGACAAAGTGGATGCGGAAAAACAACACTACTAAACATTATAGGTGGATTAGATAGGTACACTTCACGGAGACCTAATTATTAATGGAAAATCTACAAAAGAATTTAAAGACAGAGATTGGGATGCCTACCGTAACTATTCAGTAGGGTTTGTATTCCAAAACTATAACTTAATACCACACCAAACAGTACTATCCAATGTAGAATTAGCACTTACACTATCAGGAATACCCAAAGCACAAAGAAGGCAAAAAGCAATAAAAGCATTGGAAGAAGTAGGACTAGGAGATCAAATACACAAAAAGCCAAACCAAATGTCAGGTGGGCAAATGCAAAGAGTAGCAATCGCAAGAGCATTAGTCAACAACCCAGACATTATTTTAGCAGACGAACCAACACGGAGCACTAGATACTGTTACTAGTAATCAAATTATGGAAATCTTAAAAAATATTTCAAAAGACAAATTAATCATTATGGTAACCCATAATCCAGAATTAGCAGAAAAATACTCCTCTAGAATTATAAAAGTATTAGATGGAAAAGTAATAGAAGACACCAATCCATACTCAGTAGAAAAAGAGGAAAAAATACAAGAAACTAAGAAAAGAAGAACCTCTATGAAATTCTTTACTGCGTTAAGACTTAGCTTAAACAATTTAATGACTAAAAAAGGAAGAACCCTTTTAACCTCATTTGCAGGAAGTATAGGAATTATAGGAATAGCCCTTATTTTATCCATTTCTAACGGTGTACAAAACTACATAAACAAAGTACAAGAAGACACCCTTTCATCATACCCAATTACTATACAAGAAGCAACAGTAGACATGGCAAGTATGATGAGTTCTCTAATGGGAAGCATGGAAGAAGAAAATGAAAAAGAAGATGGAAAAATATATTCAAAAGATATAGTAGGCGACATGTTTAGCACTATGTCTAGTAAAGTAGAAAAAAACAATTTGCAAGAATTTAGAAAATACCTAAGCCAAACAGAAAACGAAATTACACAAAATGCAAATGCCATTCAATATGTATACAACTTAAATATTAACTTATATAAAGCAGACACAAAAGATGGTGTTTTACAAGTAAATCCAAGCCAAGTTATGAAAAAAGTAGGAATGGAAACTGCTATGCCATCATCAAGCATGGGAGGAGCAGAAATGATGATGGGCTCTACCGATGTTTGGCAAGAAATGATAGACAACCAAGAACTACTAAAATCACAATATGATGTATTAGCAGGAAAATGGCCAGAAAACTATAATGAAGTAATATTAATTGTAAATGAAGACAACGAAATTAGTGATTACACTCTATATTCATTAGGAATAAAAGACCAAGAAGAGCTAAAAGAAAAAATGGAAGCCATACAAGATGGAAAAGAAATAGAAAAAACAAAAACAGAAGAATATACCTATGACCAATTATTAAATTTATCATTTAAATTAGTACTAAATACAGATTATTACAAAAAAGAAAATGGTGTATGGGCAGACAAAAGTGAAGATGAAGACTACATGAAAAAACTAGTAGAAGATGCTGAAAGCATTCAAATTGTGGGAATTATGAAGCCAAATAAAGCATCTGTCAATACAGCACTAGATAATGGAATAGGTTATACCAAAGAGCTAAATGAATATGTTATTCGTAAAATAAACGATACCAAAATTGTAAAAGAACAAAAAGAAAAACAAGACACCAATGTATTTACAGGAATAGCATTTCCAAAAGACCAAGACAAAGCAAACTTTAGCTTTAAAGACTTATCAAATGAGCAAAAAGCAAAACTTGCCACATTAAGCCAAGAAGAACTTGCAAAACTAATGCAAACCTATACAGAAAATGCAAAAGCAAGCTATGAAGAAAATTTGCAAAAACTAGGAGTAGCAAACTTAGAAGAACCAAGTGCAATTTATATTTATCCAAAAGACTTTGAAGCAAAAGAAAAAATACAAGATGGAATAGAAAACTATAACAATATGCAAAAAGAAGAGGGAAAAGAAGAAAACGTAATCACCTATACAGACATGATAGGCATTATGATGAACTCTGTCACTGTTATTATAGATGTCATAAGCTATGTACTAATCGCCTTTGTATCTATTTCGTTAGTAGTATCAAGTATTATGATAGGAATTATTACCTATATTTCAGTATTAGAAAGAACAAAAGAAATAGGAATACTAAGAGCAATTGGAGCCTCTAAAAAAGATATATCAAGAGTATTTAATGCAGAAACTTTAATTGTAGGATTAATTGCAGGAGCACTAGGAATAGGAATAACTGTACTACTATGTATTCCAATTAACAGCTTAATTGCAGCACTTTCAGGTGTAAGCGGAGTAGCAGCAACACTTCCAACCGTAGCAGGAGTCGTTTTAGTAGTAATTAGTATGGTACTTACCATGATAGCAGGTCTAATTCCATCCAAAATGGCAAGTAAAAAAGACCCAGTAGAAGCATTAAGAACAGAATAAACTTTTTATAAAACTTGTTATATAGCATTTAAACTTATATAGCAAGTTTTTCAAAACTTTACTTTTTCTGTAAACTATGTTATAATAAAAATGGTTGATAAATTTATTATTATTATAACCAAAAAAATTATATAACAAAAGGAGAAATGTAACATGAACATGATGACTCGAGACAACAAAGAAAACCGGAAGTATTTGGCAATTAACGCAGGCAGCTCCTCTCTCAAATTTGCACTGTATACAAAAGGAGGAATGCTGGTAGCAGAAGGTCGCTGGGAAAAGGAGACCACCGCCTTTGTTTTTAAAGCAAAAGGCAATAAAGATGAAGGGCACGTTGCATTCAAAACTCACGAAGAAGCATTTGAGTATATGCTGAAATGCTTCGTACGTGAGGGCGTAATCCAAAATGAAGCGGAAATCGTAAAAGTGGCACACAGAGCAGTACACGGCGGTTTGGTATTTACCGAACCTACCATGATTACGCCTGAAGTGCTGAAACAGTTTGAAGGTATGCTTGACTTGGCGCCACTCCATAACCCCGCAAACCTTGCATGCGCAAAGCGGGCAGTGGAAAAAATGCCTCATGCAGAGCACTACTTTGTGTTTGATACTGCATTTCACAGTACCATTCCTGAAGTAAACAGAATTTATGCTTTGCCGTACAAATACTACGAAAAAGGCATCCAGGTCTATGGTTTCCATGGAATTTCTCATGAAGACATGACCGTTAGGACTGCTCAGTACTTGGGCAAACCAAAGGAAGAAGTAAACCTCATCATTTGCCATCTGGGCAATGGCGCAAGTATTACCACTGTAAAAGAAGGGAAATCCTTCGATACAACTATGGGGTATACTCCGCTTGATGGTCTCACAATGGGAACAAGACCTGGTCATTTGGACCCCGGTGTGGTTCTCAAAGTGGTAGAAGAATGTGGCAGTGTGGAAGAAGCAAACAAAGTACTTAACAAGGAATCTGGTTTGCTCGGCATTTCTGATGGAACAATCTCTGACATGCGTTATCTGTTGGAATTGGAGGGAAAAGGCTTCCATAGAGCAGGTCTGGCAGTTAAAAAATTTGTACAAGAAGTGATCAAAGCCTGTGGCGCTGCCTACTTCCAGCTCGGCGGCAAAGTAGATGCTATTGTATTTACTGGTGGCATCGGGGAAAACAGTAAAGAAATTGTAAGAAGGGTTGTCAAAGATTTGGAACCCATCGGCATTATCTTATCGAAAGACCCCAATGAGCTCACCACAGCCGAATCCAAAATTCCGGTGTTGCAGCTCGCAGCCAACGAAGAATTGGCAATGCTTAAGCAAATTTGGTAATTTGTTTAAGCGGTTATAAGAAAAAGGCAAGCAAATGCTTGCCTTTTTTTTACAAAACTTTAAAATAATGAAAACTTACGCTATAATGTAATAGAAAATTAAAATAAACGAGGAAAAATAAAATGGATTCAGTATTGAAGTAATACATAGAACTAACGATTATGATGATAAATTAATTGTAGTCTCAAAGGAAAAAGAATATTCAAATGATGCAATAGTGGAATTCCAAGAAGGATTTTTTGAAAGTATAATTTTAAGATAAGATGAAATAAAAACAAACTATAGACAAAAGGAGAAACTAGTGGTAATATACAATTAATACAAAAAATTTAATTAGATAAAACAAAACTTAAAGAAGGGACACCTCAAATTTTAAAAGAAGAAGAATTATGCCGTTTTATAGAAGCGGTTGCAAGAATAAATATTAGGCAAATAGTAGCAAAAAAAGGTATAGACTACAAAAAGCAAATATTAGATAAGATGGAGAGAATATAAAAATATGAAAGAAATTGTAATTGCCTCAGCTAATAAAGGAAAAATAAAAGAAGCACAAGAAATATTATCAAACTATCAAATTATTTCAATGAACGAAGCGGGAATTGACATCGATGTAGAAGAAGATAAAGATACCTTTGAAGGCAACGCTATCAAAAAAGCAGAAACCATAGCAAAAGAGTTAAATGGAAAAATGTGCCTAGCAGATGACTCTGGAATTCAAATAGAATATTTAGATGGATTTCCAGGAGTATTTACCAAAAGATGGCATGCTGGAACAGATAGACAGCGTAACCTAGCCATTATAGAAAAATTAAATGGCGTTCCAAAAGAAAAAAGAAAAATAGCATTTATTACTGCAATGGCTTTATCAAATGGAAAAGAAACCATTTGTGAAATAGGTAAAATAGACGGTTATGTAGCAGAAAAAGTTAGAGGAGAAAACGGCTTTGGTTTTGACGAAATATTTGAGCTAGAAAGCGGAAAAACATTAGCAGAACTATCGCAAGAAGAAAAAAATGAAATAAGTGCAAGAAAAATTGCACTAGAAAAAATAAGAGAAAAGATATTGACGTAATATGAAATAAACAGTATGATAAGTAGAGTTATATAAAAAGCTATATATATGTAGTTTTTACGTTTTCGAAACACTGCTTAACACCACTGTTTCTCGTAGGACGCTCTGCTATTTAAATTGTGATAAATCACAATTTAAATGCCCACACACTGCAAAACTAAGTGGATAATATCTAATAATTATAAATATAAAAATGGGGTGAAATTATGGTAGAAATGTATTACACAGACTTAAAAACAAATAGTACAAACAAGGTAGAAAATTATCAAAAAGGGAACTGGATTAACATGATTGCCCCGACTGAACAAGAAATAAAAGATGTATGTAAAAATGTTAACATACAAGAAGACTTTATTAGGTATGCATTAGATTCTGAAGAAAAAGCCAGAATTGATATAGAAGATGATGACAACACTATGCTTTTTATTATAGATGTACCAATTAGAGAAAGAGATGGAGACACCTTAATTTATAGTACCATGCCAATTGGTATTATTTTTGTAAGAGATGACTATTTTATTACTGTTTCTATTAGAAAAAATGATATCATTCAAAACCTTAGTAAAAATAATATGAAAGGTATTATGACCTATAAAAAAAGTAGATTCTTATTACAAATATTATACTCAAATGCAGCACTATACCTAACACTACTAAAACAAATTAATAAAGAAACAGAAATTGCAGAATCTGTATTAAAAAGTTCTATGAAAAATAAAGAACTATTAAAATTACTAAGCTTAGAAAAGAGCTTAGTGTACTTTACAACATCACTAAAAGCAAACGAAGTAGTTATGGAAAAAACCATGCGTGGTAAAATGATAAAACTATATGAAGAAGATGAAGACATTCTAGAAGATGCCATCATCGAAAATAAACAAGCAATTGAAATGGCAAAAATTTATAGTGACATTTTAAATGGAACCATGGATGCATATGCCTCTATTATTTCCAATAACCTAAATGGTGTAATGAAAGTACTAACTTCCATTACCATTATTTTAGCAATACCAACCATGATATCTAGCTATTGGGGAATGAATGTACCAGTACCAATGCAAAATAGCCCATGGGGATTTGTACTAATTGTAACATTCTCTGTACTAATTACACTATTTATAACACTATGGTTAAATAAAAAAAATATGTTAAAATAAGAAACTTAACCTTGTTGTATAGCAAAAATCTGCGATTTTTCCTATACAATAAAAATTTCCAAAATTAGAAAAATAAGCCTCCTAAAATAAAGAATAAACAAAAACAAATAGTATATACTAATATTAAAAATCTTTATAAAAGGAGGCTATTAAAAAATGAAAATAATCGATAAAATAGCACTTGTATTAATTATTATAGGAGCTATCAATTGGGGATTAGTAGGAATATTTAACTTTAACCTAGTAGATGCAATTTTTGGCGCAATGTCAATTATCAGTAGAATAATATATATATTAGTTGGAATATCAGGGCTATGGGCCATTAAAATTCTTTTTGATAGATAAGAAACCGAACCATGTTAAATAGTAAAATTTGGTGATTTTTCTAAAAAATAAAAAAGAACTGAATAATTACAAAAAAAAGTAATTATTCAGTTTCTTTGTGCCAAAAATCATACAATATAGTAATCTTTTTGCTTTGACATGAATGCTCATGTTATTTTAATTTTGCTTTTAAGTAAAATTAGAACACCTTGTTCCATTAAAAATTTTTATATTGTAAGTATAAATATTAAATTGTTAATTTATGTAAATAAAAAATGAAAGAAATGTTAAAAAGATTTACAAAATCGTATTGACAAATAGAAATAGGTAATATACATTATACATAGTAGTAATAGATATAGTAAAAGTGAAATTATGTAAATATGATACCACATAATAAAAGCGTTTTGTTGTAAAGCATTATTAACAAATATATAATAAGAAACGAAAAAGAATAAAATATATTTAAATAAAGCAAAATAAACATAAGAAAAAAAGGAGATTTTTATGAAAGAGAAACATGTAAAAAGAATACTAGAAAAAGGTATTACATTAATTGCCCTAGTAGTCACTATTGTAGTACTCTTAATCTTGGCAGGGGTAAGTATAACCTTGTTATTTGGAGATAGTGGAATCATCAAAATGGCACAGGAAGCAGCCAATAAAACACAGCAGTCAGCAGATAAAGACCAAGCAGACTTAGATAAATTAAATAAATATTTAACAAGTGGAAATTGGGAAGGGACCAATAGTCCAACAGACCCAGAAAATCCACCAGTTCAAACAATAGATGCTAAAGTTCAAATACAAGTAAATGTAGTAGACTTTAATTCAAATGTAGAAGAATTTTCAACGGTGTATAAAATAATTGGAAAATGTAATAATTCTGTGGTATATGAAAATATAGTATTAATTAAAGTAAATGAACAAGAACGACATCCAATAATTAACATAGTTGCCAATGTACCAAAAGGAACAGTTTTAACAGTAGAAAGTGTATACCCTGGAGCTAGTTACCAATTAATGACAGAACAAATTGTAGAAAAAACACTTGATGAGAATGAAACTGTTGAATGTAATTTTGAATATAAATATTGTGGCAAACTCATCAAAAATGATGGAATGAAAATTTAAAAATTAGGAGAAAAGTATGAAAAAAACAAAAAAATATAAATTTAAAATACTAATAGCTATTATAATAATGACCATGACAATAATGAAACCAATCATAAGTATTTGCGCTAATCCTAGTGTAGGGAGATTTCAGATAAAATTTGAAATACAAAATACAAAAGAGGAAAATTTAAATAATATTATGATAAAAAATGCAAGTACTCAAAGCGATTGCTATGTAAGAATCAAGATATTTGCTGTATCAGAAGATTATTATACTGTAAAACAACATTCAAGCTGGAATTATGAAGAAGATGGATATTGGTATTATCAAAATATGCTATCTAGTGAGGAATTTACTACTAATTTAGTGGTAGAAACAAATAATCAGCCAATAGTAGTAATAGCAGAGGGAGTTTGTGTGTCATATGATGAAAATGGAAACCCTTTGGGAGATTGGAATTATATACAACCAGAGTATTAATAAAAAATATTGATATTCTTACAAAAATGACCAATTCAATAGTATATAAAGAAACTAAATGTATTATAACATTTAGTTTCTTTTAAAGTTGCAATTACTTTTTTATTCTATAAAAAATCTCTAGATTTTTCTTATAAGATAAGGATAGATTTTCCTTCTTATTTTACAAAATGCAATTTAAAAATATATTCACAAATAAAAACAAGGAATATAGGTTATACATAGCAGCAATAAAAATGGTACAAAATTATGCAAATATGATACCACATAATAAAAGCATTCCGTTGTAAAGTGCTATTCAAAAAATATATAATAAAGAACGAAAAAAATAATAAAGAGCTTTTAAATAAAAAAATAAACATAAGAAAAAAGGAGAATTTTATGAAAGAGAAACAGGAAAAAAAGAGCAGAAAAAGGTATTGCATTAATTGCCCTAGTAGTCACTATTGTAGTACTTTTAATCTTGCAGGAGTAAGTATAACTGTGCTATTTGGTGATAGTGGAATTATAACGATGGCGGAAAAAAAGCCAAAGAAACAGAAAAGGCAGCAAAAAAGATAGGAAAGACTTAGCAAAATTAGATGAATATTTAACAAGTGGAAATGGGGGAGGAGTAACTACACCAACAGAGCCAGAAAATCCAGATAAGCCACCAGTAATTGAATATATCGTGTTATTAGAGGGGAGCTTGGGGACAGATAGGTTTAGAATATCCAGCTTCTGTTAGGATTAGCACTAATGTTTTATTAGAAACAAGTAATGCTCAAGGTTTTAGAATTGCATTATATATCAAATAAAAATAATTAATTCTATGAGAGAAAAGCCTATATCTTAGGATCTTTCTCTCATTTTTGTATAGAATTTCAAGAAACCTCAAGAAAATAAGCAAAGATACTTGCTAAAATAAACAAAAAAGTATATAATGCAAATGGTATGAATTTTAAGAAAAATTAGCCATTGTATGGAAAGTAAAACCAATGGAAGCCTATGAAATTTGTCAGGTCTGGAAGGAAGCAGCAATAAGTAGATACTTCTGTGTGGAATTTACTTTCCATAGAGTGGCTAGAAGGTTTTTAAGTTCATACCATTTTTATCAAAATAAAGAGGTGGAAAACAAATGGCATATACAGCTTTATATAGAAAATTTAGACCACTTAAATTTGAAGATATGGTAGGGCAAGAACACATCACAAGAACTATTAGAAACCAAATTGTAGCAGGAAGAGTAGGTCATGCTTACCTTTTAAATGGAGGAAGAGGAACCGGAAAAACAACAACAGCTAAAATATTAGCAAGAGCCGTAAACTGTTTAAACCCACAAGATGGAGAGCCATGTAATGAATGTGAAATCTGCAAAGCAGCAATTTCACGGTTCTTTAACAGACATTGTAGAAATGGATGCTGCATCTAACAACAGTGTAGATGACATTAGAGCCATTCGTGATGAAGTAAACTTTTTACCAACACTTGCAAAATATAGAGTATATATTATCGATGAGGTACATATGCTATCCACAGGTGCCTTCAATGCCTTATTAAAAACATTAGAAGAACCACCTGCACACGTAAAATTTATACTTGCCACAACAGAACCACAAAAACTACCAGCAACCATACTTTCAAGATGTCAAAGATTTGACTTTAAAAAAATATCCAATGAAAATATTAGCAAAAGGCTAAAATACGTATGTGAACAAAGTAACATAGAAATTACGGAAGAAGCCTTAAAACTAATTGCAATTTTAGCAGAAGGTGCCATGAGAGATGCCCTAAGCATTTTAGAAAGATGTTTGCAAGAAGGAAACGAAAAAATAGATGAAGACTTTGTAAAAGACTTAGTAGGTATTCCAAAATTAGCATTTGTTTCTAAAATTATAAAAGCAATCATAGAATACAAAGTAGAAGATGTTATTCGGAGTAGTAGAACAAGTAGAAAATGAAGGAAAAGACTTAAGTAATCTTTTATGGGAACTAATCAAATACACTAAAGATATTTTAGTATGGAAGACAAGTGGAAAATTAGAAATATATAATGAAAACGAAATAGAACAAATAAAAGAAATAGCTGAAAAAGTTTTAAAAGAAAGACTATTACAAATTATATACACCCTATCAAGCCTAGAAAACGAAATGAAATGGTCTTCACAAAAAACAATCTTATTTGAAGTAGCCATGATAAAAATGTGTCACCCAGAAGAAACAACCAAAAGTGATAGCGGGCTAGAAGATATTTATGCACGTTTAAATGAAATAGAAAACAAAATAAAAACAGGAAATATTGTGGCACAACCAGCTAATACCATGCAAAATACAAAACAAGCAAAACCACAAATAACAGGAAATATTGGAAAACTTGCTATTGAACAAGTTAGCAATATGAAAATAGATAAATTAGAATTTTGGTCTAAAATTATAGAAGAATTAAAAGCACAAAGAAAAATGATGTTAGTTAGTAACCTTATGAATACCGTAGCCACAGAGTTAAACGACATGACAGTAGGAATTGTATTTCAAAATGGATTAACACCTTTTGTAAAAAGTATTATGGAAAAACCAGAAAACGTACAAGAACTAACAAGACTAATATCTATAGAATGTGGTAAAGAAATGAGAATTAAATTACTAGATTGTCAAGATGCACTTTTAGCACAAAAGGCAAAACAAAAAAGTCCAGAAGAACAAGCAATAAAAGAATTAGATATTCCTATTAATGTAATAGAATAATAGTAGGAACTTACCCATGCAAGGACTTAAAAATTTCACAAGATAATGTTAGCATATAGTTATATATAATATCGTTTTAACTTTAGTAATATAATTAATTTAAATGTTATATAGTAGTTTCAAAAAACAAGGAGGAAATAAAAATGTCAAAAAGAGGATTCCCAGGAATGGGCGGAGGTTTTGGAGGAATGAACCTAAACCAATTAATGAAAGAAGCAAAAAAAATGCAAGCTGATATGGAAAAATCACAAACAGAACTTGCTGCAACAGAGTTTGATGCAAGTGCTGGTGGTAGAGCTGTATATGTAAAAGTTACAGGTGGTAAAGAAATCAAAGAAATTACAATCAAAAAAGAAGTAGTCGACCCAGAAGATGTAGAAATGCTACAAGATTTGATTTTAAGTTGTGTAAATGAAGCTTTAAGAAAAGTAGATGATGCACAAGCAAAACAACTTGGAAAGTATAATATTCCTGGATTAATGTAAGAATACACATTATGAGAAGGAAATAATATAGAATGTATTATATTATTTTCTTGCTCGCCCCAACTACGAAGAAACCGTAATCGGATTACTATCAATAAATTAAATTGGTATCCGTGTAATCCTTTAACGGTTTCTAACTTGTCGGTCCCCACCTTAACTCGCTTAGAAAATAATATAATACATTCTATTTCTATGTTTTGGTGGCATAATAGCAAAAGAAGGAGCATAAAAATGTCATATTACTCACCATCTATTGAAAAACTAATAGAAAGTTTTGAAAAATTGCCTAGTATTGGAAATAAAACAGCAGCTAGGCTTGCTTTTCATATATTAGACGCTACAGAGGAAGAAACAAACGAATTTGTACAAGCTATTTTAAACGCAAAAAAGAATTTAAAATATTGTTCAATCTGTTATAATATAACAGATATAGATCCTTGCCCAATTTGTAGTAATGGCAATAGAGACCATAGCATTATTTGTGTAGTAGAAGACGTAAGAGATGTAGTAGCAATGGAAAAAACACACGAGTTTAAAGGAATTTACCATGTATTACATGGTAGTATTTCGCCAATGAATGGTGTAGGTCCAGATGATATTAAAATAAAAGAATTACTAAGTCACTTAATGGAAGGAAACGTAAAAGAAATTATATTAGCAACCAACCCACGTGTAGAAGGAGAAGCAACAGCTATGTACATTTCAAAACTAGTAAAACCATTAGGCGTAAAAGTAACTAGAATAGCACATGGAATTCCAGTAGGAGGAGATTTAGAATATACAGATGAAGTAACCTTAAGTAAAGCACTAGAAGGTAGAAGAGAGCTATAAATTAAAATAATGATAAATCCACTTTAGTTTCTAAAAAGTAAGCATGAATTTTTACACCACAGTTTTTAATTAAAAACTGTGGTGTTTTTTTGCCCTTAGTGTTTAAAAAAAGAAAAAATGGAAAAAATGATAAAAACAAACACTAGAAGGGAGAAAAAATGGAAAACTACATAAAAAAAGAAAAAACAAGAAGAATAAAAACATATGTTACCAATGTCATCATTTGCATATTAATAGTCATTATCATTGCACTTAGCTATGTATTATATACTGGCATTGATGTAAACACAGGTGAAAACTTATCAAAACAGCCAGTAACAGCAAGCAGATTATCACAAACCATAGAACAAGAAAAAGAGGAAGAAAAAACAATTACAAAAGTAATAGAACAAGTCAATGAAAGCATTGTAGGAATTTCTAAACTAAAGGAAGCAGGAAACACCATATTTACACAAAATGGAAGTTCACAAGTAGGCTTAGGAACAGGCATGATAGTAGCAGAAAATGGCTATATTTTAACAAATGAACACGTATCTGGTGCAAAATATAGTAACTGCTATGTTACTTTGCCAAATGGAAAAAGTTATCAAGCAAATGTAGTATGGTCTGACAGCAATATTGACTTAAGTATTGTAAAAATTAATGCTAAAAACTTACCCTATGTAAGTTTAGGAGACTCGGGAGAAGTAAAAGTTGGGCAAACCGTATATGCCATTGGAAACCCTGTAGGATTTGAATTTCAAAGAACAGTAACATCAGGTATTGTTAGTGCGGTTAATCGCACCATTGTAATAAAAGAAGAAGAAAAATCCTCCTATATGGAAGATTTAATTCAAACAGATGCTACCATCAACCCAGGAAATAGCGGAGGACCACTCATTAACTTAGATGGACAAGTAATTGGTATTAACAGTGTAAAAATCACATCAGCAGAAGGAATAGGTTTTGCAGTACCAATTAATACAGTAAAAACCATTATCCATAGTTTTACAAGCAAAGGAGCATTTGAAGAAGCCTATTTAGGAATTTTTGCCTATGACAAAAATGTTATCCCATATTTAGACAATAGTTTAAAATTAGAAAATGGAATTTATGTAGCAGACTTAAATCCAAATTCACCAGCTGCACGCTCTGGTATAAAAGAAAGGGACATTTTAGTAGATATTGATGGAATTACTTTAAATAAAATGTGTGATTTAAGATGCTATATTTATACAAAAAAGCCAGGAGATGAAGTTACATTACATGTTTTGAGAAATAACAAATTAGAGAGTATCAAAGTGGTTTTAAGTAAGAAAACATAAGGTTTATATTTCTAATCATAAAAAATAAAATAGAAAGGAATGAAAAAATGTTATCATATTGGATAGAAAGTACTCAAAAAACGAAAGAAAATTTTAAAAGCTTAGAAGAAAATCAAGAAGCAGATATATGTATTATAGGAGGTGGAATAACGGGATTAAGTATAGCCTATTACTTATCAAAAACAAACTTAAAGACGGTAGTGTTAGAAAAAACACGTTTGTGTGAGCACACCACACGGTAATTCGACTGCTAAAATTACAAGTCAACATGGGCTCTTTTACGATTATTTGCTAAATTCACAAGGAAGAGAAAAAGCAAAGCAATATTTACAAGCAAATGAACAAGCCATTCGAAATATAGAAAAAATAGTGCAAGAAGAAAATATAGAATGTGAATTTGAAAAGCAAGATGCTTATGTATTTACTAATAAAAAAGAAGAACTTCCTAAAATACAAAAAGAAGTAGAAGTGGTAAAAAGTTTAGGGAAACAAGCAGAATTTGTAACCAAAACAGAATTACCAATAGAAGTATTAGGAGCTATCAAATTTACCAATCAAGCACAATTTAATCCTTGCAAATATGCGCAAGGATTAGTAGAGGCAGCTTTAAAAAATAAAGTGTCTATTTTTGAAAATACAAAAGTGATAGATGTAAAAAGTAAAGGAAAGAACTATGAAATCATTGCAGAAAACGGAAGTACCATTACAGCAAAATATGTAGTGCTTGCCAGTCACTATCCTATTATTAATATACCAGGCTACTATTTTTTAAAAATGTATCAATCTTTATCATATGTAATAGCAGTAGAAACACAAAAAGCAAACTTTAAGGGAATGTATATTAATTGCGAAAAGCCAACACTCTCTTTTAGAACAGCAGGAGAAGATGAAAATAGACTCTTATTAATTGCAGGTTCAGACCATAAAACAGGAGAAAAAAAAGATTTATCAAATAGCTATCAAGACTTAATAAAAGTTGCAAAACAAATCGACTCAAGCTGCAAAGTAAAATATCAGTGGTGTACCGAAGATTGCATTTCACTAGATAAAATACCATATATTGGAGAATTCTCGCATTTAATGCCAAATGTATATGTAGCAACAGGCTATAAAAAGTGGGGAATAACAACTTCTAATGTAGCTGCTAATATCATAGTAGATAAAATACTAGGAAAAGAAAATCCTTATGAAGAAGTATTTACCTCTACTAGATTAGAACCAATCAAAAATCATCAAGAAATGGGAAATCTTTTAAAAGAAGTAACAAAATCATTAATTATAGAAAAATTTAAAATTTCAGAAGAAACTATAAAAAAAATACCAAAAGAAAATGCTAAAATAATAGAAATGGATGGCAAAAAAGTAGGAATTTATAAAGACAAAACAGGAAATTTGTTTGCTATAAAACCAGTGTGTAGTCATTTGGGATGTGAACTATCATGGAATAATTTAGAAAAAACATGGGACTGTCCATGTCATGGCTCTAGATTTAGCTATACAGGAAAATCCATTTATGACCCTAGTATCAAAGACCTAGAGCAAATAAAATTAGAATAATGTTAATATTAAAACTCGGCAGTTTTGAAAAATGTCGAGTTTTGATATATTATACAAAAAGGATACTAGCTAATATAGTCTATTTTATTGCCATGGAAAATTACTAAATAGATACTAAAAAAGTAAGAAATATAAGGATGTGAAATAAGTGAGCGAAAAAAGAAAGTGTATTTTAGCATATGTATTTACTTAGGTAGGTGGACTTATTGTACTATATGGAATAAAAAATAGTCAAAGAAATAAATATCATACTTACTTTACATTTTACATAATACATGATATAATACATGCATTATAAGTTGATAAGCCTTTATAAAATTTTAGGAGGTGCTTACTATGAAAGAGGTTTGGACGATTGTTATTACAGGAGGTCCTTGCTCTGGCAAGTCAACAGGTTTGTCATTAATAGAACAAGAACTAAGTAATCGGGGATATTATGTATTAATAATACCCGAAACAGCCACAGAATTAATTCCAAATGGTATACGACCATTTGGAAATTCACTGGATGTACTAACATTTCAATATGTAGTATTTGAAAAACAGCTACATAAAGAAGAAATGTACAAAAAAGTGGCACGACTAATTCCTGCTGATAAAGTAGTAATATTGCTTGACAGAGGAATTATGGACAGCAAAAGTTACGTTAGTAATGAAGAGTTTCAAGAAATTTTGGCAAAAAATTTTCTAAATGAAGTAGAGGCAAGAGATAGATACAATGCAGTATTTCATTTGGTAACAGCAGCAGATGGGGCAGAGGAGTTTTACACATTAGAAAATAATAGTGCAAGAACTGAAACCCCTAAGCAAGCAAGAGAGTTAGATAAGCGTGGAATTGCTAATTGGACTGGACATCCCCATTTTCGTATGATTGATAACAGTACCAACTTTGAAAAGAAAATGGAAAGACTTCTTGGCGAAATTTATGCTGTATTAGGAGAGCCAATTCCGCTTGAAATTGAAAGAAAGTACCTAATTCAAAAGCCAAATGTAGAAGAAATTGCCAAGCACACAGCCATTAATATAGTAGATATTGTTCAAACATATTTGAAATCTACTAATGATAAAGAAAAACGTGTAAGACAACGTGGGCAAAATGGTCATTTTTCTTATTATTTAACAGAAAAAAAGGAGCTGGATGAATTAAGACGAGTGGAAAAGGAGAGAAAAATTACAGAGAAGGAATATATTGGTTATTTAGCCAATATGGATACTTCAAGGCCACCACTTGTAAAAAAACGAGTTTGCTTTGTTTACCAAGGGCAGTACTTTGAGGTAGACTTGTTTGACTTTTCAAAAGATTATGCTCTTATGGAAATTGAGCTTACTGATGTGAAAAGTGCTGTGGAGTTACCTAAATTTATTAATGTCATAAAAGAGGTTACAAACAATCTAAAGTATCGTAACTATAACCTTGCACAAGCACAAACCTTATAAAAAAAAGAGAGGTACACTTCAAAATAGAGTACCTCTCTTTTTATTTTTAATTAATATCATTAATGGTCATATCTTTTATTCCAATATATACATCTCTGTTTCCAGTTTCTTTATGCATTTTTATAATTGTATAATTATCATAATGGTATTCAATACTACCACCATCTTTATAAACTTTTGCATTTGGAAAATCTTTATTTGCTTTTATTATTAATCCGTCTATAGTCATTTTTCCACTTCTTAATGATTCTTCTAATGACATTGTTTTGTTGTTTATAGTAATTTCTACTTCATCAATTCCATAGTAATATAAATTGTAATTTATATCATTTTTATCTAAATCTTTATTGTTTAGTACTTTTACCATACTTTTACTATTATTTGTTTTCACTGCTAATTTAAATTCTTCATATCCATTAATTAAAATATCATTTGTATCTATTTGAGCTGGATATGTTTCTTTGATATAACCAGTATAAACAATAATTACTTTTCTACCTACACCATATAAATAATCTATGTGATCAGTCCCATAATTAATCACAATTTTATCTGCTGTTTTTCTTTCTATTTCATCTTCATTTGGTTCTACAATCATATATGTAGTTGTCTCTTCTAATATAGTACCTACAAAGCTATTAACAGTGCCTACTTGGTTTTGATTATTATGTTCTTCTTCTTTATTAGCTTTAATTTTAATAGATTGCTTGTTTGTATTATTATACACTTCCATACCTAATATTTTAATTCCAATTCCTTGTATATAAACATCTTCTACATTTTCATTTTGGGATGTTAGTTTATTATACTTAGTTATGGTATATAATAATGACCTAAACTCAATGCTACCGCCATCCTTTAAATAAAATGGAATAGGAATTAATAATATCAATAATATAAATATTATTAACAATAAAATAAATCTTTTTTTCATATAATCACCTAATACCTTTCTATTATTTAGACAAATTTTTTCTTATTTTTAGTTGGTGTTTTATGAAAATAATTAAAAAAACTATTGTTATTATAAAAGATACTATTGAAATACCCATAAAACTTAAGCCTATATAATTTGTATTATTATAGGTAATTGGTATTTCTATTACATTTTCTGTTGTTTCAAAATTATTATCTTCTAAAATAGAATTTTCCTCTTTTTTAAAATCTTCTTTAGAAGGAGATTCACTTATATTTTCTTCTCTAAAATGATTATTTGTTACTAGATTAGTTTCAGTTTCAATAGGAGAATTTGTTTTTCTCTGATTTTTAAATGTAGTAATACTTAAGATGGTTGTTATAATAAATATTCCTAAATTACTTAACAATATTTTTAAAGTATTTATGGATTTATAGTATTTCCACTTTATAGTTCCTATAGGAATTTTTAATATTTCTCCAATTTCATCAAAAGACAAATGGGCTAATATTTTTAAAGAAACAATTTCTTTTTCTTTATCACTAAGACTACTAATTAGCTTATTATAAGTATTTTTATCTATTATTTTATTTATTTCGTTGTTATTATCTTCTATTTCATAGATACAATCTAAACTAATAATATTATTTCTTTTTTTTAAAAAGTTTATTGCCTCATTTTTAGTTATAGAATATAACCAACTTGATTCACTTTTAGAAGGCAATTTGCTTTTATCAATAGAATATATTTTAATAAATACCATTTGAACAATGTCTTCTGCATCTTGCTTATTTTTTACAATACTAAAAGCAATACTGTATATTAATTTGTTATATAAATTATATAACTTTTCAAATGCTATTACATTATTGCTTCTTAATGCTATAAATAGTTGGGACAACTCATTTTTGTTTATTTTTTTCATTTTAGTAGTCCTTTCTTTAATTGTCAAAATAAGGTGAGCCATAAATTACATGTATACTGTTAGATGTAATTTTTCTATTTAGCAATAAATCTATAAATTGCATAAGCAGTCCATATAAGCCAAGAATATGCCCAAGCCTTAAATACAATACTTACTGTTAAATATACAATAGCCACTATTATTGCTATTATCCAGTTTATTATTTTTTTCTTATCCTTTATTTTTTATCTCCTAGACTTATTGTAAGTTCTCGCTTACCTATTCCAAGTCATTGTATATTCTATTTCATTTGTATTTTTATCTATATTTTCACTTGTAATTATAAAATCATTTTTTTTATAAAAATTAATAGCATTTGTATTTTTCTTATATACACTTAATGTTAAATTATTTCTGCTTTCTTTTACTTTATTTAATAAAGATGTTCCTATCCCATTGCTTTGATTATTCGTATCAACAAATATACCTTCGATATAGTTATTATTTGCTCCTACAAAACCTACAATTTTTTCTTTAATCGTAAAAACATATATTTTTGCATTTGGTAAAATATTTTTTACATATTCGTAATTGTTTTCCCAATATTCTTTTGAAATAAAATTATGAACCTTTATATTTTCGCTTTTCCATATCTGCATTATATTATCTATATCATTATCTTCAAATTCTCTTATCATAAATTGCTCCTTAAAACATGTAATTTATTATTCATTTTTATCTTTAAATTTTAAAACACTTGCTCCAAACCAAAACATACAAGCTATAAAACTAATTATCAATCCCAATACACGATATAATGAATTATCCCAACTATCACGATAAATAGAATTTAATATTATATTTCCTATAAACATTAAAATTGTAATTGTACCAAATATGTAAGAAATTATACTAAATTTTTTTCTCATTTTCTCAATTTGTTTTTTCATCTGCAATAAGTTTTCTTCTGCTTTTTGATTATAAGTTTCCATTTTAATAACCTCCCCACTTAATAATTCATTTACACTAATATCAAGTTCATTACATAGTTCAAGCATTATAGAAGAATCAGGCATACCCTTTCCTGTTTCCCACTTTGATATTGCTCTATCTGTAATATTTAGCTTTTCTGCAAGTTCTGCTTGTGTCATCTTTTTATTTTTTCTACATTCAGCAATGAATTTTCCTACCTTTGCTTGTTTCATACCTTGCCCTCCTTTAATATTATTGTAAAATCTTTATATATAAAAGTAAACATACTAATCGTTGAGTGAGGAAAACAACGATTAGTAGAGTTCTCAAAATTGTAATTTATCTTTTTCTTTTCATAATATTTAAACTATATATTCCTAGTAATATATAAGTTGGTAAAATGATATATAAACTTATATTTGGATAAGTTGTTATTGTTGTAAAACAATATGGTAAGGCACATACATTTATTATAAAATGTAAAATAATTGGTAACCATAAATTGTTAGTTTTCTTATATATTGTCCCAAAATATATTCCCATAGCAATAGTCCATACTACTTTTGTAAGTATAACAAGTAAAGGTTGCCCTAAAACACCAAATATATGTCCTAATCCAAAAATAACAGATGATACAATAATTGCTATAATCGTATTGTTTCTTTTTTTATAGTATAATTTTTCAATAAGATTTAATAATAATCCTCTCACATATAATTCTTCGACTATTGCAACACCTATATAATATATAATTCCTTCAATTAAAACTTTCCAAATTGTTGGATTATAATTAAAAGGTTTTAAGCCAATATAAAATGCTATTCCTGATATAACACCTACAACAATTCCTGCTAGTCCATATTTTTTTAGTCCACTTTTCAACTCTTTTTTATTAAATCCTAATTTCCAATTAGGACAAAGATACTTTAGTGTAAAAAAGGCAATTACTCCAATAATTATAAAATTAAACATCAAAGTCCAATAAAATGGTGTAATATCTAAAATTTCAATATTTATAAATAAGGCACTAGGTAGTCCACTTATATCCATAAATGCTAATAATATTGTGAGAATGCCAATTATAATTAATTCTTTCTTTTTCATTTTTACCTACTTTCAAATTGTAATTTTTCGCACTAATTGATTAGTGTATCTTCTATCTTTTTTATATTGCTAATAGTTTGTTCGTGATGACCATAGTATATTTTTGATATATTATGGCTTAATATTTTATTCCAACTATTATTTATCTTTTCATCATTAAATGTTATTGCAGATTTTAAATCGTATAAATCTCCTACAAAAGCACTACCATTATCTAAAATTAGAGAAATACTATCTTCACTATGTCCTGGTGTATATATTATTTCTCCATCTATCCCTAAATCATTTAAAAACTCTCTACTTTGATCACACGATATAATTACAGGCTCTGTATTTATAGGCTTAAACTGAATATTTTTATCTTTTTGCAAAATTGTATCTGAACTATTAATATAATCTTTTTGAACATCTACTAATAATAGTTTTGTTCCCATATCAATTATATCTTGTGCTATTCCTATGTGGTCTGGGTGGTAATGTGTTATTAAAAGATAATCAATTTTTTCGATATCCAATTCTTTCATTTTTCTATAAAAGGCTTGTAGTGTTCCTGCCCAGTCTGTATCTACTAATATACTACCATTTTTACCTTTTATATAATAACAATTTGTATTTCCATATTTTAATAGTTGTATCATTTCCGTTCCTTTCAAATTGTAATTTACAAATCACATATCATTATATATTCTTGTTCATTTTCATCAACAATTCTAAAACCCACATTTTTATACATCTTTACAGCATAATTATCTTTTTGAACTGCTAATGATGTCTTTTTATAACCTTTATTTTTTAAAAGTTTTAACATAGTTTTCATTAATTCTGTTCCAATGCCTTTGCCTCTATATTCTTCATATAATGAAATTGCAAAAGATGGAGTATTATCATCAATATGCCCATAATCATTCATTATTCTAGTCCAACAAGCACCAACAATTTTATTATTATGTTCTGCTACAAAGCAATTATCATCTTTATAATTGCCAAAGTCTTTTACATATACTTGTAACTTTTCATTATTGATTATTTCTCTTGGTGGCTTTTCCGTTCCTTTTGGAATAAATATTGCCTCATATAAAAAATTATCAAGTATCTTGTATTCATTTTCTTTGAGCTCTCTTATATATAGATTATCCATAATCGTACTCCTAAATTGTAATTTATCTTTCATCTAAAAACTTTGTATCTGTTCTATTTCTTTCTTCTA